>CAZQBM010000027.1:0-32453 GCA_964591945.1 uncultured Lachnospiraceae bacterium | reverse complement strand
TCTTTTACCCTCTTTCTGTAAAAATATAATTAAAATAAGTATATATAAAAAAGAAACGGGTGTAAAGTAAAATAAAAATTCAGTGAGAGAGCAAAACTATTTTTCTTAATATAAGAGATACTATTATATTTAAAATGCTGAAGCGTTTATGGTATAATGAAAGTGGTTTTAAGGGAAACTGTGAAAAAGGCAGTAAAAATGTGTTTTTAGGGATGTTCCAAAGGGGGATTCGGATGATAAAGAAAGTAGTTATTGTTCTGATGTTTTGTCTGTTATTGTGCGGTTGTACGCCTGCTGTGAAATATAAAATTGAAGGCGCAAATGTAAATGTGCAAAGTATCTATTTTCAGGATACTGAGACTCTGGTCTGTAGTAAAGACAGTCCGTATTTTACGCAGATTTTAGAACAGGTTGAGGAGATATCCGGGCAGAAGCCTGTCAAACCGGAAATGTATGTTTTTGTTCATGACCCGGACATTACCCTGGTGGCAACCAATGACGTAACATATGAGATCGGAAGTGCGGCGCCGGAAGCAATCCAAACGCCGGACGGTGACGGATATTCCGGTGATACATATCAGGAATTTATCTATATACGAAAATTAAAAGCCGGAAATGCGGTTAATTTCACATACTACGATAGGGATGAAGAGGCGATAGAGTTGTTTCGTCTGCAGGATGAAGCAATCGGATATGAATTTACTTCCGGAGCCATTTCGGATGCTACGGGAGTGGTAATTGGAATTCATGAAGAGAAAAAAGGCACGAGATGCGTAGTTGACAGTACGGAATATGGCTGGCTTCATGTTTACGTAGAAGATGCGGATAATGTGATTGAAGGTGATATGGTGAAGTTCAACATTACTTCCGTAGACGAAGACAGAGATTATCACGGAACCATAGAGAACCTTACGGATAATGACGTGACGCAAACCAAAGAAGAATACCTTACATCACTTAACTTTGAATATTATATTATGACAGTGCCCAAAGAACCGGAGATGAATGATGTATCGCAGGGACGTATCAGTATGGTGGATAAAACCGAGGAAGATTTGGATTTTACATTGAGTTTGTATGATGATAGGTTGCCGGGAAATATTTTGCGTGAACTGGACCAAAAGTACGATGAAGAGTTTTTTGAAGATCATTTTCTTTTGCACTACGGTATGAGAGTAACCGAAGCGGAAGTGACGGCTGTGGCACAACGGGAATGGCTGGGTGGCGGTAATTACGTATATATTAAAGAATTGACGGATGAAGAAGTTCCGGATACGGAGCATAAGATTATCTGGATCGAAGTGGAGAAAGACCGTTGGGACGAGTGCGGTTTTTATCCGTATGTGTACGAATAGCAGTAATTGATGAAAGGCTGAAAAATCTTGAAATCTTTTAAATAATCATATTGACGAGCACCTTAATTATCTAGTATAATTACGACGGATTACTACAGTTTGGTTAAAGCGGATTGTTAGTAACCCATAAATAAAAATAATAAAGAAAGAGGTTTTAATCAGATGGCAAACATTAATTTGGAAAAGTACGGCATCACCGGAACAACTGAAATCGTGCACAATCCTTCCTTCGAAGTATTATTCGAAGAAGAAACCAGAGCTGATTTAACAGGCTATGAAGTAGGTCAGGAAAGCGAACTTGGCGCTGTTAACGTTATGACTGGTATTTATACAGGTCGTTCACCTAAAGATAAGTATATCGTTATGGACGAGAATTCTAAGGACACTGTATGGTGGACAACAGACGAATACAAGAACGACAATCATCCCATCTCTGAAGATGTATGGGCGGAACTTAAGAAGCTTGCTTTGGCAGAGCTTTGCGACAAGAAGCTTTTCGTAGTAGATGCTTTCTGTGGTGCTAACGCAGACACAAGAATGGCAGTTCGTTTTATCGTAGAAGTAGCTTGGCAGGCACACTTTGTAAAGAACATGTTCATCCAGCCTTCAGCTGAAGAACTTGAAAACTTTGAGCCTGACTTTGTTGTATACAACGCTTCTAAAGCTAAAGTTGAAAACTTCAAGGAATTAGGCCTTAACTCTGAAACAGCTGTTGCATTCAACATCTCAAGCAGAGAACAGGTTATCCTTAACACATGGTACGGCGGTGAAATGAAGAAGGGTATGTTCTCTATGATGAACTACTACCTCCCTCTTAAGGGTATTGCTTCTATGCACTGCTCAGCTAACACAGATATGAACGGCGAAAACACAGCTATCTTCTTCGGTCTTTCAGGAACAGGTAAGACTACATTGTCTACAGATCCTAAGAGACTTCTCATCGGTGATGATGAGCACGGTTGGGATGACAACGGTGTATTCAACTTCGAAGGTGGTTGCTACGCTAAGGTTATCAACCTTGATAAAGATTCTGAACCCGACATCTACAACGCAATCAAGAGAAACGCTCTTCTTGAAAACGTTACATTGGATGAAAACGGTAAGATTGATTTCAATGACGGTAGTGTAACAGAAAACACTCGTGTATCTTACCCTATCGATCACATCAACAACATTGTACGTCCCGTATCAGCAGCTCCTGCAGCTAAGAACGTAATCTTCTTATCAGCAGACGCATTCGGCGTACTTCCTCCTGTATCAATTTTGACACCGGAGCAGACAAAGTACTACTTCTTATCAGGCTTTACAGCAAAGCTTGCAGGTACAGAACGTGGTATTACAGAACCTACACCTACATTCTCAGCATGCTTCGGACAGGCATTCTTAGAGTTACATCCTACAAAGTACGGTGAAGAACTTGTTAAGAAGATGGAAGCTAACGGTTCTAAGGCTTACTTGGTTAACACAGGATGGAATGGTACAGGAAAGCGTATCTCTATTAAGGATACTCGTGGTATCATCGATGCAATCCTTGATGGTTCAATCGAAAAGGCTGAAACAAAGAATATTCCTATCTTCAACTTTGAAGTTCCTACAGAGCTTCCCGGTGTAGATACAAACATTCTTGATCCTCGTAATACATATGCAGATGCTTCTCAGTGGGAAGAGAAAGCAAAAGATCTTGCTTCTCGTTTCAACAAGAACTTTGCTAAGTATGAAGGAAATGAAGCTGGTAAGGCATTAGTAAGTGCTGGTCCTCAGTTATAATTTTTATAAGTAATCATTCAAAACCTCTCTTGGAGAAATCCAAGGGAGGTTTTTTATTTCTGTAAAATTGATTTTAAAAGATTTATAGTTGTAATAAGGTTTGGAAACGGTGTATATATGAGTTGTTAAAAAATAGCAGATTATGCTATACTATAAGATAAGAATGACAATCATGCGGAGGCTTGTATGTTGAAGAAATATTTTAATTTTGACAAATATAATACGAATTATAAAACGGAAATTTTGGCGGGGCTTACCACATTCATTACGTTGGCATATATCCTGATTCTAAATCCTCAGATTTTATCAGACCCCTATGTAATTATGGGCGATGGTGATATGGCAACCAAAGTATATAATGGTGTATTTATTGGTACCTGTCTGGGTGCTTTTATCGGGACATTTTTGTGCGCGATTTATGCAAAGGTACCTTTTGCGCAGGCACCGGGTATGGGGTTGAACGCTTTCTTTGCATATACGGTAGTGCTTGGTCTTGGATATAGCTATCAGCAAGCCTTGGTTATTGTTTTCATCTCAGGTCTCTTGTTTGTTTTCATTACTGTGGTAGGTTTGCGTGAAGCCATTATCAGGGCGATTCCAGAATGCATCAAGGGTGCAATTGCGCCCGGTATCGGTTTGTTTATTACAATTATTGGTCTTAAAAATGCAGGCCTCGTGGTAGGGAATGATTCTACCTTGGTTGCAATGGTGAATTTTGCGGCCTGGAGAGAAGGCGGTGTGACATCTGAGCAGATTAAGTTGATTTTAGGTGGCGTTGTTGCATTAATTGGTCTCGTGGTTATTGCAGTGTTGGCCTATAAGAAAGTAACGGCATCTATCTTAATCGGTATTATTGTGGCAACCATTGTAGGTATTCCTTTGGGTGTTACACAGTTGTCTGATTTTAGTTTTAACTTTGGCGGACAGTTAAGAGATTTTGCGGAAGTGTCTTTTATAAAGATGGATTTCGCAGGATTGTTTGGTGGAGGAAATTGGGTGGAGACAACTTTTACGGTAATTATGCTGGTTATCAGTTTCTCTTTGGTTAATATGTTTGACTCCATCGGAACTTTGTTTGGCGCTGCAAAGCAGGCCGGAATGGTGGATGAAAAGGGTGAAGTGTATCGCATGAAGGAAGCGCTGATGTGCGATGCGATTTCAACTGCAGCAGGCGCAATGGTAGGTACATCTACGGTTACAACTATGGTTGAGTCCAGTGCCGGAGTAGGTGCAGGCGGACGTACAGGTATGACAAGTTTGACTACTTCCCTTATGTTTCTTGCGGCAATTTTACTTGCACCGTTCGTGGCAATCGTGCCTTCGGCTGCAACGGCTCCTGCGTTGATTTTTGTTGGTATCGGTATGTTGTCAAATTTAAAAGATGTGGATTTTGCAGATATGAGCAATGCCCTTCCGGCATTCTGTACCGTAATTTTTATGCCGTTTACTTATTCTATTGCAAACGGTATTGCTATGGGGCTGATTACATTCTGCTTGATGAAAGCATTGTTGGGTAAGTTTAGGGAGATTAAGCCTTTGACATTAATTGTAGCGATTGTGTTTGTGTTACGTTACGCTTTTATGGCAATGTAAAAAAGGAGGATACAAAAGATGGCACCTGGCGGCGGAAGAGGAGGACGATTCCTTACGGAAGAAGAGAAGGCCAATGCACCGAAAGTAACATTACCATTGTTAAAGAGAATTTTTTCTTATCTGACACCATATTGGAAGCAGATGACAATTGTGCTTATCTGTATTCTCGGGTCATCAGCATTGACATTGTTGCCCTCGGTATTGACCGGTCGCATTATCGATGAAGGTCTTATCGGACAGGACTTAAAGAAATTGATTACTTTGATTCTGATTTCTTTGGGTGTGACTTTGGGCGGTAATTTAATTCGTGTGGCAGAAAGTTATTTGAATAACTGGATTGCCCAGCACATTACCTATGACATGCGCAATAAAATGTACAGGCATTTGCAGCGTATGTCGCAGAGCTTCTTTACCACCAATAATCAGGGTGATATTATTACCAGAATGACCGGAGATATTGCCGGTGTGGAACGTGTGATAACCAGCACCTTTAGTTCGATTCTGTCTAACGGAATTACTTTAGGCGTTGCAATGGTTTTGATGTATCGCGAGAACTGGATTCTTGCTACTGTCGGTGTATTAATTATTCCGTTGTTTGCCATTCCGACCCGTCTGGCCGGTAAGACAAGGTGGAAATTAACCACGGAAGCTCAGGAATGCAACGATGAAATCAATGGCATTTTAAATGAGACTTTGTCAGTCAGCGGACAGCTTCTTGTGAAGTTATTCGGTAAAGAGGATTATGAATACGGTCGTTATGAGAGTGCTAATCACAGAATGATTCGTCTAAATATCCGCGAAGGTATGGCGGGACGTTGGTTTATGGTGGTAATTAATACTTTTTCCAGCGTGGGGCCTATGTTGCTTTATTTAGTAGGCGGTATTCTCATCATGAAATATGACTCTACTTTAACCGTAGGTGATATTTCCGTAATGGTTGCCCTTCTTGGAAAAATGTACGGTCCGGTGAATTCGTTGCTTAACATTCAGGTGGAATGGATTCGTTCCATGGCGTTGTTTACTCGTATTTTTGAATATTTTGATATGCCGGTTGAAATTCAGAATGCACCGGATGCCATCGCACCGAAAACTGCAGAAGGAAATATTGAATTCAAGCATGTTGGCTTCGGTTATACACCGGAAAGAAAGATTCTTAAGGATATTAATTTTACACTTGAGAAAGGTAAAAGTATTGCTATTGTAGGTCCTTCGGGTTCCGGTAAAAGCACCATTATTAACTTAATTCCCCGTCTCTATGATGTGCAGGAGGGTGAGGTTACTTTTGACGGCGTAGACGTGCGTAAACTCGATTTGAATTTCTTGCGTGATAAAGTAGGCATTGTAAGTCAGGAAACTTATCTTTTTAACGGTACTATTCGAGATAATCTTCTCTATGCGAAACCGGATGCAACAGAAGAAGAATTGTTAGAAGCTTGTAAAAAAGCGAATATTTATGATTTTATCGAGAAACAGGAAAAAGGCTTAGATACGCCGGTAGGCAACCGTGGCCTTAAGTTGTCCGGCGGTGAGAAGCAGAGACTTTCCATTGCAAGAATTTTATTAAAAGATCCGGTATTGTTTATTTTTGATGAGGCAACGGCATCCTTGGATTCAATTTCTGAAAGTAAAATTCAGGAAGCTATCGATCCGATTATCAAGTCGAAAACCAGTATATTGATTGCACATCGCTTATCGACCATTCTGGCAGCAGATGAGATTCTTGTTATTAAAGACGGCGTGATTGCGGAGCGAGGCGTGCATCAGGAATTGGTGGATGACGGCGGTATTTACACCGAGTTGTACGAAACACAGTTTGGAAAGGCATTTGATGATAAAGACTGAATGAAATAATTAGACAACAGATAATACATAAAATAGCGTATTGGGATTTATGCCGGAAAGAGGTATTTATGAAAGCATTATTTATTGGCGGAACGGGGATTATCAGCACAGCGATTGTAAAACGTCTGGTGAATGAGTTGCATTGGGAAGTTTGGATGATTAACAGAGGAAATCGAAATTCTGTAGTTCCCGGGGGTGTGCATCAGATTATCGCGGATATGAATGATGAGGCTGATGTAGCAAGTAAAATCAAGGATTTATCTTTTGATACAGTGTGTGAATTTATCGGTTTCCATGTAGAGCAGGTGGAACGTGATTATCGCCTGTTTAAGGATAAAACGAGACAGTATATTTATATCAGTTCGGCGTCGGCGTATCATAAGCCGGCAGCATCTTATGTGATTACGGAAGGGACAACGCTTGCAAATCCTTATTGGCAGTATTCCAGAGATAAAATTGCCTGCGAAGAATTTTTGATGAAGAAGTATCGTGAAGAAGGATTTCCGATTACCATTGTGCGTCCGAGTCACACTTATGATGAACGCAATATTCCTTTGGGTGTTCATGGTAAAAATGGTTTTTGGCAGGTAATTAAAAGAATGCAGGCAGGCAAGCCCGTAATTATTCAGGGCGACGGAAGTTCTCTCTGGACAACAACTTTTAATAAAGACTTCGCAATTGGTTTTACAGGGCTTATGGGGAACCGCCACGCGATTGGCGAGGCTTTCCACATTACAGGCGATGAAACATTAAGCTGGAATCAGATTTATGCTACAATTGCGGACGCATTAGGTGTAGAGTTAAAGCCCTATTATGTATCTTCCGAATTTCTGGCGGCTACCGGAGATAAATACGGCTATGATTTTACGGGAAGTTTAATTGGCGACAAGTCGGTTTCGGTTGTGTTTGATAACAGCAAGTTAAAAAGAGCTGTGCCTGACATGAAGACTACCGTTCGTTTTGACCAAGGTGTACGAATTGCGCTGGATTATATTTTGGCACATCCGGAGGAGTGTCAGAAGGATGATCCTGAGTTTGATGCCTGGTGCGATAAGGTGATTGAAGCTTTGGAGCGGGCAAAAAATGAAATTTAGATTGGTCTGCCGGACGCACTGTGTTTAAAGGCAGATGGCTGATTCTGATATGAAATGAGGAATGATTTGCAATGGAACAGATTGAAAGAATTCAATACTATGAAGAGATATTGGATGAAGCGAATAGGGCGGTTTCTGATTTATCCAAGGCGATTGAACAATATGGAATAGTCAGAGAAAAAATCATAGAACTGGAAGCGTATTACGGGAGTGATATCTGGAGACGCGATTATGAAGATGATGAGGCTGGAAAGTTGCCGGCAGATTTGAAACGGGGAGTGCTTTCGCAGGATGCTGTTTATGATTTGCTGACTAAGTATGATATTGTAAGTGCCGAACTTAAGGCTATGGCTGACAGTTGATATGATACATAAATGAAAGATGTGCAATAAAAGGAAATACCTTTTAAAAAGATAAAATCAGGAGTAAAGCAATGAGTAAAAATGCAGGACAGAATAAAAAAGGCAAGAAAACAATAGGCGGAGTGATTACAACCATTCTTGCCATAATTATTGTGATTATAGCATCGCTTTTTGGAATCGGTGGTGAGGATGCTGAGAATCCAAACCATAATCTGCAAGGTAATTCGGAGATTGTTTCAGAGGTGTATGCCGATATCGATGAGGAAGATTCGCAGGCATTGATAGATGAGGAAGCGTCCGAGGAAAACGTATCCGAAGAGGTTGAGAATGAGTCTGAATCTGAACTTTCCGAGGAAGAGGAAGTTGTTTCGGAAGATGAGCCGGAAGTTGAAGAGAGTGAGGAGCCGGTTAGTGAAGAGCCTGTAGTCGAAGAAGTGACTGTGGCAGAGGTGACATTCCGTAATCAGAAGTTGCTTGATCAGCATTATGATAAACATGGTATTGAGATGGGGTTTGCATCGGCAGAAGAATATGAGCTTGCGGCATATAAGGTCATTATTCATCCGGATACCTTACATAAAATTGAGTCCGAGGACGGCGATGATGTATATTATCGTGAAGAAACTAACGAGTTTGTAGTGGTCTCCCAGGATGGTTATATCAGAACGTATTTCAATCCCAGCGCGGGAATTGATTATTATAACAGACAATAGTTGCGGATTTTATAAAGCAAAGAGAGTTTTACAAAGAGGTATTGCGATATGGCAGAGGGCAGTATTTTTTATAGAATGGAACAATGTCTTAAGTTGCAGGGGGAACTGCCGGAAGACTTTATTTTAGAGAAAAAGGAATATAAAGAGAACGAGTTGCGTTATGCGCCCGGGGCTTTGGAAGGGATTTGTGTTCACCATCTCGGAAAAGGTGAAGATAGTAGCGTAGAAGAATTTTGCGCATTAATCAAGGAATATTTGGAGATGGATCCCAAAGAGGCTTTGGTGTTATTTGAGAGCCAAGAAACGAAGGATTTCCAGATTGCTACGATTCGTAAGGAATTGCTGGAGCGCATTTATGAGAATCGTCAGGAGTATGATGCAGGCAAGTTAAAACTGATGGCGGCCACTTTTATTTCCTATGGTTATAAGGTGGTTTCCGTTAAATTGGGGTTGATTTTGTTGACCTTGTTTGATTTGTCGGACAATGAAGGCGCGAAGAGAATTTTGAAGGTCCTTGCATATTCAGAGGAATTTACGGATTATGTGATTTGGAATACGGCAGGATGGAAAGAGGCTGAGAAGCAGGACTTTTATTTTGAGCTGGCGAAGAAATTAAAAGGCTGGGGCAAAATAAATGTAGTGGAGATGATGAAGGCTGATACTGAGGAGAAGAAAGAATGGCTTCTTTGTCACGGTTGTAACAATACGGTGTTATACGCATATTTGGGCTTCGAATGTGCAATGAAGTGTGATTTGTACGAGCGTCTGCAGGTAGGTAATTTCTCAACTGAGGAGTTCGCCGGTGCTTCAGATATTATAGCGGGACTTTTGGACGAAGGACCTTGTCAGGGAATGTCCGTAATGGAGAATCCTGTGGAGCTGGCACTTTTATATTTGGAAGAGTGTAAAAAGCACAATTGGGACGCGGAGCAGGTGGCGCTGATAACTGACGTGGAGGCGTATTTTAAAAACAGTAAAATTGAAGATGCAGATCGTGTGATTATCAAGGTGCGGGAAGTGTTAAAGCGTCTGGATTTAAATGTTTTTATCGTGGAAAACATCGAAAACAATACGCACAACTGTATGCGCATTGCAGATATGTATGATATCGATATGTCAGAGCATCTTCTTCGACTGATGAAGATGGATTTCCCGAAGTACTACCAGTTCTGTTATTATTTTTTCAAAAATAATCAGTTTGTTGATGATTTTATTGAACTTTGTGATCGTAAAATTGCCTATGACCAATACCCCAACGAAATGGGTAATTCCCTCGGACTTGGATCCGTACAGGGTGAAATACGTTTGGATATGATTGTGCAATATTTGGACAAGCACTATCGCAAAGGAAGTAAGCTTATTAAAGTATGTATTCAGTCGCCTATTATCCGTTGGCGTAATGTGGCTGCGAAGGCAATGCTTGGATGGGTAAAAGAAGCAGAAAGAGACTTGCGGTTTATCGACATTGAATTGTATAATGAAGTGAAAAGAGTGTACGAGATAGAAACGAACGGACAGACAAAAGCAATGTGGGAGAAGCTTTTATAGGAGGAAATAAAATGGCATTCGGAAGAAAAAACAGACACATAGGCGCTAAGGCGGCCGGGGGTGCGTTCAACGCAGCAATGGGGGCGATGGGTGCTTTTACGGCGGCAAGTCGTCCCAAGCCTAAGGTTTCACATTTTACATCAAGTTTTTCAAATCCGCCCAAACATTTAAGAACGCAGTATAACCCTACGGTAAATACCGCATCCAATATTGTAAGTAACGTGGGAAGAAGTATTATTAACAGCAATAGAACTTACAACAACCGAAGTGGTTTCGGCGATGCTATGGGAAATGCGCTGGGTACCGCAATCGGTTCTGCAATTGTCATGGGTGTCAGCAGTAAAATCCAGGAAAAACAGCAGGAATATGCGGATAAAAAAGCGGCAGAGGCTTTGGCGGCACAGCAGGCAGCAGCTGCGGCTGAGCAGGCAAAGAAGGAAGAAGCTTTCCATGCAATGAATAAAAATATGCCCAATTACGATAAGGAAAAGATGGTGCACCTTATGAATGGCGCAGGTCTTACTGAGGAAGAAAAGGAGAACTATCCTTTGAAATGCCCGCACTGTTTAGGCGTGCCTGACGGAACCAGATATTGTCCTTATTGTGGCGGTAAGTTGGTATAGTTTGCCGGGATATTTGCAGACTTGAAATGGAGAAAATACATATTGGAAATTTATGTGGGAGACGTTGCAATCAGTTGATTGCAGCGTCTTTTGTGTTTCGTATTGAATAAAACGGATTAAAAAAACATACAAAGGTCAAAAATTCAATTGCAAAAAATGTCGCAAATATTTTAGCTGTCGCAACCGCGCTTCGACACAAATCGCGAAGCCTGTCTGCTATACTTATGACTCCCGGACTGTTGTTTGTAAGTAATCGTACATAATTAGCGCTTTTATTTGATTATATGCAACCGGCCGGAGAAATAGGACATGCAGGAGGATGTGGATATGGGTTTGGATAAAAAGGAGGAAGCGAAGTTGCTGCCTGCATATGGGAGAAAGCGGATTCTGCTTCTGGCAGATGCGTACAAAGAGTTATCGTATTCTTTTCGGGAAATGGAGGCAGAAGCCCCTACAGGCATTATGGATCGACGGGAACTTGTATTTCAAAAAATACTACATGAAAACCGAAGAATTATGGAATTGCGTCTTAAGGAAATGGCCAAAAGTATGGAGGAATTGGCGGAAGAAAGTCTGACCTACAGTGTGCCAAATGCCAGGAAAGTACGTATTTTAAAAAACGGTTTATCCAAACACGGTATTCTTTTGAAAGAAATCTTTCTTCTGAGACGGAAAGGGGCATTACAGTTTGTATTAACTATGCGGGGACAGCGGAATGCAGATTACACCACCGAAGACATTGCCGATGTTTTGACAGAGTTATTTGGTTTTCCTTTGGTATCTGCTAAGGAGAATTTGTTTTTTGTGGCATATGAATATGATACATATGTGTTTGAAAGCCGCGGGCGTTTTGAATTTAAAACGGGCATTGCGGTTGCTACCAAGGAAAATGAGTCTGTGTCAGGAGATAATTGCTTAGTATATGACGTTACGGGAACGAAAAAAGTTTGTATGATTTCGGATGGAGCGGGGTCGGGTGCCGAGGCCTGCCGCGATAGTGAGCGGGTGCTGGAGTTGGTGGAAAAATATCTGGATACCGGTTTTACAATGCAGGAAGCTGCGGATATGGTGAACAGTCTTTTTGTAGCACAAGGTAGGGAGCAGAATATGCCTTCACTGGACGTGGGCGTATTGGATTTGGTGGAAGGGACTGTAGCGTTTCGTAAATACGGGGCCTGCGACAGTTATATCCGGCGTGAAGACACAATAGAACGGGTTAAGAATATAGGTTTCCCGCTGGGATTTCATGTGAATGGTCTGGAAGGTGAAAATGCGGTATATATAGCGGATAGATTAAAAAGTGAAATCGATACCGATGGCCTTTATGATACCACCTATGAACTGACGGAGGGGAATTGTATATTAATGATTTCTGATGGGGTCCTGGAATGTTACGGAGATGAAAAATCACTCCTGCAGACCTTTGCCAAAATGGAGATTGAAGATGTGGAAGAAGCAGCAAATTTCCTTATGCAATGCACAATCCGCAGGTGCGCGGGACGGATTCGCGACGATATGACCATTGTGGTAGGGAAACTGACGGCGGTTACTTTGTGATGCTTTGCGAAATTCTTTTACGATGACTTTTAACGGACAAACTATATGAGAAATGCGGCTATACTTGAAAATTTCACAAATTTTAGATATATTTAGAACATGATTAAAAATGTCGTGGAATATATGCAAAAACATCATATGTTGGAAAATGGAGATACCGTCATTGTCGGTGTTTCCGGCGGGGCGGACTCTGTCTGCCTTCTTTCTGTGCTTTCCAAACTGCGAGCGGATATGAATCTTAAAGTAATCGTTGCCCATGTCAATCATATGTTTCGCGAGACCGCTGTGCGAGACGAAGAGTTTGTGCAACAGTTGTGTAAAAGACTAGATATCCCCTGCGAGGTAAAACGTGAGGACGTAGCATCGTTTGCTAAGGAACAGGGGCTTTCCTTTGAAGAAGCCGGGCGTAATGTCCGTTATGCGTTCTTTGAGGAATTGTTGGAGAAATATGATGGGGATAAAATTGCGGTTGCCCACAACAAAGGTGATTGTGCGGAGACTATGCTTTTTCACTTGTTTCGCGGAAGCAGCCTGAAGGGACTTGGTGGCATCCGCCCGGTAAACGGTGTTGTAATCCGACCTTTGTTGGATGTGACAAGGCAGGAGATTGAAGATTATCTGATTGCAAAACAAATCGGCTGGCAGACTGACGAGACCAATGCATCTGTGGAATATGCAAGAAATTATATTCGTCATGAAATTATGCCTTTGGCAGAGAAATTATATGGCGGGGCTGAAGAGCGAATTGCGGATGCGGCAGCAGATTTGCGGGATGCCGAAGCATATTTGGAATATAAGACGCAGGAAGCCTATTTACAATATTGCAACTTGCAGGATGGCGGTGTTTTGATTCAGGATAAAATAGTATCCGAAGAACATATTACTATTGTTTCGAGAGTTTTATATCAGGCAATTGCGGTTATCGGAGGAACGGTCCGAGACATAGGCAAGGTGCATGTGCAGGAAGTAATGAATTTGTTCGGATTGCAGTCCGGACGGATGATTTCACTGCCGGCAGGAATGGTGGCCTACAGGATTGCGGAAGGGATTTTTATCCGTAGGGAGAGCGGTGGCGATGATTGTGCCATTAGTCGACGTGCGGATAACAGCTTTTTTGCTAACACCCCACAAACTGCCTTGGGAACCGGCGTGTCAGTAGCGCTACTTTCAAAGGAAGAATTAGAGCGTGGCGAAGAGATTTCTTTTTCGTTGCATAATTTGGGGCATGTTCGCGCAAGGTTGCTTTTAAACTACGAATTGAAAAATATTCCGCAAAAAACATATACGAAATGGTTTGATTATGATAAAATAACCAAGTGCCCTATTTTTCGCAAACGCATGGAAGGCGATTTTTTGACCGTGAATGATGAGGGCGGACGTAAGAAATTGAAGGAATATTTTATTCAGGAAAAGATTCCTGTGTACAAAAGAGATGAAACCTGGATTCTGGCGGATGATAACCACGTTATGTGGATTCCGGGCTACAGAATCGGCAGTTTTTATAAAATTACGGAAGAAACGAAACGTGTTTTGGAAATTACCATAGGAGGAAATGAAAATGGAGAAGATTAATGTACTGATTCCGGAAGAGGAAGTAGATAAGAAGATTCGTGAAATGGCAGCGGAGATTAGCAAGCGATATGAAGGAAAAGAGTTGCATCTGGTTTGCGTTTTGCGTGGCGGTGTATTCTTTATGTGCGAATTGGCGAAGCGAATTACAGTGCCTGTAAGTCTTGATTTTATGTCAGTATCCAGCTATGGTGACGGAACCGTTTCCAGCGGCCAGATTAAAATTATCAAAGACCTGGACGATTCCATCGAAGGAAAAGACGTGCTTGTAGTGGAAGATATTATCGATTCAGGAAGAACTTTAAGCAAATTGATGGAACTTTTGAAGAGCCGTAAGCCGGCAAGTTTGGCACTCTGTACCTTGCTTGATAAGCCTGAAAGAAGAGTGGTGGAAGTGGATGTGGATTATACCGGTTTCCAGATTCCTGACTTGTTTGTGGTTGGTTATGGACTTGATTGTGCTCAGAAACATCGCAACTATCCTTATGTCGGTGTGGTAGAGATTGAAGCATAAAAGAAAGAAACGCAGGGATTTGTTGCATGGAAATGCGTATAACGGACGGCGTTGAAATAGAACATACAGATAGGAGATAACTTAGTGAATAAAGAAAGAAGAGCGGGAGTAGGACCGATTTTCTTCCTGATTGTGATTTTGGTTTTAATCGCAGTATGGATCGGAAGTCTTGATTTCGGAAACTATTCTTTTACAAGAGGTGATTTGGAAGCCGCTGTAGAAAAAGGCGAAGTGGAGTCCGTAATCATTGAACAGACCAAGGAGTCTGATGGTGGTAAAATTCAGATTGTAACCACCAACGGAACAACGAGAACCTTAAATGTTACAGATGTTAAGGGAATTGAGAATTACTTAAGAGAGAGCGGCTTGGATCCGGTTGTGGGTGAAGTGCCCCAGGATAACTGGTTCCTTACTTATATGTTACCGCCGTTGATTATCCTTTGCATCTGTGCATTTTTCTTTGTGATGTTTATGAATGCGCAGGCAGATGCGGCCGGTGGCGGAAGCAAGATGATGAACTTCGGAAAGAGCCGCGCCCGTATGATCAAAGACGGCAAGACAACTTTGAAAGATGTTGCCGGCTTAAAAGAAGAAAAGGATGATTTGGAAGAAATTATTAAGTTCTTAAGAGATCCCAATGCTTTTACCAGGGTTGGAGCAAGAATTCCCAAAGGTGTGCTTCTTGAGGGCCCTCCGGGAACAGGTAAAACATTGCTTGCCAAGGCAATTGCAGGTGAAGCGGGAGTACCGTTTTATAGTATTTCCGGTTCTGACTTTGTGGAGATGTTTGTTGGTGTAGGTGCATCACGTGTAAGAGATTTGTTTGAAGAAGCAAATGCCAACAAGCCTTGTATTGTTTTTATCGATGAAATTGATGCGGTAGCAAGACGCCGTGGTACCGGTATGGGTGGTGGCCACGACGAGCGTGAGCAGACCTTGAACCAGTTGCTGGTAGAAATGGATGGTTTCGGTGAGAATAGCGGAATTATCGTTCTTGCGGCAACTAACCGTGTAGATATTCTTGATCCGGCAATTCTTCGTCCCGGACGTTTTGACCGTAAAATCAGAGTGGGAAGACCCGATGTGGGCGGACGTGAAGAAATTCTTAACGTGCACGCTAAGAATAAGCCTCTTGGCGATGATGTGGATTTGAAGAAAATTGCACAGACTACAGCAGGATTTACCGGTGCGGATTTGGAGAATCTTTTAAATGAGGCAGCAATTCTTGCAGCCAAGGAAGACCGTGCATATATCAAGGAAGAAGATGTTACCAAGGCATTCTTGAAGGTGGGCATCGGAACCGAGAAGAAGAGCAAGGTGGTTTCCGAGAAGGAAAGAAAGATTACTGCATATCACGAGTCCGGCCATGCGATTTTATTCCATGTACTACCGGACATGGATCCTGTATATACAGTGTCTATTATTCCTACAGGCGGAAGTGCGGCAGGTTATACCATGCCTTTGCCTGAGAAGGATGAAATGTTCCATACCAAGGGCCAGATGAAACAGCACATTATGGTTTCTTTGGGCGGACGAATTGCGGAAGAGTTGATTTTTGACGATATTACCACAGGTGCATCCAGCGATATCCGCAAGGCGACACAGGTTGCCCGCGATATGGTTATGGTTTATGGTATGTCCAACCTGGGCGTAATCAATTATGACAGCGACGGTGATGAAGTATTCATCGGTCGTGATTTGGCACAGACCAGACCTTACAGCGAAAAGATTGCCGGCGATATCGATGTGGAAGTAAAAGCAATCATCGACGAATGTTACGCTAAGGCAAAAGATATTATTACGGAGCATATGGATATTTTACATGCTTGTTCCGAGTTGCTTCTTGAGAAAGAACGCATCACCAGAGAGGAATTTGAGGCATTGTTTGCGAATCGTAGTGAAGTTTAATAGGAGTTTCATTTACGTAAAGAAGCACTGTTGTCAAAATGCTTAAAAAACTGAAAAAAGTAACCGAAAAAGTCGTCATTGTGAAAAATGGCGACTTTTCTTTGTACAAAATTACCGAAAACAGCCATAAGGTTTTGTAATATTTGTGAATTACGTGGATTGCGAAAGGGGGTACCTGGTGCTATACTTCTAGATGTAACCCCCCCAATACATTATAGTTTTTTGCTATACCCCATAAGAGAAATACCTTCTCTAAAAAGGACAGTTCATTTATGAATTGTCTTTTTTTCTTTGTGTGAAAGATGCGCCGCTACGTGGGACAAAACACCCTTCGAACAAAAGATAGTTTCCGCGGCGCCACTTTTTCAATTCAGAAAAAAGCCAATTCATAAAAAAGGTGTTGACAGACTTTCAAAAATATATTAAGATAACAGCGTTACGTAACGTTGTTATCTAAGGTGAAATGAATGGGTGCAGATAAAGAAACCAGAGAAAAGTTAATAGACAGTGCCCGCAGAGAGTTTATGGAGAAGGGATATAATAAGGCTTCTCTTCGTAAAATTTGTGCGGACGCGGGAGTGACCACCGGTGCGTTGTATTTCTTCTTTGAGGATAAGGAGGCTTTGTTTGGAGCAATTGCTGACGGACCTTATAATGAATTGATTGCAATTCTTAAGAGCCACTTTGAAGAGGATGAAGCATTGATGGAGCAGCCCTATGATGCAGAGGAAGGCGATCACGACGCATTCGTAGAAGAACTGGTGCATCATTTGTATCAGAACTACGATGTCTTCCATATGCTTCTTACCAAGGCACAGGGCTCTAAGTATGAGAATGCGGTGGATGATTTGGCAGATATTTTGGATGAGACATATACAAAGATATCTGCAAAAATGGGGTCTCACTACGGCGGAAAAGTAAACAAGGCTATGGTCCACTGGTTGACGCATATGATTTTGGATGCGTTTATTCATATGATTACCCATGAGAAGGATGAGAAGAAAGCACTTGCGCATATTAAGAAAGTAATGAATTTTATAACGAAAGGCTGGACAGCCGTAATAGATAAGTAGCCGCGCGAAGCGGTTTACTTTTTAGACATAACATAACGGCGTTATGTTATGTGAGCAGATGTAAACTTTCATAGGTAAAAGGATATAAGCTTTTACAATACCAGCTATAGGGAAATTTTATAAATAGAAAATGGAGGAGTCTTCCGGGACTCCTTATAACATAACACTTACATAACATTGTTATGTTGCGAAACTGTAAATATTAAATCGAAATATATTCACCAATAAGGAGGCAAATATGTATTTAGAAATCATGGATGTGAAAAAAAGTTACGGTAAGGATTCCAGCTATATTCAGGTTTTAAAAGGTGTGACCACCGGTGTAGAGCAAGGACAGATGTGTGTTATTCAGGGTACCAGCGGTAGCGGTAAATCAACTCTTTTAAACTGTATTGGCGGATTGGACACCATGGATTCCGGCTCTGTTAAAGTGGACGGCAAGGAAGTGTTTGGTTTAAAAGGCAAGGCACTATCGGATTATCGTCGAGATAATCTGGGCTTCATTTTTCAGTTTTATAATTTGGTACCTAATCTCACCGTTCGTGAGAATATCCAGGTCTGCGAATATATTTCCGAGAATCCTTTGGACATCGATGAATTGCTGGATACACTCGGCTTGACGGAGCATCAGAATAAATTTCCTTCCCAGCTTTCTGGTGGTCAGCAACAGCGTTGTGCCATTGCCAGGGCGTTGGTCAAGAATCCGAAGCTTTTACTTTGTGATGAACCTACGGGCGCGCTGGATTCCAAGACATCAAGGGACATATTGATTTTGCTGGAAAAAATCAATAAAAAATATGGCACTACAATGTTGATTGTAACCCACAATAATTCCATTAAAAATATGGTACATAAAGTCATCATCATAAAAGATGGTCTGGTTAAGAAGGATTATGAAAATGAAACCCGCGTGCCGGCGGCTGAATTGGAGGATTTATAATGAACAAGGTTTTAAATAAAAGAATTCTCAGGGATTTAAAAAGCAATTTTCTCCGATATCTGGCTTTGTTTCTGCTGATTGTGCTGGGGATGTACATTGTAATCGCCATTGTGGGTGCAGCGAACACTATAATCACGGGAACGGAGCTTAAGGCAGAAGAAAACAAGGTCGAAGACGGGCAGTTCGGTGTTTTTATACCATTGACAGAGGGACAGGAAGAGGAAATATGTGATAAGGGCGTAACCCTTGAGAGAATGTTTTCGGTGGATTTAACACAGGAAGATGAATCGACGCTTCGCGTTTTTAGCAATCGTGAGGAAATCAATTTGGTTTATGTGGATGAAGGACGTCTTGCCGAAACGGAAGATGAAGTGGTTTTGGAGAAACGTTATGCTGCAGAACACGCATTGGTGGTGGGTGATACGGTGGAATTGGCAGGTAAAACCTATATCATTACAGGTGTCGGTTGTGTGCCGGAGTATGATATGCCCATTGCCAAATTCTCTGATATGGCGGTGGAAAGCAGTCTGTTTGGCCTGGCTTTTGTGACGGAAGACGCCTATGAAGAGATTCTTGCATCCGGCGAAGCGGGGATTGAGGAATATTGCTATGCCTACCGCTTGAACGGTTCTTTAACCCATGATGAGTTAAAAGAAGAAATTAAATCGTTTGAATTCGATTATGAACAGGTGGATGATGTCTATTTTCAGGAAATGATAGAAGATACTATCGGACGTAAAGATGATATCCGCGAGGGTATCGCGGAATTGGCGGATGGAGCCGAGGATGTGGAAAACGGTGCTAAAGATGTAGTGGATGCCTTGGAGACAATGGGCATTACACAGGGTGAATTGTATGATGGTGTCAAGGAATTGTCTGACGGCACCGTGGAACTTTCGGACGGCATACAGGAATTGCAGGATGAAACCGATGAATTGTTGGATGAATATCTGACAGTGGATCTTGATAATCTGACTTCTTTTATCAAAGCGGAAGACAACGGAAGAATTCATGCGGCTGCCGGAGATTTGCAGACCAATCATAATATTGGATTGCTTGCCGGCGTTGTGATTATGATTCTTTTTACCTACGTAATTTCGGTGTTTGTGATTCATCAAATCCAGCAGGAGAGCAGCGTGATCGGAACCCTGTATGCTTTGGGTGCCAAGAAACATACTTTGATAAGCCATTACATTTTATTACCGACAATTATTTCCTTTGTTGGCGGACTGACAGGTTCGGTTCTGGGCTTCAGTGATTTGGGGATTCCCCATCAGATGCGGGATACCTATTTGTATTTCTCGGTCCCTGATTTTGAGCCGACCTATGCACCCTGGCTGATTGTTTACGGTGTGGTTATGCCTCCGGTGATTTCGGCAATTGTCAACTATATTGTAATCAATAAAAGATTGTCGCATACAGCGTTATCTCTAATTAAAAATGAGCAGAAGAACAGCTATCGAAACAGTATCAATTTAGGTAAACTTGGTTTTCTTCGCCGTTTTCAGATTCGTCAGATGCTTCGGGAAGCAAGAACCGGCATTACTGTGGTGCTTGGTATGTTTATTACTTTACTGATACTGATGATGGGGTTGAATTGTTACGTATTGTGTGAAAACGTAAGAATAGAAAGCGTGGAAGATACGAAGTTTGAGTATATGTATTCCTTAAAATATCCGGAAGAGGAAGTTCCTGAGGGCGCGGAAGCCTGCTATATGGAAAGCCTGTCCAAAACAAATTTGGGTTATACTTTAGACGTCAGTGTCATTGGTATCGACAATGACAACAAGTACTACGAGACAGAACCCGTAAAAGGGAAAAGCAACGTAATCGTAAGTTCTTCCGTAGCCCAGAAATATAACTTATCCGTTGACGATAAACTGATTTTGACGGACAGTGCCAATAATATGGACTATGCATTCACCGTAAAAGGAATTGCAGAGTATTCCGTAGGCCTTACCATTTTTATGGATATTGACAGTATGCGTGAGTTGTTTGACGCAGACGAAGATTATTACAATATGCTTTTATCCGATGAAGAGCTGGATATTGAAGACGGAAGAGTTTATTCCGTAACTACCAAAGCGGACATTGAGCGTTCTTCTTCCGTATTTTCGAAGATGATGCGTCCGATGGTAACTATGTTGATTTCGGTTTCGGTTGTTGTTTTCTTCGTGGTAATGTATTTGATGCTAAATGTAATGGTGGATCGTGCATCTATGGGAATTTCGCTGATAAAGATTTTTGGATTCCGCACCGGTGAAATAAGAAAGCTTTATTTAAACGGCAATGCAATTATTGTAGCGGTCGGTGCCCTAATCAGCATACCGCTTGCTAAATGCATTATGAATTATGTGTTTCCTTCTTTTATCGCAAACACTTCATGCGGAATTAATCTGACATTTTCGCCAAGTTTTTATGTGGCGATTTTTGCAGGAATTATGGTGGCATATTTTATTGTAAATACCGTGCTTGTGGCGAAGTTAAAGAAAATATCGCCGGCAGAGGTGCTCAAAAACAGAGAATAAAATAAGAAAAAGGGCAGATTAGTTTCTGCCCTTCATAAAAGCTGCCTTAGGGTAGCTTTTTGTATTATTTTCTTACTACACCGCAACAGGTACCTATATAACTTACTTCGTCCATTCTTTTTACAATAATATCATCATCACGTTTGTGCAGACATTTTAGACGATACTGCCCGTTTTCTTCAATAAATTTTCTTATATATACTCTGTCACCGCGGAAGAAAGCGGCACACTCTTCATTGGACGGAAAACGATTTTCAAATAAAATAATATCGTCCTTACAATACGCAGGTGTGAGGTCATTGCTTGTCATCTTGATAGCAACGTATGCTTCCGGTGATGATGTTTCTATCTCAATAGTTTCGCAGGTATCATAAATAATACCTTTATGAATATCGCCGTGAGGCAATAAACAGGGAATCATATGCTTGGTGTAGGATTCTCTTTCACTCTTGACTGAGCCTGCTTCATATCGGGCAATCAGTTCAATAATTGCTCTGCCGCGGGGGCCACAGGAACGATAATTACGTAAAATGGCTTTTTCTTGAGGTGTGTGAGCACATTTGCCCATAAGGCAATTCATGCTATGTCCGGTGGCTTCAGATATTGCCAATATGGTTGATACTTTCGGATCAGGTGTCTTTCCATAGTATATGTTTTTGATGGTTTCGAAAGATAAACCGCTTTTTTCAGCCAATGTTTCTTTGGTCCATCCCAGTTCAATCAGAATTTCCTGTAATCTTTTACTTATAATTTGTGCGGGCATAATTTCCTTTTGTGTCATTTTTGACACACCTTTTGTATTTTTTCGACATTTTTTATGTTAAAGTAGAACTTTATTTTTGTCAATATTTGGAATATTTTATATTTGCTAGACAAAAGTGCTGGAGGAAAGGAAGAAAAATATGAATGCACAGCCAATTATTGACAGTAGAAACGCAGTAGAATTTAGAGTTGTAGGAAGCCCGATTCGGGAAATGCTTTTATCCTTAGGAGTGCCGCCAAACATATACGGTTATGCCTATATATCGTATGCAGTGGAGCTCTTATTACAGAATGAAGAATATCAACATTATATTACCAAAGGCTTATATGTTGACATAGCACAGAAATATAAAACGACGCCTTCAAGGGTGGAACGCGCCATCCGTCATGCAATTAGTGTTGCATGGATTCACGGAAATATAGAACTTATTGATTACATTTTCAGAAATTGTGTAAGAGCGGACAAGGGTGTTCCTTCAAATTCAGTTTTCTTGGCACGATTGTTTTACTATATCAAAGATGCTTCGGCTAAATAAGAAAAAGGCAGGATTTAATCCTGCCTTTCTCCGTGTATTACATTATGGAGGACAAATAATCTTTTTAAGAGGCCTTCATGGTGACAAGAAAAAAGTTGCGAAAGTAATCGGCATGTTCCTTGTCATAGAATGAACAAAGGTCAGTGGGAGCTACTTCATAGAGGCAGCATAAGGCAAAAAAGTTGTCAATGCGGGGGAGACAATCGCCTCTTTCCCACTTATAGACAGACTGTGGCGCCTGGAGCCCCAGGGCTTTGGTTACGTCTTTAACGGATAATCCTTTTCTTTTACGAAATGTTTTCATGTTCTGGCCGGTTTTTACCGGATCAATACTAATTCTACAATCTGTTGCTAACATATGCATTCTCCCTTCTTTTGCGCTGTTTTTGGTTGCGGTTTCCAAACAAACGGGGTGGCGCCGGGTGTTTTAGGAACCGGGTTACAATTCTATCCTAAGTGATGAACATAGGATAACCTATTTGCTATACAATAAAACGGACTTTTAAACAAAAATTATTTTTTGGGGGGTGAGTATAATGTAGCATAATGGTTCAATTTCATCTATGAACTTATAGTTTAATTTTGGGAAAAATTTCCTGCCGGAAAAAATTGTCAAACAGTGTCCGCCAATGTACAAGAAACACTTGCGCACCCCCTTGAAATATAATAAAATATAGGGTAAAGTGAGGTATTTTGTAATGAATATAAATCATTGTTTTGAACTGGAAAAAACCTGCAATTATATTTCGTCAATGCGTCCCCTTTTAAACAAGAGGGCTCTCTTTTCAGATACTACTGCAGACTACGTCTCTCCGGTAGAACCTAAGGTTGGCGATATGGTGACGATTCGTTTCCGTTCCGGGCGTAATAATATAGATGCGGTAAACCTTGTCATTCGCGAGGACAGCTACGATATGGAGAAGGTTGCGCAGGATGAACAGTTTGATTATTATGAATGTCTGGTGAAAGCCGGCGAAGAAGAAATTCAGTACTACTTTGAGATTAAAGTAGGAAAGCTTTGCTGCTTTTATAATATGCGCGGTGTAACCCGCGATTTACAGGAGTATTATAACTTCCGCATTATCCCCGGATTCTCTACACCGGATTGGGCGAAGGGTGCGGTTATGTATCAGATATACGTAGACCGTTTCTGCAATGGCGATCCCACCAATGATGTAGAAACCAGGGAATATATGTATCTTGGTGATTATTCGCAGAAGGTGGAAGACTGGAATAAGTACCCTGCGCAGATGGGTGTCCGTGAGTTCTATGGCGGTGACTTGCAGGGCGTATTGGATAAAATGGATTATTTGGAAGGATTGGGTATTGACGTTATTTATTTTAACCCGCTTTTTGTGTCGCCTTCTAACCATAAGTATGACATTCAGGATTACGACTATATCGACCCCCATATCGGTAAAATCGTAGAGGATGAAGGTGAACTGTTGCACGATGGCCAGCGCGAGAACCATATGGCCACCAAATATATTAACCGTGTAGCCAATAAGAAGAATCTTGAAGCAAGTAATGCGCTGTTTGCCGAAGTGGTTGCGGAAGCGCACAAACGCGGGATGAAGGTTATTCTTGACGGTGTATTCAATCACTGCGGTTCTTTCAACAAGTGGCTGGATAAGGAACGTATATACGAGAATCAGAAGGGCTATGAGAAGGGCGCCTATGTGGACAGGGGAAGTGTGTACCACGATTACTTCCGTTTCCACAACGAAAGCGGTCCCTGGCCTTATAACAATACCTATGACGGATGGTGGGGACATGATACTCTGCCGAAATTAAATTATGAAGCGTCTCAGGAGTTATATGATTATATTCTTCACATTGGACGTAAGTGGGTGTCTGCGCCTTACAATGCCGACGGATGGCGTTTGGACGTGGCAGCGGATTTAGGACACTCGCCGGAATTCAATCATAAATTCTGGGCAGATTTCCGCAAGGAAGTTCGTAAGGCAAATCCCAATGCAATCGTGCTTGCCGAGCATTATGGCTCGCCCAGAGCGTGGCTGAACGGCAAGGAATGGGATACGGTTATGAACTATGATGCTTTTATGGAGCCTTTGACATGGTTTTTGACCGGTATGCAGAAGCATAGTGATGACTATCGTGAAGATTTACTGGGTAATGCGGACAGTTTCTGGGGAGCTATGGCTCACCACGGAACCAATTTTACAACGCCGTCATTACAGATTTCCATGAATGAGTTGAGTAACCACGACCATTCAAGATTTTTGACCAGAACCAATCATAAGGTTGGCCGTATGCATACTTTGGGATGTCAGGCGGCTAATGAAGGCGTGAATAAAGCAGTGCTTCGCGAGGCGGTTGCGGTACAGATGACCTGGCCCGGTGCGCCCACTATTTACTACGGTGATGAAGCCGGTGTGTGCGGTTTTACGGATCCCGACAACCGCAGAACTTATCCTTGGGGCAATGAAGACCAGGATTTGATTAACTTCCATAGAGATATGATTAAGGTGCACAAGGCCCATCAGGAAATCCTTACGGGATCGTTGATGAACCTGGGTGCTGATTATAACTATATCGCATATGCCCGCGTTCAGGCCGGCGAGCAGATTGTTGTATTGGTGAATAATAACGACAGTGAAATTACCAAAGAGGTCAGCGTATGGGAAGCCGGTGTTCCCAAGGAATATAAAATGCAGCGTTTGATTTTTACGCATGCAGACGGTTATACCACAAATGAATTTGAATATGATGTTATTGACGGAAGAATTAAAGTAACCCTTCCGCCTACTTCGGTTATTGTGCTTAAGGCTGTAAATCCAAGATCTAAGGCAAAGAAACAGAATGCTGCAAATGGGGCTGAGAATACGGGGGCAGGACAGAAAGCTGAGACCGGTGAAATTATGGCAGATGGTGTTGTAGTGGCAGCTGGTGAAAATGTTACACAAACTGATTCTGCGCCGGATGCCTGGGAAGTAGCTTCCAACATCTACGGCAAACAGGAAGAAATTGTGCCGGAAGAGAAAAAGGGCGATGACAAAAAGAAACGATTCCCGTTCTTTTAGGGAACGAAGCTTATGATAAAATAAGCTAGAAATCGGGGGTTAAAAGAATGATTACAAAACAGGTCATTCAGACATGTATTGATGAATTAAAAGATTTAACGAAAGTGGATTTCTGCGTAATTGACGTGCAGGGTGTAATGATGGCCAGCACTTTTAACAAGGACAGCTTGGACATCAGCCATATGAAGAGTTTCTTTGACTCGCCTGCGGACAGCCAGATTATCGGCGGAAACTACTTATTCAAGGTGAAAGAAGACGGCGAAGTCGTGTATGTTTTGATTTCACGCGGAAGCCAGTCGGACGGATATATTTTCGGTAAAATTGCCGTAAATGAATTACAGCATCTTTTAGTGGCCTACAGAGAGCAGTATGACCAGACCAATTTTATGCAGAATCTCCTTCTGGATAATCTGCTGTTGGTGGATATTTATAACCGTGCCAAGAAGCTTGGAATTCCTGCCCAGGCCCGCCGTGTGGTATTTCTCACGGAAGTGCCTGAGGATAAAAGCCGTGAGGCCCAGGAAATTATCCGTTCCGCTTTTGCAGAGAAGATGGATGATTACGTGACTGCCGTGGATGAGAAGAACGTGATTCTCGTGCATACTTTGGAGAATGATGAAAAGTATGAGGATATGGACCAGATTGCAAGAGTACTTCTCGGGCTTATGCAGGAAGAAGTGTTGGTGAAATCCCGTGTATCCTACGGTACCGTCGTAAAAGAATTGCGTGAAATTTCCAAGTCCTATAAAGAAGCGAAAATGGGTCTTGACGTCGGACAGATTTTCTATGAGCAGAGAGATATCATTGCTTACGATGCCCTTGGTATCGGCCGTTTGATTTATCAGTTACCGGTGAATTTGTGCCGTATGTTTATTCAGGAGATTTTTGGGGATGATATTCCTAAAGAACTGGATGATGAAATGTTGATGACGGTGAATAAGTTTTACAATAATAACTTAAATGTGTCAGAAACTGCTCGTCAGATGTATGTGCATCGAAATACGTTAGTGTATCGTATCGAGCGTTTGCGCGAGGCTACCGGTTTGGATATCCGTACCTTTGATGATGCGCTTACATTAAAGATTGCATTGATGGTAGTGAATTACACAAAGTATCTGGATGAACAGATGGGCGACTAAAAGTCGGAGGCAGTATGAAGAAGAAATATTTAATTGCAGTTGTATGTGCGATAGCGACAGTTGCGTTGTGCGGTTGCGGTTTGTTTAGTAAGCCGGAGCCAGAACTTCCGGAGGATGTAGTTTCGGAAGAGGTTGTGCCGGAGTCTGAGGAAGATGTTATTGAACCGGAAGAAAGTGAAAGCCTTGGTACAGGTGAATTTGAAGAGAATGAAAGTATTGATGTAAATGAACCGGTTGAAGAACCGGAAGAGGCAGCCGGCAGTGCAAGAGGATATTTCACAACTACGGATTTGTACGGAAATACAGTAACGCAGGAAATATTTGCGCAGTCTGATTTGACCGTGGTCAATGTCTGGGCAACCTATTGCGGCCCCTGCATCAATGAAATGCCCTATCTTGGCGAATTGGCGGAGGAATATGATTCTTCTAAAGTACAGATTGTGGGAATTCCTACGGATGTGTACAATCAGGAGTATTTGGATTATGCCTTGTCTTTGACTAATGAGACCGGTGCGGATTATACCCACTTGTTAATGTCGGAAGAGTTATACAACTGGGGACTTACAGAAATTCAGTATGTGCCTACCACGTTTTTTGTGAACTGTGAGGGAGAGATTATTGATACGGTTGTAGGTTCGATGAGCAAGGAAGATTGGAAAGTATTAATAGATGAGAAATTGGCGTCCCTGTGACGCCAATTTTGCTATTGCACATTGGTGAAGAATGGCATGGTGTAAAATGGTTGAAAGGAGGCCTTGGCTACGTATGAAAAAAACTAAAATTCACCCGCTTTTCTGGATGATGGCAGTCTGCGGTCTGCTTTTTATGGTGTTTGGTGTATGGCGCGAGGAAATTGTGATTTTATATCAAAAAGCAATTTATATTTGTATGGAGTGTATCGGTATTGGCTAATTTTTTAAAGAAGACAATTTTTAAAATAAGGTTGGCAATCCAGATTGCTTTTACGGCGTTGAGTAACGGATACGTTATGGGATTTCTCAAAGGTAAAATCTATCAGGGGCCGGGGAAGAAACTGTGCCTGCCGGGGCTTAACTGCTATTCCTGTCCCGGTGCACTGGGGTCTTGCCCTATCGGTTCACTGCAGGCTGTGCTTGGAAGCCCCAAGTTTCAGATGTCCTTTTATGTGGTTGGGTTCTTTCTTTTTACAGGGGCGATTCTGGGACGCGTGGTGTGCGGCTTTCTGTGTCCTTTCGGTCTGGTCCAGGATTTGCTGTATAAAATCCCCTTCTTTGCCAAGCGTAAAAATATGCCCGGCCATAAGGGGCTTGTGTGGATAAAATATGCGGTTCTTGCATTGATGGTGGTTATTTTACCTATGTTTGCGGTAAATGCGTATGGAATTTCGGATCCGTGGTTTTGCAAATATCTTTGTCCGTCCGGAACTTTATTTGGCGGCATTCCTTTGATTGCAACCAACGATGGTTTGCAACAGGCTTTGGGTGGTTTGTTCATCTGGAAAATGTCCGTACTTCTGGTAATCCTTGTATGGTCCCTATGGGTGTACAGGCCGTTTTGTAAGTATTTGTGTCCGCTGGGCGCAATTTACGGCTGGTTTAACCCGATTGCGCTGTCACGGTTTCAGATGGACAAAGAAGCCTGCATCGATTGTAAAAAATGTAAGGCTGCCTGCCCGATGGATATTCCGGTATACGCTAAGCCCAATTCTGCGGAATGTATCAAGTGCGGTAAATGTCTGCAGGTCTGTCCCACGGATTGCATTCAAGTGGCACTTTTGGCGAAAGACAATAAAAAAGCAAAGACATCGGGAAATACGCCATCAGAGAGTGGCAACTAAACATTTTATAAAAAAGAAAATTATATAATTCATAAACATGTCCTTTTCTTCATACATTTAACCAAAGCTGTTTTGGCGCGAAGATAATTTCAGCCACGGCGAAGATTAGAGTATGGAGGAAGGGACATGTTTTATTATAAAAGAAAGACAAGTTTTATAGAGTATTATATCAACGGAATTAAAAGCCGGTGCATCGGAATTGTTAAGCAAAAGGCCACGGAGGGCAGCCTGTGGTGCCTGATTGAATTATCAGGTTTGGAAGAGTGGAAAACCATGCTTTGTAAGGTGAGTATAGGGAATGCCAAGACGCGGCAGGAGGTGGCGACAATACAAATCGAGGGCGGAATATGCCGGGAAGAAATTGAAATACCGTTAAAAGAAATGCAAACGGAACAATGTAAAAAGATATTTATCGATTTGGGAAATGATTGCTACGGAATTGGGGATTTGTGTGAATTGCCGAGGCGGAATGCGGAGGTTGAGGAAGTACAACCGACAGAGATTTCAGTAGTAAACGAAGAGCCTGATGCAAAAATTACGCCAATTGAGGAACATATTACAGAAACGAGAATTGAAAGAGACGGAGAAACAAAGCTTGTAGAAATCGGTGAAGTAAGTAATGAAGTGAAAGTGGATATCATATCCGAAGTACTTTGCGACTGCCTTGAACCGCAACCTGACAAGTGGGAAGTGTTCAAAAAGAAATACCCGATTCTCTATCCTTTCCGTGGTCAGGGGCCATATGTATCCATTAAACCTGTGGACTTGCAACTTCTGGATGAGAAGTATCATAAGCTGACGGAGAATTCCTTCCTGATGCATGCATTTTATCAGTACAGGCATATGATTCTTGGCGAGTACGAGCAGGACGGAAGTACATATTTTTATGTGGGAGTGCCCGGGGAATTTGTAAAGAAAGAGCAGGAGTCGGCGGCGATGTTTGGCTTTGAAGGATACGAACATTCCGGAGACCTGGGATATTATCTGTATCGGGTCGAGTTGTAGATGTATATGCATATCAAATACCTATACAGTATTTACTTAAAAGTACAAATAAACGAATTGGAGCAAATAAAATAAAAGCCTGCACGCTTGGATGCAGGCTTTGTTACTAGGCAATTCCACGTAATTTTGCATTTACACCGTTTTCGTTCAGAAGATTCACTACGGACTTCAGTTCTTCCGAGGAATAGGCAGTGAGCTGTTTGGCAGATAAAAGACGTTCCGTTTCCGGCAACACATACTGCAGAATCGCACCGCTTTCTGTATACGACTGCAGATAGTAGGCGCGACACCCTTTGATCCATTCCGCAATGGATAAAAAGTCTTGCCTGCTGTGCAACTCTTTCACAACAGTGGTTCGAAACTCATAGGGGACGTTTCCCTGCATCAGCAGGTCGACGGATGTTTCGATGGCGTTTAAGTTGAAGTTGCTAAGGCCGGCAGAAAGGGCATAACCTTCTTTGGAAGATTTTAAATCCATGGCAATGTAATCCACTAATTTTTCCTCCATAAGTTTTTTTATGATTTCCGGGCGGTAGCCGTTGGTGTCCAGCTTGACCAGCAGACCCTGTGCTTTGATGCGGGCGATAAAATCCACCAAATCAGGGTGCAGGGTAGGTTCGCCTCCGGTAATGCAGACGCCTTCCAACATTCCTTTTCTTTTGGATAAAAATAACCAGAATTCCTCTTCGGGAATACAGGGTTGTGATGCGGGATTTAAAACCAAATCCGCATTTTGGCAAAAAGGGCAACGGAAGTTACAGTGGCCGCAGAAAACCGTACAAGCCACGTGTTCGGGATAGTCTAAAAGAGTTGTTTTATTCAGTCCGTGTATCTGCATAACTGCCTCCTTGCCGCATCTTTCTTCTCTATTATGAATTTTTATTGGAAGAAATGCAAGTTTTTGTTGGTGTCAATTTGTGCAAAGTGCCTATTTTATAGAAAAAAACATCTTTTAACATTCAAGTTCCGAAAAATTTATGTTATACTAAAATCGGTCTTCGTCTACAGACGAAAATATATGTTTAAAGAGGGGAATAGACATGGCAGATATGAAAAAAGTTATGTTGGAAGAGATTCGTAAGAGTTCTTACATTCAGACTTCTTCCATCAGTGAAACCGAAGAGTACATTGACACAGGATTACCTAAGACTGAAGAAAATATCCAGGCAGCAGCTTTGAATTACCTGGATGAAAAGGGATATCGTCGTCGCGTGGACAATATGGAATACGCAAAGAAGATGATTTTGGAATGCTCTGAAGGTTATGACACCGTTATTATTAAGAGAAAGAGCGTTGTTGAGCAGGACTTGTTTGAGAAGGTTGGTATCAACGAATTAAGAGATGCTATGGACGTTTGTATGTTGAATACAATGTCAGCTATAAACGCAAAGTTAGAGCGTATGGCAAATATGTCTTACGAATATAAGGTAGAAACTGTTGATGCTTTCTATACAGATGCAGAGAGACCCAGAGGTCACTTGAGCGGCGACTTCCAGACACTTGAAGAACTCTTGAACAGATACAGTCAGGCAGGTTGGCAGCTTGACAGAATCCAGCCGGCACCTAAGTGCGGAAATATTCCTGCAAGAAACCTTGTAATTTTCAAGAAAGAAAAAATGGTTTAATTGCGTTAGAATTAAAAATGTTATATGATATAGCCGTAGGCGGAAGCTTGCGGCTATTTTTTATGGCGATAAGCAGGGGGCAATACACGGACGAGCCGGAGTGATAGCAGTTTATGCCTGTCTGATAAAAGAGTGTAGAGTTTTAGATAGTATTAACGGAGTGAATATGGCAACTTCAAAGAAAATTATAAAAGAAGAAAATAAAAATGAATTGTATATGCGTGAAGCTATGGCAGAGGCACGCAAGGCATATGAACTGGGTGAAGTGCCCATTGGTTGCGTGATTGTATATCAGGACCGAATTATCGGCAGGGGCTATAACCGTCGTAAAACCGATCAAAATACGTTGTCCCATGCGGAGTTGAATGCCATTACAATGGCAAGCAGGGAACTGGGCGACTGGCGTTTGGAGGAATGCACGCTTTATGTGACGTTAGAACCATGCCAGATGTGCGCAGGAGCCATTGTACAGGCAAGAATCCCTAAGGTGGTTCAGGCCTGTCGTAATGTAAAAGCAGGATGCGCGGGAACCATTATCAATCTTTTGCAGATGCCGGCGTTTAATCATCAGGTGGAGATTGAAGAGGGTGTTTTGGAAGAAGAATGCAGCTTGATGCTGAAGGAGTTTTTTAAGGCATTGAGACAGAGGGTGAAGGTGGAGAAAGAGAATGATAAGAGGGCTTAAATTAAGAAATTCAACATATGGAAAAGGAATGCTTAGTATACGAGTTGTAATGTGGTTTCTGTGGATTTGGCTGATAGCTATGTTTATTATTAAAATGATAGGGGCAGATGCCGGAGATTTGACTACAGAGTCTTTACAGCTTAAAGTTCTAGAATTATCTGTAATTCCTATTTGTTTGTTTTTGGAGTTTATGTTTACTACATTTAACGGCTATATCTTGCAGGAAGATAAAATAACATTCAATAACAAATATGTAAAGAATGACATTTTTTATAATGATATAAAATGTGTGCTTATTGTTAATTTTGCTGATGTAAACGGAAGAGTAACAACGACACCGTGGGTTGGCATTATTGCAGGCGAGACTGAAGAAATATTGCAATGTTGTACCGAATGGAAAGAAAAAAAGAAGGGCGTGTTGACGTCAGGGGTAATAAAATTCAAATTAGGTTCTAAAATCGGACACTATTATATAGGGACAATTGGTGAACTTTTTAGAAGTGACAGAAAAATTAAAAATTACGGATTCGTGTGGGAAAAGGATATTTTATATTTACTGAAAAAATATGAAGGAGATTACTATATTGCAAAATCTGTTTATCATAACAGGGAAGAGAAGTATGATAAAATTTTTGACGAATATGGGATATCAAAAGAGAGAATACATTTTATAGATGATTTAAACGATGATGAGATGGTAAAATAAGAGAATAGGATTACTTGTCGGAGTTGCGAATGGGGGGATATGAAAATGGATAAAGCAGTATTAAATAAAAAGTATATCGGAGATGTATTTGAAAACTACGGATTTCAATTTAAGGCATTAACAAACGGCAATTGTACGTTATACAAAAA
>CAZQBM010000026.1:0-32479 GCA_964591945.1 uncultured Lachnospiraceae bacterium | reverse complement strand
GCTTAGATAAGGAGTAGATTTGTAAAAATCTGCTCCTTTTTTATGTTCCGGGGTAACCAAATATGTAAAAATATTATCTAATAAGTGGAAGAAGCAATTTCCATAAATATACTTACAAAAAGCAAAAATCATATGGAGGTTTTATGCACAATGATTTAATAAAGCAGGCTAAAAAACAAGATAAACAAGCTTTTTCAACTCTTTATGATATGTATTTAAAAGATTTATATAAAATTGCCAAAGCAATTTTAAAAAGAGATGAGGATGTAGAAGATGCTTTACAGGAAACCGCATTCATTTGTTGGCAAAAATTACCACAACTAAAAAATGAAAAATATTTTAAGACATGGCTGATTCGCATTCTGATTAATGAGTGCAATACTGTTTTGAAAAAAAGACAAATGTTGCCGTGGGATGTTGAAGCGGAAGAAAAGGGTGAAGAGGATTACGGATACCTTGGTGTAGAATGGGAACTGTTTTTGAATGTACTTGATGAGAAGCATCGTCTTGTTATCATTTTACATTATGCACAAGGGTATAAGGTGCGCGAAATAGCCAGGATTATGGAAGTTGGCGAAAGCAGTGTGAAAAAATATCTTGTTCAGGCAAGAAGCAAATTGGAAGAAATGTATGAGAAGGGAGAATTAAAATGAGTGGATTTGAAAAGATTATACATAAACTTAATGAAGATGTGCCAATTCCGGAAGATATAAAAGCTAATATTGAAGCGACGATATCAGAATTACCGGAAAAGTCAGTTTCAAGAATAAAACCAAACAATCTTTGGAAGAAGACAATGGTAAAAGTAGCAACAGTAACCGGATGTGTTGTTGTAACGTCAGCTACCATATATTCTGCTGCGGCCTATTCAGGAATTGCAGATTATTTAAAAAAAGTGTGGGGCAGAGAGTTATCTGCTGAGGAAATGGCATTGGTGGAAACAGATGTGGAGCAAAATGAGTGTTTAGAAGAAACAGAAGTAACGCCAAACATAGCTTTGAATTTTAACGATTATGTTAATGTGAAAATTTCAGAGGCACTCTGTGATAACGGACAATGTATTGTTGAGGTGGTTTTTACACCTGCAGAAGATAGTAAATATATGATTATTCATAATGAAGAACAGCTGAATGAAAATATTTTAGACGATGCGGGTAAAAATATAACATTAGGCGAATATATCAAAGAAACAGGAATGGAAATTCTGTATGCAAATGTTTCTATCAGTGAGTTCGGTGATTATGAAAGCATTGTTACGGCAAGTGACGGGGCAATTACTTATAAGGATGGCAGTTGTCATTATGTTCTCAGTTATAATTATCCTATGGAAGGTCAAAAGAAAGAGTTTTTCTGTCATATGAATGTATTAGGAGAGAGTACAAATAATGAATTTGTATCAAGCCAATTGGAATTCACATTGTGCGACAGAAGCCGGGCCACTACATATGTGTATGCACCGGAATATAAACAAGAGGTGGAAGATTCCAATACGGTTATTGATAAAGTTGTAATTACAAAAACCGAGCTTGGTTTGAAATGTGTTACCTATTATCATCTTGCAGAAGAAATGGCTGAGGATGAAAAAATGAATTTTGGTACATTTATATGGATTCTTGATGAGGATGGAAATCGTTTAGAACACAATGAAGGAAGTGCTGTGGGAGGAAGCAGTAAACTTACGACAATCAGTACGAAGGAAAATTCTATTACATGGACCGATTATTACACAAATATTGAAATGCCGGATGTGCTATTGGTACAGCCTCACGACGTCGTGAATGAAGAGGTATATGAACCGATTAAAGTATATTTAAGCCAAACCAAATAATGAATTGTAAAGACAGACTTTTTTAAAGCCTGTCTTTTTTTATGCATAAAAGCGGACAGGTTTCATATATTTAGATAAATGTATTTTTAAATTTTACATATTAGGATTTACAGAATTTTATAAATGCTAAAAAACATAACAACATAAGGACGAGCATATTATGTATAGGCAAAACAGTATCAAAGCGTTGTTCCCGGAACATTTGCGGTCATATTTCGGCAATGTAATAAGGGACTGTGAAAAAATAAGAGAATTGCGCATACGACGGAATGGTCCGGTTCAGATTATAAGAGAAGACAGGACTGTTTATCTTACAAAAGCAGGCTGTTATTCGGATTTTTCACAAGATGGTCTTTGTTTGACGGAAACTGAATTTATGGATTTATTTAGTCATATTTGCAGACATTCTGTTTATGCTTTTGAGCAGGAACTTTCCAAAGGCTATATAACCGTAGAAGGCGGACATCGTGTGGGTGTGGTTGGACAGACTGTGTGGAACGGCAAACAAGTGACCGGGATGCAGTATTTTACGGCAATGAATATTAGATTTGCACATGAAATCAAAGGCGTGGCTGACAAGGTGTTGCCTTATCTTTATCAGGAAAACGAGTTAAAAAGTACGCTGCTTGTATCTTTGCCCGGTTGTGGAAAGACAACACTTTTGAGGGAATTGGTCCGTAAGATATCCAATGGGAGTAGGGAGCATTCTGCCCAAAACGTAAGCTTAATAGATGAGAGGTCAGAAATTGCATCCTGTTATCTTGGGATGGCACAAAATGATGTTGGGATGCATACGGATATTTTAGATGCCTGTCCAAAGGCAGAGGGAGTGTTGATGGTACTTAGGTCAATGTCGCCACAGATCATTGCGGTGGACGAACTCGGGGGCGAGGAAGATTATAAAGCAATACAACAAGCGTTCTATTTAGGATGCCGGCTTCTGGCTACGATACACGGTACTGATTATGATTCGATTAAAAGAAATCCATACCTGCAAAATAATCTCGGTGCAGGAGGTTTCGAAAGGTTAATCTTCCTTAAGGGACGCGCAGGGAAAGAACAGGTTATCAAGATATGTAACGAAAAGGGAGAAGTCTTGGAATTATGCTGAAATTATTGGCTTGTGCATGTTTTATATCCGGAAGTTGCGGTTTTGGCTGTTTAAAAGTCCTGGAATATAAAAGACGATATGAAGAATTGACTTATATCAGATATATATTGAATACATTGTTGTTGGAAACACAGAACCGGAGAGGGACTTTCGGGGAAAGCTGTTTTCGACTGGCTTCAAAGCTTAAAGCACCCTATTGTGATATTTTTATGGGTCTGTACAGGATGCTTGAAAAAGAAAGAAAGAAGCCCCCACATATTTATTGGGAGGATAAAATGAAAGAATTAGCGCCGGGCATTCCGCTAAAACAAGAGGAAGTGAAGATTTTACAAGGTGTCATACGTTGCGTAGACGGCACTACCCCGGCGATGCCGATAGAAGTGTTAAGAGAGAGTATAACGGAGTGGGACAAAGTAATCCGGACAGCGGAGCAGGTACGAAAGGAAAGTAGCAAAGTTACATTATGTTTGAGCATAACGGTGGGATTGTTACTTTGCATTACTGTAATTTAACGTAGATTTGGAGGCGTGGCATGAGTGTCGGACTGATTTTTAAAATTGCAGCGGTGGGGATTCTGGTAACAATTCTCAGTCAGGTATTAAAGCACAGCGGGAGAGAGGAACACGCTTTTTTGGCAAGTCTGGCAGGCTTGATTTTGGTGTTATCCTGGATTGTTCCCTATATTCTCGACTTGTTTCAGACCATCAGCATGCTTTTTGAATTCTAGGTGAGGTAGACTTATGGAACTCATTAAAATTGTAATGATTGGGATTGTAACCGTTCTGCTGGCAATGGAAGTAAAAGCCTATAAGCCGGCACTTGGCACACTCCTTGGACTTGCGGGAACGGTTCTGATTATCATTTTATCCTTGGATCGGGTTTTGCTTGTGTTAGAGCAGATTAAGTCGGTGTTTTCTTATTTGGGAACTGGCGCGGAATACTTTATGATTCTTGTCAAGGTTTTGGGTGTGACTTATCTTTGCCAGTTTTCCGGAGGAATTTGTAAGGACGCCGGATTCGGAAACTTGGCAGAGCAGATTCAAGTGTTTGGAAAGCTTTACGTGATGTTGTCGGGGATGCCTATTTTGTTTGCTTTTATCGAGATTTTACAGAATTTGTAATTTATAAAAGGAATAATAAATAAACCCGTAATTTTGTACAAAAACAAAGAAAACGCTATATGTAAGGTGGTAAAAAAATAAAATGGATTACACTGAATTAACTGTACAATTGGAACATTTTATGCCTACCTTTGGTGATTTGTTCCGGGATTTTTATAATCAATTGCTGACCGGCGAAGTGCCGGGCTTTGATATGATTTGGGAAATGATTTTAAGCACAATCAAAGAAAATGTAGCGGATATGATGTATGTTATGATTTCACTTTTGTTAATCGGTGTGGTTTCGGCGGTTTTAAACCAGTGCGGGAATTTGTTCGGTAATCGTCAGATCTCGGAGCTGGCCTTTTATTTTACATATTTGTACGGTGTGATTCTTTTATTACAGGTATTTTATGTGATGGCAGAAACGGCGGTTCTGGTGGTGGAAAATATCGTTTCTTTTACGCAGATTCTGATTCCGGCATTTTATATTGCAGTAGCGATGTGTTACGCCTCGGTAACCGCGGGAGCTTTTTATCAGTTGAATTTATTACTGTTGTATGCGGTGGAAATTATTTTCCCTGAGGTGGTGCTTCCTATGATTTCCTGCTTTGTTTTCATTGCGGTGATCAGCGGTTCCACGGAAGATGACAGGTTTAGTGAAATGATTGCCCTGTTAAAAAAGGGCGTCTCGCTACTTATTAAAATATGCATCACCACGGTGACCGGTGTCGGGGTGATGAAGAGTCTGATTCACCCGGTAGCGGACGGTGTCAGTTACACCATGTTTCAAAAGACCGTAGCAGCAATTCCCGGCATCGGAGATATTACGGATTCCGTATCCAAGATGCTTCTCGGTTCCGCAGTGTTAATAAAAAACAGCATCGGAATTGTTACGCTGATTCTTATGATTCTTCTTGTTTGCGCACCTTTGACCAAAATTTTTATTTTGGCCTGTATCATTAAAATTTCCGGCGCCTGCGTGGGGATGTTTGGGGATAAAAGATTGACAAAATGTATCGATAGAGTATCGGAAGGCGGTTTTTTGCTTTTAAAAGCTACTCTTGCGGTCGTAATGATTTTTTTTATACTGATTGCCTTGGTGACGGCTGTGGCGGGGAGGGCTGTTTAGATGTTTGACAACATTTTGGAAATTATTAAAAAAGCCGGGATATTTCTGGTTTTAGCACAAACAGTGTTGCATTTATGCGTTAGTGAAACCTACGAAAAATACATAAAAATGTTGGTAGGGCTCATTACTGCAATTCTTTTGATTTTTCCGGTAATTGATCTTATAAAAGAAGGCGGACTTCAGGATTTTGAAAGTTATCGTATGGAATATGAGACAAAAATTTGGAGCGGCACGCCTGATTTTGAAGAAATCAAAAATGATGCCTGGGAAAATTCGATGAAAGTGCAGACCGGGCAGGACTTCTAAAAGGAGATGTATTATGAAGGAAGAAATCAAAGCATTATTTGATAAAAAGAAATGGACAGGAAAGGATTTGATGATTGTAATTGTCGTTATCGGTGTGCTGATTGCAGTGTTGTTCGTTCCGACAGGCGAAAAAAAGGGGTCTGCTTTCAAGGAAATTCAAACATCGGTCAGTGAGATGACTACTACAGATACTTCTTTAGAGTACGAAGAAGAATTGGAGATGCGTTTGGAAGCGATTCTTTCGCAAATGGAAGGAGTCGGAGCAGTAGATGTGATGATTACCTTAAAGCCGTCAGCCGAAACACGGGATAGAAGTTTTACCTATACGGCGCAGAATACATACCCTGAAGTAGAGGGAGTGTTTGTGGTTTCGCAAGGGGGAGATGACAGTTCCGTAAAACTTGCAATTACCGAAGCAATTCAGGCATTATTTGGAATTGATGTTCATAAAATTAAAATAGTTAAAATGAATACATAACAGAAGGGAAGAGAATAGTGAAGAAAATATTTAAAAAGAATCAGATGATGATTGTAGCTCTTGCACTTATGATAGCCGTAGCGGGATATTTGAATTTTGCGGGAAAAAATATTGAAGAGAATGAAGTGGCATCTTTGGAAGAAAATACGGTAATAGATGAGAACGGAGTCGCTTTGCTTGATATTTCGGAAGAGGACATTGCAAGTCTGGATAGTGAGTACGTGGAAGTAAACGATCAATATACGGATATTGTGATGGATATGGAAGGGGATTTAAGCGCTTTTATCAGTGAAACCGTAGACAGTGCGGATGTAGAAGCACAGCTTGCCGAAGAAACTGCAGGCGATGATGTTGATGCAACTTTGGCTGAAGGCGGAGAAGTGGCAGAAAACGATGTTATTGATGAAGTGCCCGGCGAAGCGGTTTTTACGTCTACGGGTGCGATTAACAATTTGGCGGATGCCAGACTTTTAAAAGAGCAGACCAGAGCAAGAAATAAAGAAAATCTCTTGGAAATCATCAATAATGAAACCTTGACTGAAGCGCAGAAAACCGATGCAATTCATTCTATGATTGCATTGACAGATATTGCAGAGCGTGAAATGTCTGCAGAAATTCTATTGGAAGCGAAGGGATTTGAGAATGCCGTAGTCAGCATCACGGGAAGCAGTGCAGATGTTTGCGTGGCAGTTTCCGAACTCACAGAAGTACAATGTGCACAGATTATGGATATTGTTCAGAGAAAAACCGGTATTTCAGCGGAAAATATTGTAATTAGTCCGATTCAATCCTAAAAGAATGGATGATTTTTATACAAATATGTGATAATATATTATGTTAGAGGGCAAGTGCCCAAGGAAATAAAAGTACGTAAAAGAACAATAGAAAGGAAATACCTTATGAAGAGAGTTTTTTTGGTAGTACTGGATAGTTTTGGCATCGGTGAATTACCCGATGCGGCAGAATATAACGATTTGGGAACCAATACATTGCGTTCTGTGGCGACAAGTGAATTTTTTTCAATGCCGAATATGCAGAACCTTGGTTTTTTTAACATTGACGGAATAGAAGTCGGTGAGAAAACCGACAATATCAAAGCGGTGATTGCAAGAATGAAGGAGGCTTCCAAGGGTAAGGATACCACAATCGGTCACTGGGAGATTGCGGGCCTGATTTCCGGGAAGCCTATGCCCGTTTATCCAAACGGTTTTCCGCAGGAAGTGATTGAGGAGTTTGAGAAGCGTACAGGTTGTAAAACATTGTGCAATCTTCCGTATTCCGGAACCAAGGTAATCAATGATTACGGCGATGAGCACAGAAAGACAGGTGCGTTAATTGTATATACATCGGCAGATAGCGTATTCCAGATTGCGGCGCACGAAGATGTAGTGCCTGTGGAGAAGTTATACGAATATTGTAAAATTGCAAGAGAATTACTACAGGGAGAGTATGGTGTCGGACGCGTTATTGCAAGACCTTTTATTGGTGAGAGCGGTAATTATACCCGTACCGCAAGAAGACATGACTATTCCCTTTTACCGCCCCAAACAACGATGCTGGATGTGTTAAAAGAGAAGGGAATGGATGTCCTTGCCGTAGGCAAAATCAATGATATTTTTGCCGGAAAAGGCATTACGGAGTATGTGTATACCACATCGAATGCAGACGGCATGGATAAGATGTTAAATTGGATGGATAGAGATTTTAACGGTCTTTGTTTTGTAAATCTCGTTGATTTCGATATGCTTTACGGTCATCGTAATGATATTGAAGGTTATGCCAAAGCCTTGGCTGAATTTGACCAAAGATTGCCTGAAATGCTTGCAAAGCTTGGAGAAGATGATGTGTTGATGATCACCGCCGACCACGGATGTGACCCGGGATACACGGTATCTACCGATCATTCCAGAGAACATACACCTTTTGTGATGTATGGTCCCGCGCTTGCGCCTGCCAATCTGGGCACAAGAGAAAGTTTTGCGGATATTGCAGCCACAACCTTGAAATTGCTTGGTGTGGAAGGTGATATAGAAGGCAAGTCTATGATTTAAAGTAACTATTCAGAGTCAAGCACCAAAGGTGCGATTTTGCGAATGGTGTTACGAATAGTTACTTTATAAAAGAATACAAACGATTGAGTTTCGGAGGAAGAACAAGTGAGTAACTTACAACATGAAGTAAACCGCAGAAGAACTTTTGCGATTATTTCTCACCCGGATGCGGGTAAAACAACATTGACAGAAAAGTTTCTTTTATACGGTGGTGCTATCAATCTGGCCGGTAGTGTAAAAGGAAAGGCAACTGCCAGACATGCGGTTTCAGACTGGATGGAAATTGAGAAGGAAAGAGGTATTTCCGTAACTTCTTCTGTTTTGCAGTTTGAATATGACGGATATTGTATTAATATTCTTGACACGCCCGGACATCAGGATTTCTCGGAGGATACTTATCGTACATTAATGGCAGCGGATTCAGCGGTCATGGTAATTGATGCTTCTAAGGGTGTAGAGGCGCAGACCAGGAAGTTGTTTAAGGTTTGTAGTATGCGTGGTATTCCTATTTTTACTTTTATCAATAAGTTGGATCGTGATGCCAACGATACGTTTGATTTGTTGGACGAAGTAGAGAAGGAACTTGGCATTGCTACATGTCCCGTAAACTGGCCCATTGGCAGCGGTAAGGCGTTTAAGGGTGTGTATGATAGAGAAGCAAGAGAAGTGGTACTTTTCTCTGATACGGAAAAGGGGACCAAGGAAGGTCACGTTGAACGTATTTCAGTAGATGATAAGGACAAGCTTCTTGAATATATCGGAGAAGAAGCGCTTGCGACTCTTTCTGATGAAATTGAGCTTTTGGACGGAGCCAGTGCAGAGTTTGATTTAAATGAAGTGCAGGCCGGTAAGTTGACACCGGTATTCTTTGGTTCTGCATTAACAAACTTCGGTGTAGAAATCTTTTTACAGAATTTCTTAAAAATGACAACAACACCTTTGGCACGTAAGGCGGATATCGGCGTGATTGACCCTTGTGAAAATGATTTTAGTGCCTTTGTTTTTAAGATTCAGGCGAATATGAATAAGGCGCATCGTGACCGAATTGCTTTTATGAGAATTTGTTCCGGTAAGTTTGAGGCAGACCGCGAAGTATTCCATATGCAGGGAAATAAAAGCATGCGTCTGTCACAACCACAGCAGATTATGGCAAGCGAACGTAAAATTCTGGACGAGGCTTATGCAGGCGATATTATCGGTGTATTTGATCCCGGTATTTTCTCGATTGGTGATACTATTTGTACGGCGAAAAATAAATTTTTATACGATGGAATTCCTACTTTCGCGCCGGAGCATTTTGCCCGTGTACGTCAGGTAGACACTATGAAGCGTAAGCAGTTTATGAAGGGTGTGACACAGATTGCCCAGGAAGGTGCAATTCAGATTTTTCAGGAATTCAATACCGGTATGGAAGAAATTATCGTAGGTGTTGTTGGTGTGCTTCAGTTTGAAGTATTGAAATATCGTCTTGAGAATGAATACAACGTAGAAATCAAATTGGAACCCCTGCCGTATGAACACATCCGCTGGATTGCCAACAAGGAAGAAGTGGACGTGGCAAAGATTGTGGGTACTTCCGACATGAAGAAGGTAAAAGATATGCGCGGCAATCCGTTGTTATTGTTTATTAATGCTTGGAGTGTCGGCATGACATTAGATCGAAACGACGGATTGGAATTGTCTGAATTCGGACACGAATAAGTAACCTTCGTTGTTTTAAGGAGAAACTTAGTGAAAAAATATATTATTTTATTAAGTGTTTTTATTTTGTTTTTTGTGGGAATATTTATTACTGCTAAAATTCTTGATGAAAGATTTGGCTTAAATGAGCAACCGGTAATAAGTGGTTCGGTGAGTAATGACAAGGCATCATGCGGAGATAGTATATTGGACAGCATGCATGGACAGGGTAAAGAACTGGAGTTGTCTGCTGAATCAGTTATTGTAGATAATCCCGAGGGGAATTACGGTGCAGAGACTGAAATAACCATAGAAGCAAAATTGTCCGACGAAGATTGGAAATTAAGAAGTGCTGCAGGTTTGACTAATAGCAATATTGCTTTGACAATGAAGGAATGTAGTGGAATGTACGGATATTCCGCACTTGATACAAGTTTGCACCAATTATATGCGGAAATTTTTTTGGTATATAAGGGACAACAGAGCGGTATTCCGCTGTGTAGTACGGATGTGAATGCGATTGAAAAAGTTTCGACTTGTGTATTGTTGGACCACCCGGAAATTTTTTATTCGGACGGGTATTCGTATGAGCAATATTTATTTGCGGGAAATATACAAAAAATAGCATATTCACCTAATTATACTATGACATCGGAACAAGTTTCACAACAGGAAGATATGATAGAGCAGGCAGTAGGAAGTTACTTGTCTGAACTGCCACAAAATGCAACCGATTATGATAAAGTAAAATATGTATATGAAATGGTCATATTAAATACAGAATATAACTTAGAGGCTCCGGACAATCAAAATATTTGTTCTGTGTTTTTAGGTAGAGAATCTGTATGTTTAGGGTATGCCAAAGCAGTACAGTATTTATTGCGACAGGTTGATGTTGAAGCAACCATTATAACCGGCTCTGTTATAACAGGAGAATCCCATGCGTGGAATCTGGTAAGAGTAGACGGTCAGTATTATTATTTAGATGCCACATGGGGAGATGCATCTTATACAGGTACTGGCGGAGATGAAACTGCACTTTCAAGTATTAATTATGATTATTTATGTATTACAACGCAGGATATTCTTAAAACACATATTATCGAACATCCTATTAGTGTACCAAACTGCATTGTTCAGATTGATAATTATTATGTAAAAGAAGGGTTATATCTTACAAGTTTTAATTCAACGTTAGTAGAAAATATATTTAAAACTGCTAAAAGCCAAGGGAATACTTGCATATCTATTAGATGTGCAAATCAGATTGTATACCAGGATTTTCAAACAAATATGTTGGATAACCAGCAGATCTTTCAATATTTGGGAGACGGTACTACAACTTTAGCGTATACTACCAACGATAAATTGTATACTTATACATTTATGCTTTAAAAGACTATGCAAAGTATTCAAAATTTGGTATAATTTATAGAAATTATAAAATGAAATAAGTGTAGGTTCAGATAGAAGGAGGAAATAAAAATGGCAAAAGAAGCAAGCGAAAAAATCGGTGCAGTAAGAATTGCAGATGATGTGGTTCCGGTAATTGCAGCTTTAGCGGCAGCGGAAGTGGAAGGTGTTGTCAGCGTTGACAATTCGCAGAATGAATTTATGAGTCGTATGGGCGTTCGTAAAGCGCCTAAGGGTGTTAAAGTTGATATTGTTGGAAGAACCGTTAAAGTAGATATGGCATTGGGAATTAACTCAGGATATAAAGTTCCTGAAACCTGTCGTGAAGTGCAGGAAAAGGTTAAGACTTCCATTGAAACCATGACCAATTTGGAAGTTGTGGATGTGAATGTAAGAATAGCATCTGTTGTAGTTCCTGCAGCAGAATAAAATATGACATGTCTCCCGAAAGGGAGGCATTTCTATGATGGAGAGATTATGGGAAGAAGAGAACAAAGAGAACAAATTTTTAAGCTGGTATTCCAGTTGGAATTCAATGATAAGAATGATATGCCTGAACAGATGAAATTATATCTTGAGCAGGAAGAAATACAGTCTGAAAAGGACTGTACATATATTTCTGAAAAGTTTGAAAAAATTCAGGACAAACTTTCTGAAATTGACACTTTGATTAATGAGCAGGCAACCGGCTGGAAGACAGACCGTATGGGCAAGGTTGACCTTGCCATTATTCGTCTTGCTGTTTACGAAATAAAGTATGATGATTCCGTGCCTACATCCGTAGCAATCAATGAAGCGGTCGAACTGGCAAAGAAATTCGGTCAGGATGAATCATCATCATTTGTAAACGGCGTTTTGGCGAAGTTTTCAAAGTAAAAGATTCCGGCAACAGAGGTAACAATGGGAAGCATCTATTCGGTAGGACAGCTTAACAACTACATTAAGAATATGTTTACGCAGGACTATCTTTTAAGTAATGAAGTATCCGTACGTGGTGAAATCAGCAATTGCAAGTATCATTCCACGGGACATATTTATTTTACCTTAAAAGAAAACGGTTCTGCTATTTCCTGTGTTATGTTTTCATCTTATCGTCGTAATTTGAATTTTCAAATGACGGACGGACAGCAGGTTGTTATAAAAGGTAAGGTAGAGGTATTCGTCAGGGACGGTAAATACCAGATTTATGCAACCGCAGTTGAAAAGGACGGAGAAGGAAATCTTTATCTTGCATTTGAACAATTAAAGAAAAGTTTATCCGCACAGGGGATGTTTGATGCGGAATATAAAAGACCGATTCCTACAAGGATTAAGACGTTGGGTGTTGTTACGGCACCTACGGGAGCTGCGGTAAGAGACATTATTTCGGTGGCAAGGCGAAGAAATCCATATATTCAGATTGTTTTATATTCGGCAATTGTACAGGGCGACGGAGCGGCGCCCAGTATTATCAAGGGTATTGAGGTTTTAGAGAATTATGGCGTGGATGTAATGATTGTCGGTCGCGGTGGCGGTTCCATTGAAGACTTATGGGCATTCAATGAAGAGGCGGTAGCGCATGCGATTTTCCAATGTGAGGTGCCGATTATTTCTGCGGTGGGGCATGAAACCGATTTTACTATTGCGGATTTTGTGGCGGATAAAAGAGCAGCAACACCTTCTGCGGCGGCTGAATTGGCTGTGGAGGAATTTGCGAAAACAGAGCGTTATCTGGAAGAATACAGAGCACTTTTATACAAGGCAATGGAAGGTCATATTAATAGGGCGAAGACAAGAAGTCAATTATTGAAGCAAAGAGTTCATAGTGCGTCACCGGCGGTGAAGGTACGCGAGTATCGAATGACCGGGGCCCGACTTTCAGAGAACCTGGACCATCGTATGAAGCAAGTTTTACTGAGAAAAAGAAATCAATTTCAAATTCTTGTGGAGCGTATGCATGCAGTTTCACCGGTGAAACGCTTAAACGGCGGTATGGCTTATCTTGCCGATAATGCGGGACGGCGAGTATCCGGTATTAAAGATATGGAAGTCGGCCAAGTAATACGGATCCGCATGAAGGACGGCGAGGCAGGAGCAACAGTGAACGAATTGACTTCTTGGGAAACGGGTGAGGATTGAATTTGAAGGTTAAGCGTCCGAAGTCGCGGATTGAGATTATGTGTCAGGAATAGAGCAGATGCAGGGGGATAATAGAATGTCAGAGAAAAGTACAGCAACCTTAGAAGAAAATTTTGCCAAAATTGAAGAAATTCTTTTGGATTTAGAGCGAAATGATATTAGCATTGAGGATGCTTTTAGCAAATACAGTGAAGGCGTGGAATTGTTGAGAAAATGCGATGAAAGCATTGATAAAGTAGAAAAGAAAGTACTAAAGCTTATGGAAGACGGCAAAACGGAAGAATTTGCTGATTTGGAGAAAGATAAGCGTTTAACGGAATAAAGTAAGAGGATTAATCATGAGTAATTGGAATGAGGAAATGAAACTTCATGTAGATGAGGTAGAAGAAATTCTTGCAGAGTTTCTTCCGGAACAAAAGGGTGTATATTATGAGCGTGTAATTGATGCAATGCGTTATAGCTTTTATGCAGGCGGTAAAAGATTGCGTCCTATGATGATGTTGGAAAGTTTCCGTATGTTCGGCGGTAAGGATGAAAACATTGTTAAGCCTTATATGGCGGCTTTGGAAATGATACATACTTATTCGCTGATTCATGATGATTTGCCTGCGATGGACAATGATGATTACCGCAGAGGACGTCTTACCAACCACAAGCAGTTTGATGAAGCAACTGCAATTCTTGCCGGCGACGGACTTTTAAATTTTGCGTTTGAGACTGTGTCAAACGCTATGATGAAAACCGCCAAGGCGGGAGATTGTGATTTGTTAAAGCGTCAGACCAAGGCATTACAGGTGTTAGGACGTAAGGCCGGTGTATTTGGTATGATTGGCGGACAGGTTGCGGATATCGAGGCAGAGAAAAAGGCCGATGCGACCAAGGAAGAATTGCTTTTTATTCATGAAAATAAAACAGCCGCATTGATTCAGGCAGCACTTACGATTGGAGCAATCCTTGCGGGCGAAGACGATATTAGTAAGACTGAAAAGATTGGTTATAATGTAGGTGTAGCCTTCCAAATCCAGGATGACATTCTTGATAAAATCGGTGATGAAGCTTTACTTGGTAAGCCGGTGGGAAGCGATGAGAAGAATGAAAAGACTACCTACGTTACTTTGGAAGGTCTTGAAAAAGCCCAGACAGACCAGAGGCAGTTATCGGAAGAAGCAATTGCCATGCTGAATGAAATCACCGCTGAAAAGGTATTTTTGAAAGACTTAATCGGCAGTCTTGTAAACCGTGACAAATAGAGGTTAGAGAGTAGAGGACAAAGATATGTTTCTTGAAAGAATTGAAAAACCAAACGATATTAAAAGAATTCCCAAAGAATACTATGGCGACCTTGCCCAGGAAATCCGTGAATTCTTAATTGAAAAAATCAGTGTGGCCGGTGGTCACTTAGGTGCTAACTTAGGTGCGGTGGAACTTACCATGGCATTGCATCTGTGTATGAATTTTCCGGAGGATAAACTGATCTGGGACGTAGGTCACCAGTCTTATACCCATAAGATTCTTACCGGTCGTAAAGACGGTTTTGATACCTTGCGTAAATTTAAGGGCATGAGTGGTTTCCCGAAGACCGTGGAAAGTGATTGTGACTGTTTTAATACAGGACACAGTTCGACTTCCATTTCGGCAGGTCTTGGTATGGCAATGGCAAGAACCTTACAGGGCAAGAACAATACCATTGTTTCTGTAATCGGTGACGGTGCGTTAACCGGCGGTATGGCTTATGAAGCATTAAACAATGCGGCCAAAGCGGATACCAATTTTATCATTGTATTGAATGACAATAATATGTCCATTTCAGAGCCTGTAGGCGGTGTTTCTCAGTATTTGAACAGCATCCGTACTACAGAAGCCTATATTGACTTAAAAGACAGCGTAAAAGACAGATTGCGTCAGATGCCTCGCGGTAAAAATATGATTCACGGCATTCAGCGTGTGAAGAGTACTTTTAAGCAGATGGTAATCCCGGGTATGTTGTTTGAAGATATGGGTCTGACCTATTTAGGACCCGTGGACGGTCACAATATTGCAGATATGGTTCGTGTGTTCAAAGAAGCTAAGAGATGTAAGGAACCCGTGCTTGTGCACGTTATGACCCATAAGGGTAAGGGATACGCGCCTGCAGAAAGACATCCTGCCCGTTTCCACGGTGCAGAGCCTTTTGAGATTGAAACAGGTTTACCTGCATCTAAGAGAACAAAGCCCAATTATACGGATATTTTCTCTACCGTTATGTGTAAAATGGGTGCAAGAAACGAAAATGTGGTGGCTATTACTGCAGCAATGCCGGATGGTACCGGATTAAAGCGTTTCCGTAATATGTACCCTGACAGATTTTTTGATGTGGGTATTGCGGAGGAACATGCAGTTACGTTTGCGGCAGGACTTGCGGCAGGCGGTTTACGACCGATTGTAGCGATTTATTCGTCTTTCTTGCAGAGAGCTTATGACCAGATTTTACATGATGTCTGTCTTCAGAAATTGCCGGTTGTATTTGCAATTGACAGAGCAGGATTGGTAGGTAGTGACGGTGAAACCCATCAGGGTGTATTTGACTTGTCATTTTTATCATCTATTCCTAATTTAACCATTATGGCACCCAAGAATAAATGGGAACTTTCCGATATGTTGAAATTTGCCATCGCTTTTGACGGTCCCATTGCAGTACGTTATCCCAGAGGACAGGCTTATGAAGGCTTATATGAGAATCGTGCGGCTGTGGAACTTGGTAAGTCTGAGTGGATTTATGAAGAAAAAGACATTGCAATTTTTGCAGTGGGAAGTATGGTTAAGATTGCAGTAGATGTTCATTCCAAGTTAAAAGAACAAGGATTAAACTGTAGTTTGAATAACGGACGTTTCATAAAACCCATTGATGAGGAAGCACTGAAAAAAGCAGCCAAGAACCATTCGTTGATTGTCACAATGGAAGAGAATGTGGCAAGCGGCGGCTATGGTGAGAAGGTACGTGAATATCTTGATAGTATCAAGGCAGATTGTAAGGTTTTAACCATTGCAATTCCTGATAAGTTTGTAGAACACGGTAGCGTGGATCAGTTATATAAAGAAATCGGTATGGATGCGGATTCCGTAGTGGCACGTATCAAAGAATGCCTGTAGGAATTCGATGTATTATTAAATTTTGAATGATTGAAATAATCACTTGCGAAAGTGATTTTACGGGAAGGTATTGTAAATGAAGGTACGTTTGGATGTACTGGTTGTGAAAAAGGGCTTAGCCGAGTCCAGGGAAAAGGCGAAAGCATATATTATGTCCGGTATTGTCTATGTAAACGGACAAAAGGAAGACAAAGCAGGTGACTTGTTTGAGGAAGAAACGGCCAAAGTTGAAGTGCGTGGCGCGACCTTGCGTTATGTCAGTCGCGGTGGCTTAAAGCTTGAAAAAGCAGTTGAGAAGCATCAGCTTTCTTTCGAAAATATGGTTTGTATGGATATCGGTGCATCTACCGGTGGTTTTACGGACTGTATGTTGCAAAACGCTGCTGCTAAGGTTTACGCCGTAGATGTAGGTCACGGACAGCTTGCATGGAAACTTCGCAATGACGAGCGCGTGGTTTGTATGGAGAAGACTAATTTTCGCTATATGGTAAGAGACGATATTCAGGATGACTTGGATTTTGCTTCCGTGGATGTATCTTTTATCTCATTGCAGAAAATTCTTCCACCGGCATATAACTTATTAAAGCCCGGAGGACGTATGGTTTGCTTGATTAAGCCCCAGTTTGAGACGACCAAAGAAAAGGTTGGCAAGAAGGGGGTTGTAAGAGAGCCCTCCGTACATAAAGAAGTAGTGGAAAATGTTTCCAAAATCATTATGAATATCGGTTTTGATATTCTGGATTTGGATTATTCACCGATTCGCGGACCGGAAGGCAATATTGAATATCTGGCGTATATTCAGAAACCCTTGGATGCATCAAAAGCAGGAGCACTTTCGGCAGAAGATATTTTAAATAAAAGTGTTGTAGCACAGGATTCTGTGGAATTATCCAAAGAAATGCTGGATAGAATCAATGAAATTGTATCGAAATCGCATGAGACGTTGTAGAGATTTGTAAATGAATAGAAGAGATACAAAGAAATTACAAATAGATACAAAAGATTTACTGTATAGAAACAATTCGAATCATATTTTATGATGTTTTCAAAGAAAGGAAAACAATGGAATCATTTTTATTGATTACGAACAATCAAAAAGATAAGGATTTATCAGTAACCCGAAGCGTACAGGATTATCTTGTAAACAAGAAGCATAAGAAGGTGAAATCCTTTGTGCCCGAAAGTCGTGACTACGATATTTCCAAAGAGCATTTAGACGGCGTGGAGTGTATTATCGTTTTGGGCGGTGACGGCACTATTTTGCGTGTGGCTAAAAAGATCGTTCAGAATGATTTACCGATTCTTGGCGTAAATATGGGGCATTTGGGTTATTTGGCCGATGTGGATAAAAGCAATGTATTTAGTGCGTTGGATGCTTTGTGCGAGGGTGCTTATACTACCGAAAACCGTATGATGTTATCCGGCAAGGTTATGCGCGGCACCAAAGAAATCTGCTGTTTGGATGCCTTGAATGATATTGTCATTACTCGCGGCGGTTCTATGCAGATTTTGAATTTTGAAGTAAGCGTTAATAATAAAATGTTAAAAGCCTACCGGGCTGATGGTTTGATTTTGGCAACACCAACAGGCTCGACGGCATACAATTTATCTTCCGGAGGTCCCATTGTGGAGCCCGGTGCAGATATGACGATTATCACTCCCATTGCGCCCCATACCATGCTTAGCAGAAGTATTATTTTTAATGCGGAAGATGAGATTGAAGTGGAGATTTTACCGCCCCATGATTTGACGGTGGAACAGCTGATTGAGGTATATTTTGACGGAATCGAGCGCATTAAATTGGAAGCCGGCGACCGGGTTGTAGTAAACAAATCCAAGATGACAACAACACTGATTCGCATCAGCAGCGCAAGTTTCCTTGAAACCTTATATGAGAAGATGAAAGAGAATTAATTGATTATTTAGGCAGATATAACCGCATATTACGGAGTATTGGAATGAAGAATAAAAGACATCAAAGAATCATGGAGTTGATTGAACAATTTGATATCGAAACCCAGGAGGAGCTGGTAGTAAAACTTCTGGAAGATGGTTTTAACATTACCCAGGCTACCGTTTCCAGAGACATCAGGGAATTAAAGATTACCAAGGTGTCCAACGGAAAGGGCAGACAGAAGTATGTGGTTTTAAACAACGATACCGAGCATCTGGCTGACAAATACATTCGTATTATCAGAGATGGTCTGACCGGTATGGACACGGCGCAGAATATTCTCGTAATTAAAACTGTATCCGGTATGGCAATGGCCGTTGCTGCCGCTTTGGACGCTATGAATTTGTCGGAAGTGGTGGGCAGTATTGCGGGAGACGATACCATTATGGTGGCCGTGCGAACTATACAGGACGCCGTTTTGGTCAGAGATAAAATAGCAGATTTAATCAAAGCAACCTTTTAACAAAATCCTTGGAACAAGAGAGAGGGAAGGGTAAAAGGAGGCCATATGTTATTACAGTTACACGTTAAAAATTTAGCCATCATTGATGAGGTGGAAGTGGATTTTACGGAAGGATTGAATATCCTAACCGGTGAAACCGGTGCGGGTAAATCCGTAATCTTAGGTTCCATACATCTGGCGCTGGGCGCTAAGGCGGATAAAGACAGTATCCGCGACGGTGCGGAATATGCACTGGTGGAATTGGTGTTCCAGGTTGAGAACGAAGAACAGAAGAAAAAAATAGAATTACTTGATTTGCCTGTGGAAGAAGACGGCGTGGTGATTTTACAACGTAAAATCAGTCCTGCGCGAAGCGTATTCAAGGTATGCGGAGAGACGGTTTCGGCATCTGTATTAAAAGAACTGGCACCGATTCTTTTGGATATCTACGGACAGCATGATTATCAGAGTCTTTTACAGGATAAAAAACATTTAGATATCCTTGATTCTTTCGGGGATAAAACTTTAGCAGAGCAGAAGGCACTTTTAAAGGAAGAATATGCTAAATATCTGGAATTAAAGAAGTTCTATGATACGCCGGAAATGTCGCCGGAGCAGAGAGAGCGTGAGCTTTCTTTTGCGCGCTTTGAAGTAGATGAAATCGATAAGGCAAAGCTCGTACCCGGTGAATTGGAAGAACTGGAAAGTAATCTTCGCAAAATGGAGAACAGCGGTAAAGTCAAAGAAGGACTTGTGCGCGTGCTTCAATTGCTGAAAGAAGAGGATTCCAGCTGTGAAAACAGCTTAAACCGTGCGTTGCGCGAAATGAGCCATTTGTCGGCTTTGGATGATGATATGGCAGAGTTGGAAGAGCGTATGACCGAGGTGGATTCACTTTTGCGGGATTTATCCAGAGATTTAAATTTTGCATTGGAAGCAGATAATTTCGACGAGCGTGAGTTTGTACGCGTGCGGGAACGTGTGGACTTAATTAATCATTTACAGGTTAAATACGGTAAAAGCATTGAACAAATATTGAATTACGCCGAAGAACGTAAAGCGTATATTTATCGTTTGGAGAATGCGGTGGAGGAAAGTGAACGCATCGGCAAGGAATTAGCTGACAAAGAAGCACTTTTAGAAGAGTATGCGAGAGTCCTTCGCAAATTGCGACAGGCGGAAGCGGTTAAGCTTGAGAAAGAAATTGTGGAAGCTTTGCACGATTTGAATTTTATGCAGGCAGAGTTTAAGGTATCTTTCGAAGAAGCAGAGCAGGTCGGCGCTAATGGTAAGGATAAGGTTGTGTTTATGATATCGACCAATCCGGGCGAAAAATTGCGTCCCTTATCGGCAGTGGCCAGCGGTGGTGAGTTGTCACGTATTATGCTTGCAATTAAGACAATTTCTGCAAAACGCGATGATATTAACACTTTGATTTTTGATGAAATTGACAGCGGTATCAGCGGTAAGACAGCATGGAAGGTTTCGGAGAAGTTAGGAATTCTTGCCAAGAGTCACCAGGTCATCTGTATCACCCACTTGCCACAGATTGCGGCAATGGCAGATTCACATTATTGCATCGAAAAGAGCGAACAAAACGGCAAAACCGTTACCAATATTATGCCTTTGAATGAAGATGGTGCATTAAATGAAGTGGCAAGGCTGCTGGGTGGAGAAATTATTACGGATGCAGTTTTGGAAAATGCCAGAGAATTAAAAATTCAGGCACAAAATACAAAAAATGGATAAGTAAAAATTTCATTTTATCACATAATAAGAAGGACGAAAGTCCTTCTTTTTTTATAAATAATATCGTTGAAAATAGAAGAAAATCAGAATTACTTTCCGGAGGTTGTGATGGGAGAAATTGATAATAGTTTTATGAAATATAGAAGAATGAGAATGTATCGAAGAGCTTTATTTTTTATGCTGGGATTTGGGGCGGTGATTGCTTTTGCGGCCTTTTATATTTACGAGTGGAACCGCATGCCGGAAGTGATTTATGTGGAAAGCGGAAAAGAGCAGGTGATTGATTTTCATATCCCCGCAAAGGGAGCGTTGTATCGCGAAAGTGTGGAAATGGGGACTTATGAAGAACCGGCCGTGGAGAGTATCAGTCGCGGGGCAAGTACAGATCAGTATGTGGAGATTGATTTTGCCAGGGAAATTGTCTTAAGCGGCGCAACCGATGATGCGTACTGTGCGGATTTGAAACTTTTTGGAGTGTTGCCCTATAAAACAGTTCGCATAGAAACTATGGATTCAAACAAGGTCATTCCGTCCGGACAGACTGTCGGTATATATGTTAAAACAGATGGCGTGTATGTGATAGATATCGGTGATTTTACAACGACGGCTGGGGATGCGGTAATGCCATGTAAGGATATTTTACAGTCGGGTGATTACATTGTGGCAGTGAATGGTGAAGAAGTAACGCGTAAAAAAGATTTTACGGAAATTGTGCATAACTCGGGTGGCGCAACCATGCTTTTAACCATAAAACGGGAACAGGAGAAATTGGATGTAAAAGTAACACCGGTCCTTTCACGAGACGGAAGTTACAAAATTGGTGCCTGGATTCGTGATAGTTTACAGGGCGTAGGGACAATGACTTTTATTGAGGAAGACGGGGATTTCGGAGCATTGGGACATGCGGTAAGAGACGTAGACACGAATGAACTTGTGACCATTTCTTCCGGTGCGTTATATGAAACGTCTATAGTATCCATCAGCCGTGGCGAAGAAGGCGAACCCGGTTCTGTCACGGGGCTTATTCAATATGAAAAAGATAAAAAAGTCGCCGAAATTGAGGATAATACAACCTGCGGAATTCATGGAAGCATTGTAAAAGAAGAGTGGCTGGATGATATAATTGAACAACCTATGGAGATTGCCCTGAAGCAGGAGATTAGAAAAGGCGAAGCCTATATTATCTCGGCTGTTAGCGGAACCTGTGAGAAATATTCCGTTGAGATTGTAGATATTAATTATAATGCTACCGAAAAAAAGCGTGCCTTGACCATTCAGGTGACGGATGAGCGCTTATTGGATATGACCGGCGGAATTGTGCAAGGTATGAGTGGTAGTCCGATTATTCAGGATGGGAAGATTATCGGTGCTGTGACACATGTGTTGGTGAATCACCCGGAGAAGGGGTATGGGATATTTATTGAAAATATGTTGGAGCATTGAGTCCAAGCAGAAAGCGGAAATAACACAATCATGCGAGCTGGCTCGCGAAGGATTGTGTTATTTTTGATTTCTATTTGGCGAAAGCCAAACACTGAGGAAAAGCGAAGCTTTTTCGAAGTGGCTTGGACGTATTATATGTCAACATACGGCGAAAACCGTATACATTTACATATTTTAATATTCAGTTAATGTTAATCAATTTTTCTTGTAAGCTTTATAAGCTATCATATGCCTATAAATCAAAAGGAGAATTGAAAATATGAAAAAAACGATTGCTATGTTAATTGCAGTTCTGATGCTGGTTATGATTATACCGCAAAATGTGTATGCATCAGGACAAATCACACCTTCAGGAATAGCTTATGATGGCATTGGCACAGAGATAAATGCATATGTAAAAAAATACGAGGCAGGACTGGCATCTGTAAGTATCTGTGTCTTTGATGAGTCAGGAATTATCTATGAAGGTTACTATGGATATTCAGATATGGAAACCGGTATTCTTGCAGATGAAGAGACTGTATACGAATGGGGAAGCACCTCAAAGCTTCTTGTGTGGATATCTGTTATGCAGTTAAAGGAGCAAGGCAAACTTGATTTTGAAACAGATATCAGGGAATATCTTCCCAAAGGCTTTCTTACTAAGCTTCAGTACGAGGAAGAAAAGATTACCATGCTGAATTTGATGAATCATGATGCCGGTTTTCAGGAGTCTATGTATGAAAATCAGCTGGCAACAGAAGCAGAGCTTTATGAAAGTCTAGAGGAAGCAGTTAAGGCGTGTGAATGTTATCAGGCGTATCATGTGGGTGAGCATACAGCATATTCCAACTGGGGGACAGCACTTGCAGCATTTATTGTGGAGCGAGTTAGTGGAATGTCCTATGTGGATTATGTGAATGAGAATATTTTTAAGCCGTTAGATATGGAACATACATCCATCGGTATGCATATGGAAGATAATAACTGGGTAAGAGGACAGAGAGAGAAGCTTAAGTGCTACGGACGATACGCGCAGGAAGAATATAATGCGGATTATGGAGTGTGCCATTCTTGGGTACAGCTTTATCCGGCAGGTGCAGCCATAGGAACTACAAGTGATTTGGCTAAATTTGCGCAGGGGTTTATAGCGACTGATTGCCCGTTTTTTGAAAATAATGAAACAAGAGATGAAATGTTTACGGCGACTTCTTTTTATGGAGATAGTGATATTGCTGAGAATTGCCATGGGCTATGGACTGAACAGTTTAAGGTTCCTACATTGGGGCATGGCGGTAATACAGGTGGATGTACAGCGAATCTTCAGTTTGATCCGGAAAGTGGGCTTGGAATCGTAGTACTTACAAATGAACCGGGCGAAACTATGTTTTCGACGGGACTTGTTGGTTTGTTGTTTGGTGATGTAAGAGATAGTGAACTGGTAAGAAACAATCCGATACAAGAACACTATGACATAAGTGGAACTTATGCACCCAGAAGAACTATTGTAAGCGGATACGGAAGTGCTTTACAATATTCATATGGATGTTTCTTTGCAACCAAGACGGATGATCCTGATGTATTTGATATGCCTCTTACCGGTGGAATGCAAATGATCCATATTGGTGATCAAATGTGGCTTCAAACATCAGAAAACGGTGCATATTTTTTTACTTATGAAAGTGTTGATTCAGATGGTAATCGGCAATTTGAAATGATGAGCACGGATATGTTTCAGAATAATCATCATATTTATGGAATTATTGCGTATTTTGGTTTTGCTGTATTTGGAATTGCTTGTTTACTTATTTTACTGATCAAAGGATTAACTTTACTGATACGTAAAATTAGAAAAAAGAAAAAAACATTGACTAAGGCTGACAAGCAAATTACCTTACAGCAGGTAATACAGGGCGTATCCGGTGTGATTCTGTTCTGTTTGATTAGCGTATTAGGTGTCAAAGGATATGCATTTGCTGTATTTTCCTGTATCATGGTGGTCATTCTTGCGTTGGTAAGTTTGGTGAATGGAATAATTCTTTTTAAGAATACGTGGAGAGACAAAGAGATTGGAAAATGGAAAAAAACAAAGCAGTATATCTGGGGGACTCTTATGTTTGGATATGTGGCTGTGATTATGTGGTTTCAGTTATATGATTTTGTACATATTTAATGTTGAACTTTAAGCATATATAGACATTGAAAGTGTAGTATTTTATAATGTTTATATTAAGATAGAAAGCAGAGGTGTTCTATGGCAAATATATTGATTGCAGATGATGAAAAAGAAATTGTTCGATTGCTTCGTATGTATATTGAGGCAAATAATAATATTGTGTTTGAGGCAAATGACGGACAGGAAGCGTTGCGGATTTTAGATAAGGAAAATATTGATCTTGCCATTGTGGATATTATGATGCCAAAGAAAAATGGTTATGAAATCATTAAGGAAATCCGAAAGGAAAGGTACATTCCAATTCTTGTGATTTCTGCTAAAGTGGAGTTATCTGACCGAGTATTAGGCATGGATTTAGGAGCAGATGATTACATTACCAAACCTTTTGAACCTTTGGAAGTGGCTGCTAAGGTGAGAGCTCATCTGCGTAGAGCGGGAGCACAGGCCGCCGTTACAGAAGAAGTAGAAAACATTAAAGTGGGTAATATGCTTTTGAATTGTGATGAATGTGTAGTTATTAATAACGGAGTTACGCAGGAGCTTACAAAAGCTGAGTTTAAGGTGTTGGAACTTTTTATGAAGCATCCTAAAAGAGTTTTTACAAAGGAACAAATTTATGAGTATGCCTGGGGTGATGATTATGTGGTGGATGACAATACTATACGCGTAATCATTAGCCGTTTGCGTGACAAGGTTGGCAATGATACCATTAAAACCATTCGCGGGTTAGGGTATAGATTGGAGATTCATGAATAAAGTAAAAAAGAAAGTAGTGTTATATTTTATATTGTGTTTGGTTGGTTGCTTGGTAGTGGAAGGTATCATTTTAGGTATTATGGATGCTTTGCTAATGTCATTAAGTTCGCCAAATGACAATATGGTGTTGATTATAATTGGCGGTTTTTTGATATTATCATTGATGAATATTGTGGCTGGTGCCTACCTTTTTTATCGTCTGACCGGTAAAACCTGGCAAAAAGAAAGTCAACGTCAAATGAATGAACGAAATATGCTTTATTCCTGCATTGCTCATGATTTAAAAACACCTATGACTTCTGTGCAGGGCTTTGCAACAGCTTTAAAGGAAGGTAAGGTAAAAACGGAAGAGTACGCAGAAATATATGAGATTATTTATAACAAGAGTTGTTATATGAATGAATTGTTAGATACTATGTTTGCTTTTTCTAAGCTTAATACGGATGATTATAAATTATCCTTAAGGGAAGTGGATTTGTGTGCATTGGTGCGTGAATTGATTGCCTTTCATTATGATGAATATGAGAAGATGGATATGGATTTGGATATAGATATTCCGGAAGAAGCAATTATCTGCAATGTGGATGAAAAGGAAATGAAGCGGGCTATCAGTAATCTGTTAGTTAATGCCTATAAGCACAATGAAAAGGGTGCTCATATTCTGGTGAGAGTATCTGCGCAAGGTGATATGGTAAGGATTATTGTTGCAGATAATGGAGATGTAATTAACAAGAAAGTAGCTACTACTATATTTGAACCATTTGCCAAGGGAGATGAAGCACGTTCCGGAGGAAAGGGAACAGGATTAGGACTTGCTATATCAAATTTAGTTGTGGAGAAACATGGTGGTAAATTGTATATCGATGACTGCATAGAAGGATATACGAAAGGATTTGTAATTTGTATAAAAAGATTTTGAAATAGGACTGGGATAGTGTAAAAGAGAAAGAGTATCTTATGAACATTGATGTTTATAAGATACTTTTTAACTTGTTCCTTACTTGACACATTCAGATATTTATTGAAAATATGCTGGAGCATTGAGAACAGGCGTGAGATGAACGAAAGACTTATGGGAAGTTTACTTTCCATAAGTCTTTTACAATGTAAAACTTTATTGTAAATTCCGAATATATTATAAAGGCTTTGAAAATTTTTACCATTTGATTACTTTGTGATGTTAAAATAGTAAAGATGTTGTGGAAAGGAAGGGAATTCAAATGGCTAATATATTGATAGTAGAGGATGACCGACATATTAGTGAACTTGTGAAGCGAAATTTATCTTTGGTAGGACATACATGTACTTGTTGTTATGATGGTTTGAGTGGACTGGAAGTGTTACAGGAGCAGTCATTTGACTTGATTTTATTAGATGTAATGTTACCGGGTGTGTCCGGATTTGATTTTATTACACAAGTATCAGGCACGCCGATTATCTTTGTAACAGCAAAAGGAGAATTGGATGACCGTTTGAAAGGCCTGACTTTAGGTGCGGAAGATTATATTGTAAAACCTTTTGAGATGCTTGAGTTGATTGCGCGAATCAATATTGTATTACGCCGTAGCCAACGAGATGAAATAATGCAAGTCGGAGCAGTGCAAGTAGATTTGAAGAAACGACTGGTTTTATCAGCAGGGAAAGAAATTATATTGACACCGCAAGAGTTTTCCTTATTAGAGGTATTAATTATTAATAAAAACATAGCACTCTCGCGAGATAAACTTCTGGAATTGGCATGGGGCTATGATTATATAGGAGATACTAAGACCGTAGATGTACATATTCAGAAATTACGAAAAAAATTAGGATTAGAGAATGAAATCCGCACGATTACAAAATTGGGATATCGTTTGGAAGTATAGAGGAAGCACTGATGAAATTATGGCAAAAAGTATATTTGTTTACAATGATATTGTTTGTTGTACTGCTAAATGTGGGCATGTATGTTGTTTTTGAACTGACGTATCAAAAGGATATCGGGGTAGAACAAAAGCAAGCGGAAGCAGAGTATAATATGTTGACCGACCTGGTGGTTCGAAGTCTGAACAGTCTTTATAATCAAGGAGATGTTACAGATGCGAAATTGCGAAGAGTCATGGAAAAATACGAGAATTATTATGACGATACATTATGTTTAACTCTATGGAAGGGAGAAAACTGTGTATATCCTGAGAATGCTGATAATTTGCGGGATTGGAATGATGTATCCGGTAGAAATGAAATTATAATAACAGGAACTGATTTAAAGAAAATCATTGTTCAGGGTAAAATATATGAAGGTGAAGAAACTTTATATTTACGTTACGAAAAAGAATTAACAGAACTGAATGAGGTATGGGACAAACTTCAGACCAATTATCTGGTGATTAGTTTGTCATTTTCATTTGTTTTGGCAATTTCTCTTTTTATAATCTTAAGAAGGACAATGAAACCCATTACCCAACTAACCAAGGTGGTTGATGATATGGCAGAAGGAAATTGGGAGAGTAAAGCGCCGGAAACCGGAAAAGATGAGGTTGCGACACTGGGAAGGCATTTTAATCGGATGGCAGACAAAATACAAGATAATATTCAGCAGATTCGTCAGGAAGCAGATGCAAAACAAGAATTTGTTGATAATTTTGCCCACGAATTAAAAAGTCCGTTAACCAGCATTTATGGATTTGCGGAGTATGTTCAAAAGGCGAATATACCGGAAGATGAGAAGATTCAATGCATGAGTTATATTATGGACGAAAGTAAGCGTTTGTTACAGTTGTCTTATACATTGCTTGATATGGCAAAGATCAGAAATGAAGCAATAAATATTGAGGAAGTTAAATTATGTGAAGTGGAAGAACAGATTCAAAAGCGTATGGAAACATTGTGTGCAGAACGTGGTGTTACACTTGTATGTAACAGAAGTGCGGATACTATGTTTGCCAATGAAGTATTGCTGTTTAGTTTGTTGTGTAATCTGATTCAAAACGCTGTTTATGCTTGTAAAAGCGGTGACATTGTTACCTGGGGCGTGGAAGAGGAAGCTGCAAACATTCGGATTTACGTAGAAGATAATGGTTGTGGTATGACAAAAGAGCAGGTCAAACGTGTGAAGGAACCTTTTTATCGTGTAGATAAGGCAAGAAGTCGTGAAGCCGGGCGCACCGGTCTTGGTCTTGCCATATGCAGTCAAATCGTGGAATATCACAATGCACGGATGGATATTCAATCAGAACCGGATAAGGGCACAATCATTACCGTTCTTTTTCCGAAAAAGTTTACCGTTTGATTACTTTTTCTTTATTGTATGGTAAAAACGGACTTGTATCCTATACCTACCATGGTAAGTAAAGAAAAAAGTGAAAGGAAGTAAATGAAATGAGAAAGAAAAAAGGAGTCATTATAACAGTAACAACGGCATTGGTAATTGCAGCATGCGGAGTTGGTTGTTTGTATGCCGGTATGGAAAAAACGATGCAGGAAGAAGTGGTAACACAGGTGGAAAGTAATCCAGATGTGATTCTTGAAGAGGGTAGTTCGGAAGAGGTAGAGAATCTTGTTTATCAGGTGAATCAGGTATGGCAGGAGGAGGAAAGTATCTATTTACCGGAAGGCGCAGAAATTGTAGCTCAAGGTGAGGATAGCTACGGAATAGTATGGGATAATTACAGCATCGAGTATTGGCAGAATGATAAATATTTTGCAAAAGAAACCCAAGAAGATTTAGGTTTGGGGAAAGTGGTTCTGATTCTGAAAGATACCATCCAAAAATATTCCGGTCAGGACATGGGAAATTGTGAGATTGAGGTGGTTTTGGCGGATCCCGTAGATGACTATGAGGGAGGAGAAGCGTGTGAACCTATAATGCTTGAAACAACAGATGGGGATGTTCTGGAACTTAAAACAACAGATGGGGATGTTCATATGATTATAGCTGATGTGGAAGGCACGGCAAATGTAAGAGAATATGAGAATGATGCTAAATGTTATCAAGTGGGAGTTTCATTTGACAAACATGATTATTTTATCTGTGTGGATAGCGTAACAGGAGAAGTGCTTCAATATTATTATCAGAATAGTAATTTAGGTGATTATTCACACGGATGGGACAAAGTATTCTCTTATGACCCTGTTGAATATGAACTCTCAGAAGAAGAACAGAAAGAATATGACGCTATGATTGCATCATTTGTAACCAATGATTTGAAATTGGGAAATGTGGAAAAGGTATTTGCCCAGGATTGGGGCTTGGCAGAGCTTAACAATGGTAGTATTGATGACGCGCGTGCATATTATTCAGCAATATGCAAAACAGATAATGGTACTATGGTAGAAGTATCCGTAGATATGGGTGAAAAAATGGTAATTTCTTTTGATACTACAATCGTTTATTCTTCGGAAGGATAATAATAGTTAGTCAATAGTAAACACGCTTAATGCCATTACGGAGATTCGATTCTCTGTAATGGCATTTTAAAATTTATAAAAAATTTAAAAAAGTTTGTTAGAGTTGTTTTTGTTTTTGCGTCTTATATAGTGAAGAACAAAAAAATGAGCATAAAAATATGCGGATACGGAGGATTTTATGAAAAAATCAAAAATTATTTTAACTATGGCAACAATGGCGAGCATGTTAGCCCTGACGGGATGTAATGCAGAGATATCGCTTAAGGATTCTCAAGGGCAGGAAACATCCACTATTGTTATAGAAACAAGTATGGAAGATAATACAGAAAGCAATATCGTTGTTAATAACGCAACACAAAATAGTGACGAAAACAGCCATGAAAATTACGCTGGTGAAATTCAGACGGATTCACAGCAGGGTGAAGTAGCAGATATTTTTATAGAAGTAAATGAAGACTGGAATTATGTACTTACACCGGATGAGGAGTTTGCATACTTGTTTGAGGTTAAATATGACGAAGCTACATATAAGGAATACGCTACGATTGTTTGTCAGGGAGGAAAGGGTGAATATTGGACCTATGAAACCGACAAGTATGAAGTAGGACAATGTAGTTCCCTGGAGATTTTAGAAAGTCCCGTAAATGTTATTTACTTGAATGAAGGCGGAACAATTAAGGCTTTGAATATATCTGATGGTAAAATTCTTTGGCAGAACAGTGAATATTGCGGAAGCGGAACAGTATGCACTATGGATGAAGATGACAATTTATATGTTGCGGGATTTGACTCACCTTCATTGATGATAATCGATCCAAACGGTCAGACGTTGCTGAGAGTTCCTCAGTTTGCAGAGTATTTCTGGCCCTATGATATGTATATTGAAGACAATATGCTTACAATTCTTTTTGATAGTGAAGAGAATGCTAAAGTTGTTATGGATATTCGCGATTATTCCTATACAATTCATTAAAAATGTGTTAGGATAACGGACGTTATTACGTCATATTAAGAGAAGGCCTTCAAAAATAAGGAGTGTAAAACGGTGGAAGACAAGCAGATTATAGAGTTGTTTTGCAATAGAAAAGAAAATGCAATTCAAAAAACGGAAGAAAAGTATGGAAAGTTTTGTTTAAAAATTGCAGACAATATCTTACGCAATCAGGAAGATTCCGAAGAATGTGTGAATGATACCTGGATGAAAGCGTGGCAAAGTATTCCACCGACAATTCCTGAATGCTTGCGGATTTTTCTCGGAAAAATCACAAGAAATCTGGCATTTGACAAATATCGGTTAAACCATTCCGCCAAAAGAGGCGGTGGAGAAATCAATTTAGTGCTTGAGGAATTGGAAGAAGTTGTAGCGGGAAAGGATAACGTGGAAGTACAACTGGAAGCAAAAATGCTTACAGAAGCAATTAATACATATCTGCATACACTTTCGGAAAGAGAATGTAATGTTTTTATCAGAAGATATTTCTTTTCGGAAACGACGGCACAGATTGCAAAGCGATATGACTTAAAAGAGAGTAATGTGTTAATGATTTTATCCCGAACCCGTAAGAAATTACAGGCTTATTTGGTGCAGGAGGGACTTGTATGACAAGAGAAGATTTATTCGTTGCAATCGGCGGAATTGATGATGCGCTGATTAATAGAAGTGAAAAAGTTATAAAAAGAAATAAGAAATTCAAGATGGTATGGTATGGTGGTATGCTGGCAAGTGCAGCGTGTCTGCTATTGGTTATTTTTATGGCGCAAGGCGTTATATTAACGGAGAGTAAGCCTCCCGTAACATCAGAAGGCAACGCGGGTAATCACGGAGGCGGAAATGGTCCGGATCATCCTGAACAATATATTCCCGGACCTGTGGAAGGCGATGAAATACAAGAACAGGCCTATGGTATGGATACTACACTTGATTGGACTGATTTTAATGCAGGACCGATTATGCCTCTTACCTTTGTTGATGAAAATAATAACATTATTGCAGAAAGAGAACTTATTTATGATTTTTCGGCAGTTAGCCAGGCTGATAAGGGTTATGTACCCGTAAAAGATTCCTATGTATTGAACAATACATCATCCAATGAACAGTCCGTTACATTTTATTATCCGTACATCAGTAGTGGTAATGAGTTGGCAACGCATATGCCGAAAGTAACGCTCAATCAAGGGAAAGAAGAAACGAACATTATAAACGGTGCTTATATGGGTACGGATAGCCAGGGAATGATGCGTTTGTTCAGTTCGTATGTTTCAACCGATGAGTTCTGTTATATGTTAAATGAAGTTGCACCTTTAGAGGAAGCATTGGATATGGATTTATTAAATCAAAAGGTAATCGTATATGAGTTCTCAGATTTTGATAAGGGAAATGTGCCCGGTGAGGCGGCAACATATGCTGTTACATTTGGTGCTGACAAGATGAATCAGGTTTATTATAGCAATATGATGGATGTCGTAAATTCAGATACCGGTACCGTGACCTTGTATTTTATGTTTGACCAGGCAATGGATGAAGGACAAAAGCCGGCAATATATTTCTTGGGAGAGGTTCCGGAAGAATACGAAGCGAAGGGATATGTTTATCCTGAATTCATTGAAGTAAATGAATCTGGTGAAGTAACCGTGGATATGACGGAACGTGAAACTACCGTGACTGAAATGCTGGAAACTATGGTAGATGAACAAACGAAGTTGATTACAAGCGGAAATGACACTGAAACGAAAGAATTAAAAGAGTTGTTATATCTTCGTGTTGCTCAAATGTTCTGTGATATGCATCAGTGGAATACGGATGGAGAAACAACAGCAGAGGATGATGTATTCTACGCAAACTGTATTTCTGATATTATCTATTATGTTTTTGAAGAAGAATCGGTATATTTATTAACAGATACGATTACAATTCCTGCCGGTGAAAGCGTAACAGTTGAGTTTGATTATTGGAAGCATGGAAATCATCAGACACATGAACCGCAGGAAGAGTTTAGAGATAATTATGGTTACGATAATGCACCAAGTTTCGGAACAAATATAAACTATAACCGAATGATAGCAACAATCAAAGAAGATGGTAATATCAGGATTGAAGATCAGAATTATGGTTTTGATTTGGAAAAAGGTATCCGTCAGGTTGAATTGGAATTAGATGCAGAGCGGTATTATATGATTGTAAAATTTTTACAGTAGATTATCCTGGTTTATAGGGAACGAGATATAGTCATAATTAAAATATAGCC
>CAZQBM010000025.1:0-33221 GCA_964591945.1 uncultured Lachnospiraceae bacterium | reverse complement strand
GTATATAAGTTTTCGCTCTGGGGGAAGAAAGCATCTTTAGCCGATTTTACGGTTTTTAATGTGTCTAAATCCACTTCTGCTTCTTCTGTCCAGTATGCAAAATTTGTCTGATTTGCCACTTTTACGGGCAAGTATAATTCATTGCTTTCCGCAATCTTGGAGAATAATGCGGAAAGATTTTCTTTTGCTATCTTAAACATACATTATCTCCTTTCTGTTACGATGCTGGGTTCGCAGTCATCAAATGTAAAGTTTGTAAGAGGGCCTCTTGCTTCGCTGTCAGCACCTGCCTGGAATTCACCATAGAATTCGTTGATATCTTTGATGAATTTACGGTTAAACAAGTGAAGAGGAATACCCTGAGGACAAACACGGCTGCATTCGCCACAGTCTGTACATCTTCCTGCTACGTGGAATGCACGGATGATGTGGAACATCTTCTCTTCGAAAGAATCCACATTTGCCTTCTGTGCGGTATCGTACTTATTGCTATCGAATACACACTTACGGCAGCTACATGCAGGACATACGTTTCTGCAGGCATTACAACGGATACACTTGCTTAATTCTGCCTGGAAGAATGCAAATTTCTCTTCCGGGCTCATTGCTTCGATTTTTTCAACTTCCGCAAATCTTTCAGCATCCTTAGTATCCTTTGATTCACCGATGATTTCATCGTAAATCATATGTTCCTTACCCTTACATACGTGGCATCTTTCAAGCATTGCGTCAGCGTATGCACAGGTCTTGTCACCGTAAAGTGTCTGGATTGTCAATGTGTCGCAAGCATCTGACATTTCAGCACCTGAAATACTCTGGATACCCTTAATGCCCATTTCTTTTAACTTGTCAACATTTAACTTACCCTTACAGCCTACACCTACGATGTAAGCTTTGTCACGGTCTACACGATGTTCCTTAATCAACTGGTTAAAGCTGTATGTATCACAGGGCTTTAAGCATACCATGGTCTTGCCTTCCAACTTGGAAGCTTCGATCATATACTTGCTAAGGTTTGCACCGCAGAATCCGTTATATACAAAATTGTCTAATTCTTCAGCGCTTGTGAAGTAAGCCGGTTCAGGATTGTAAGACAAATCACCGGCCTTCCAGCCAAGTACACGAACTACGGTACCGTCGGCAAGAAGTTCTTTTGCGCGGTTTACTAATTCTTGCATCTTAAATCCTCCAATCTTACGTTTTCACCAAGAGAGTGGATTTTCTCTACGAATTCATTCATTGTGGTAGAGAACTTCACACCTTCTGCAGCAGATACCCATTCAACACGGGTACGGCCGTTTTCTACACCGATGTAATCAAGCATAGAGAATAATAATGTCATACGTCTTCTTGCGTAGTAATTACCTGTGCTGTAATGGCAGTCTCCGGGGTGGCAACCACACATGATAACGCCATCTGCACCCTTCTGGAATGCACGAAGGATGAACATAGGATTTACACGGCATGAACACGGTACACGAATAATTTTAACATCTGCAGGATATGCCAAACGGCTGCTACCTGCAAGGTCAGCACCTGCATAACTACACCAGTTACAGCAGAATGCAACAATTTTAGGTCTAAATTCTTTTTCTATCGACATATCGCATCCACCTCCGCAAGAATCTGTCTGTTTGAGAATCCCTGAAGGTCCATAGCACCGGAAGGACAAACAACGGTACAAGCACCACAACCCTGACAGAGTGCGTTGTTAACAACTGCAATTCTTCTGTCTTCACGGATACCGTGGTCATTTACCTGTTTTACTTCATAAGTGATTGCACCGTAAGGACAAACATTAGCACATGTTGAACATCCGTTACACATAAGCTCATCAGCCTTCGCTGTACAAGGGTTGGTCAAAAGCTTATCCTTAGCGAGTAAGCCGATTGCCTTAACCGCAGCAGCACCTGCCTGAGCAACTGTTTCGGGGATATCCTTAGGTCCCTGGCAAACACCTGATAAGAATACACCTGCTGTAGGAGATTCTACAGGACGAAGCTTGGGATGTGCTTCTGTAAGGAAGTTATTGGTATCAATACTTGCTGTAAGCATTGTAGCAATCTTTCTTACGGAAGGATCGGGCTCGATTGCAGTTGCAAGAACTACCATATCAGCCTCTTTTAAAATCTGCTTATTGTCGATTAAGTCTGCACCCTGTACCAAAAGCTTACCATTGGGAAGAGGAGCAACCTTACCAACCTGACCCTTAATGTAGTTTACACCGTATTCTTCAACAGCTCTTCTGTAGAACTCGTCGAAGTTCTTACCGGGTGTACGAACGTCAATGTAAAATACAGTAACGTTTACATCAGGATACTTATCACGGATTAACATTGCATGCTTAGCAGTATACATACAGCAGATCTTAGAGCAGTAGCTCTTACCTCTGTTGTCTGCACAACGGCTGCCTACACACTGGATGAATACCATCTCCTTAGGTGCCTTACCGTCAGAAAGACGTTCGAGGTGACCCTTTGTAGGTCCTGCAGCGTTCATAATACGTTCTAATTCAAGAGAAGTGATAACGTCCTTGCTCTGGCTGTATGCATATTCATCATACTGGTCAAGTTTGATGGTATCAAAACCGGTAGCAACTACGATTGCACCGTACTTCTCTGTAATGATTTCATCCTGCTGAGCGTAATCAATAGCGCCTGCCTGACAAACCTTTTCACACAAACCGCACTTACCGGTCTTGAACTTAAGACATGCGTCACGGTCAATAACGGGTACGTTCGGAATAGCCTGTGCAAAAGGAGTGTAGATTGCGCTTCTTGTATTAAGTCCGCGGTTGAACTCGCTGGGAGCCTTCTTGGAAGGACATTTCTCCTGACAAACACCACAACCTGTACACTTATTCATATCTACGCTTCTTGCTTTTTTACGGATATCAACTGTAAAATCACCAACGAAACCTGTAACCTTCTCAACTTCACTGTATGTATAGATGTTAATCTTTTCATGAGCGGAAGCTTCCACCATCTTCGGTGTAAGGATACATGCTGAACAGTCAAGAGTAGGGAATGTCTTGTCTAACTGTGACATTCTACCACCGATACTGGGTGTCTTTTCAACGATATCTACTTCATAACCTGCGTCTGCAATATCAATTGCAGTCTGGATACCTGCGATACCGCCACCGATTACTAATGCACGTTTGGTTACACGGCTCTCGCCGGGCTGAAGAGGAGCATTTAAGTTAACCTTAGCAATAGCTGCTCTTGCAAGAATAACAGCTTTCTTGGTTGCCTCTTCCATATCTTTATGAATCCATGAACAATGTTCACGAATATTGGCAATTTCTACCATGTAAGGGTTAATGCCGGCACGTTCTGCAGCCTTACGGAAGGTTGCTTCATGCATACGAGGTGAACATGAACATACAACGATACCTGTTAATCCTTTTTCTTTTACAGCTTCGAGAATCTTAGCCTGACCTGCTTCAGAACACATATACTGGTAATCTTCTGCATGGACAACGCCGGGCTCTAACTGTGCCATTTCAACAACTTTTTTAACATCTACCGTAGCGGCAATATTGCTACCGCAGTGGCAGACAAATACACCTATCCTCTGCACGTTTCTTACCTCCTGTATCTTCTGAATGCGCTAACCAATAACTGCTGAGGCAACTCCGGATCAAGAAGTTCCGGAATTTCGTTGGGTGACAGGTAATCCTGACCCTTCTGGCGCACAACAACCTGTCTTGCTGCATCGATTAACTTGCCGGGTTTCACATCTCTGGGGCAACGTTCCACGCATGCAAAACATGAAAGGCATTTCCATAATGATTTCGAATTCACGAGAGCCTCGATGTCCTCGTTTACTACGTAAGATACGAACTGGTGAGGCTTAATGTCCATTTCATTGTAAGAAGGACATGATGCGGAACATTTACCGCACTTCATACATTTAAGAGGATTCACGCCGCTGATTTCTTTGATTAATTCAGCCTGTTTCTTTGCTGTATTCATTATTTGGCCACCTCCTCTTTTACTCCTAAAGCTTCTGCAAGCAATTCTGTGAAGTAAACTACAGGAAGCTTATCATTGCCGTTTTTCTTTAAATTGTAAAGGCATAAGGGGCAGGCTGTAATGAGCATTTCCGCGCCCATTCCGTCTGCGCTGTCCATAATACGTTCACACATATTCTTAGACATGTCTTTTTCTTTTAAAGAGATGTATCCGCCACAACATTCATTTCTGTAAGGATATACAACGGGAGTTGCTCCGATTGCTCGGATAAAATCCTCAATAATTGTGGGATTCTCAGGATTGTCAAATTCCAAAATCTTGCCGGGGCGAAGAAGGAGGCATCCGTAATATGCACCAATCTTCTTGTCGGTAAGAGGATTTACAACCTTTTCTTTAATCTTGTCGAAACCTACGCGGTCACGGAGTACTTCCAAAAAGTGAAGCACTTCAGTTTCACCTGCATAAGGTTCTTCCAACTGCATGTAATTGTTGGCTCTGGTACGGATATCATCCACATTCTTCATATCATCATTTACACGCTTAATTACGTGATGACATGCTGAACATAAGGTTACCAGATCCTGACCTTTTTCTTTTGCCTCATTTAAGGCACGAACTGAAGAAAGCTTGCTTGCGATTTCGTCAGAACCCAAAGGGTATACCCCGCCACAACACTGCCAGTTCTCGATTTCTTCCAGTTCAAAACCCAAAGCCACTGCAGAAGCTCTTGCATATGCATCCAAGTCTTTTGCCTTGGTTCTAAGGGTACATCCCGGATAGTAACTGTACTTCATAGTTCTATTGTCCTTTCTCCATAGTGATATAAGTATTAATTATTCTGAGCCGTACTCGCAAAATCACCGCTACGCGGCTTTCCTTTTGCTCGTATAGGGCTTCTCGCCCTATAGCTTTATAAAAACAGCCTTTATCAAGCAAGCTTGAACAGCCTGTTTTATATAAAGCCGCACGGCTCTGAATGGTTAAGTATATTATAATTCAATCTGAGCAATAATTTCCTTAAGCGCATCAGCACTTGCCTTTAACTGAGCGATTTCATCATCAGTTAACTTAACAGGCACTTTACCCTGGATACCGTTAGGTCCTACCAAAGTTAATGTACTTACACATACATCTTCGATGCCGTATTCACCGTGCATCATAGAAGATACGGTTGCCATGGATTCATCTGCTGCAACTAAAATACCGCAAAGTGCACATACAGATGCAGAAACTGCATAGAAAGTAGCGCCCTTGTTTGCAATAACCTGTCCGCCTGATTTTCTTACGTAGGTAATCATCGCTTCTTTGTCTACAGGTGTAACTTCTTTGTCAATATTCTTAACGAGTTCAACATATTCATCTGCAGGTACACCACAAACGTTTGCGATTGACCAAGGGATGAAAGATGTATCACCGTGCTCACCAAATACATATGCATGGATGTTCTTCTGCGCAAGACTATAGTGCTCAGAGAGTCCGCAACGAAGACGAGCGGTATCAAGGATAGTACCTGAACCGATAATCTGGTTCTCAGGAAGTCCTGAAATCTTAGTGAATACATAAGTCATAATGTCAACAGGGTTACTTACGATAATGTAAAGTGCGTTAGGTGCATACTTTACAATCTCGGGTGTAATGCTCTTTAAGATGTTAACATTTGTCTGTGTAAGCTCAATTCTTGTCTGACCGGGCTTACGAGCAATACCTGAAGTGATGATAACGATATCTGAACCCTCTGCATCAACATATTCACCTGCGGTGATCTTGATGGGGTCACGGAAACAGGTACCCTGTTCGATATCCATTACTTCTCCTTCTACTTTCTGCTTGTTGATATCGATCAATACGATTTCTGATGCAATATCCTGCTGAGAAAGTGTGTACGCAATTGTGGAACCTACACTACCGGCTCCAATGATTGTAACTTTTCTGCTCATACTGATAAACTCCTTTGTTTATTTTTTAACAATCTAAGTGTCCGTATATAGGATATCATAATAAAAGCCTTAAAACAAGGATTTTTTGAAGGTATAACGACGATTTTTAATAAAACTTTACCGTGCCTTTTTGTGCATTTTTGAGTTAGTTTTTGCTAACCATCCTGATGTATATTTTAAATGCCATAAATTCTTATAATTATTCCAAAAAATCCCCCAGCCGCTAACGGTTGGAGGATTATAAAATTTATTTTACATATTCACTTTAGACAATGCCGCAGCATCCGCTACTACGGTACAATCCGGATGCAACTGCAAAACAGAAGCAGGAACTTCCGGTGTTACGGGTCCGAAGAATGCCTTCTTAACAATGTCTGCCTTATCTTCGCCGCTTACCACTACAAGCACCTTCTTAGCCTGCATAATAGTCTTAATTCCCATGGTATATGCCTGCTTGGGCACATCATCGTAGGATGCGAAGAAACGCTGGTTTGCTTTGATGGTAGACTCTGTCAAATCTACGCAGTGTGTCTCCAAAGGAAAATCTGCCGCCGGCTCGTTGAAACCGATGTGGCCGTTGTGTCCCAATCCGAGAAGCTGTAAATCCTGGCCACCTACGGAATGAATAATTTCATTGTATGCGTTACATGCCTTGTCACTGTCAGCTTCCGTTCCGTCGGGAAGGAAGGTTCTTTCCTTATTGATGTTAACGTGGCTGAATAAATTATCGTTCATAAAATAGTAGTAGCTCTGGTCATTTTCCTTGGTAATGCCCTTGTACTCATCCAAGTTTACGGTGGTCACCTCAGAAAAATCCAAATCGCCCACTTCATACTTTGCTACCAACTCTTTATATGTACCGATGGGTGTGGAACCTGTTGCCAGACCTAATACGCAATTCGGCTTCACATAAATCTGTGCAGCAATAAGGTTTGCAGCCTTGCGGCTCATTTCGTCGTAATCTTTTGCTTTGATAATTTTCATAAAATTTCAAGCCCCTTTACGTTAGATTTTTTACAAGGGAATTATACACCCATCTTTTTTTCAGCACAATATTTTTTTTAGTGGTTGGAAAACTTTTTTACCAGGTATCTTCTCTTACCGAAACCGCATCCAGTTTCGTCTCCCAGAATTGGCGGACCTCCTTATAATCCACAAACATAATCGGTATGTCTTCTATATATTCCACCTCAATATCCGTTCCTTCCGGTGTTTCCTTAAAAATGACCATAAAAGTCGGCTTCGGGGAATTCCCAAGGCTTCGCATACTTCTTGCATATTCGATAAAAGTAATAAACCACTGTCCGTACTTATACTCCCACTTATATTCGAAAATATCATTGACATTTTTATTCTGCATATACTGCAGACACAACTCCTTGGCATAATGCGTATAAAAATAAAATTTCATAAAAAGCCTCCTATCCAAGCAGATAATCCGTCACCAGCATCACACAGAATCCAACCAGCAACGCATAGGTTGCGCCACGCTGATTGCCGTGAGCATGAGTCTCCGGAATCATTTCATCGCTGATAATATAAAGCATTGTTCCGCCGGCGAACGCCAATGCAAAAGGCAGAATCGCAGTCGAAATGCTTACCGCAAAATATCCGATTAAGGTACCAACAATTTCCACAACACTGGTCAGGGCCGCGCAAAGAAAAGTTTTCTTCGGGGTTACGCCTGCTGCCAGCATCGGCCCAATGATAACCATACCCTCGGGGATATTCTGTAGCGCAATACCGCCCGCAATTAAGAAAGCCTGTGCCACATCTTCGGAACCAAAGCCTACGCCCGCCGCAATTCCTTCCGGCAAATTATGAATGGCTATCGCCATTACGAATAAAAGCACCTTGCTTAAATTAGCATTTCGATGTTCTTCTTCCTCTGCCGGCGAACCGATAATTTTATGAAGGTGGGGCACCAGCTTATCAATTAAGTTTAAGCACAATGCACCCACAAAAATTCCCGCCACCGTAATCAGAAGACCTACCTTGCCCGTGCCGTAATCCAGCGAAGGCACAATCAATCCAAGCACTGCTGCCGCCAGCATTACACCTGCCGCAAAAGACAATACAATGTCCGCAAATTTGTGTGACAGCCCTTTAAACATAAAGCCGATGCAGGAACCAAATATAGTTGCACCGCCCACGCCCAGAGCTGTAAGTAAAACCATTTCCATTGTTTTCTTCCTCTTTCATACAAAGGTCTGCATAGAACCAATACAATATATTTTATTGCAAAGCACGCATCTTAGTCTACTGTGCGAAATACTCATCAATACCGTTAGCAATTCCAACCGCCATTTTCTGCTGATACTCCGGCATTGCCATCAGCGCATCTTCCTCCGGATTGGACATAAAACCCATCTCCACAATCGTGGTAGGCACCGTACACCAGTTAATTCCGCTCATAGTGTCCGTCTCAATGATACTGCGCATTTTACAACCCGTATTATTCACCAGTCCGTTCAACACACACTCCGACAAATCACGGCTTTGGTCGTGCAAATATCCGTTATACGGATTCGACGGCGTCTGACACATAGTCAGGGCTCCGTGCACACTTGAGTCCTCCGAACCGTTTGCATGAATCCTGATAAAAGCCTCCGCATTCGCCTCATTGGCCACCGCCGCACGCTCGGCATTGCTCATATTCACATCATGCGTCTCGCGCACCATAATTACAGTATATCCTCTTGCCTCAAGTTCATCCCTTAATAAAAGAGAGACCGCAAGATTTAATTCATATTCCTTAAGGCCTGTAACACAGCCTGTTGTACCGCTTGAAACTTTCGGCTTGGTTGTAGTTGCACCGGGACCGATGGGTTCATGCTCACTGTTGCCTTTCAGCTGATGCCCGGCATCTATAACCACCACACGTCCGCCGCCGGTGTTGGCTACCGGCCCACTTGCAGGTTCACTTACAGAGGCATCCTCATTTCCTGACGCCCCCGCCTCGCTTTCTTGTGCAGCATAGCCCTCTTCATCATCTGCTTCAGCCAACGTCTCATCGCCCGCCTCAGCATCCGATTCATCGTTCACCTTAGCATCCTCTTCCGAAGAAACACCGCTCTCATTCTCCGAATTCACATCATCTGTTGCGGAATCCTCATCCTCTATCACTTCATACTCGCTGATTTCCACCAGTGTAGTATCATACTCTTCCTGCCACAAGCTCTTCGGCGCGCATCCGCCAAGCAATACCAAACTTATGATAAAAGCTCCAATCCAGGCAAATCTTTTATAAGCTTTACGCATTTTAATCCTCCTCAAAGTACCCCTTATATTCTACTTTCAAAGTACTGTTCGGGAACAGATAACGGAACAATTCCACAAAGTAATCATCCGTCATACTTGCGATATAATCCACTACCAGTTCATCTGCGCCAATCTCGCTGTAAGCAGGACCGCGTCTGTAGGTTTTCGTAATTTCTTCAATATAAGAAATGTGATGTTTGTACAACATACTGTCCTTCGTTAAAGACTTCGCCTCGTTTAGAAGATACTCATACATCTTTGCAATCATAGGATAGATGGATTCTTCGTACACCGTTTCCAAATCCTTCTGCTTATAAATACGCTGATAATTCTCTTTCTTTGCCAGCGAGAATGCCTCATAATAAGCATCGTCCATTTCCAAATGGTCCTTGCCGTAACTGTTTTCAATGATATTCACAATCATATTGTTAATGATTTCCGCATTGGTCTTACCGATGATTCCACCGCTGAAAGCCTCGCTGTCCTCATAAATCCCAAGACGTTTCGCATCCTGTCTGTCCTTGCCAAGGTATGCAATAATATCCGAAACACGCACCACGCAGGCTTCCAATGTCGAAGGCACAAGGCGCTTAATCGCACTCTGATCCAAATAGCACTCTTCCATCTTGGCATCGAATTCCGCAAAATCCTCATAGTGCTTCGGCTTGTAATTTTTACACTCCATTTCCCCGTTGTGACAAATAATGCCGTCCAAAGTCTGCAAACTCAGATTCAGCGGAAAAATCACATCTAACACTCTGGCGCTCTGAATATTATGGTTAAAAAGTCTGCCCGTGTTTGCATAGTACATCTCACTTAACTTATACTCGCCGGGATGTCCGAAAGGTGTATGTCCGATATCATGCCCCAAAGCAGCCGCTTCAATCAAATCCGTATTCAAATTCAACACCGAACCGATATTTCTCGCAATTCTTGCTACCAGCTGTACGTGCTGGGCGCGACGGGTAATATCATCATTGTGATACAACGAAAACACCTGGGTCTTGTCCATATAACGGCTATAATACGGAATATGCATAATCTTTTCCACATCCCTTACAAAAGCCGGACGCCAGATATTTGCCTTATCGTGAGACGGGTCACGGCGGATAATATCCTCATCCTTGCACGCATACGGATTCACCGCATGCTTCGCCCTGTCTTCTTTAATCCGTTCCTGTAGTTCGGCACTTAAACTCTTATATTTTATATCTGCCATAAAATCTCCTAATTACACTCTGTTCCCGATATTGCCCTGCTGATACGCCTTCAGCAACTGCTCCAAATCCTGAATGCTGCTCTTTAAACGCTTACCAATATCAGTATCCGCGATATACATTCTGCGGACAAATTTTTCTACTTCCAAGGTATCGGAAATAATATCCGTTTCTTCTGTGATTGCTTTCTCCGTAGTCTCAAACTGCTCGTGAGCAACCAGACGCATACCATGGGAATTGGATACCAATGTATATCCCGCAATACCTGTTTTATCGTGATATGCCTTTGAGAACCCGCCGTCAATCATCAATACCTTGCCACCGCACTTAATAGGGGTTTCACCCTTCTTTATTTCCACAGGCACATGACCATTGATAATATGACCGCCTTCCACGTCTGCACCGAATTCCGCAAGGATTTTATCTGCGGTATCCACGTTCTCAATTAAGTTATAGTAAGGGTCTTTCTCCTCTTTATGTGTGGCCTTATCTGCCACAAACAAACGCTCAAAAGTTGCCATTTTGGCACGACCGTATGCAGGGGACTTCGGACCGTTCCATAAGTACCAGAGAATGTCACCACCCTTCTGATGTTCTGCAGTTCCCGGCTTTCCAAAGAAGCCTCTGCGGGCATGGTCTTCCAATATATCGTACATAGCCTTACCGCTGACTTCCACATCACCAATAAAAGTCTTACTGAACTCACCGTTTTCATCCATAGGCACGCAACCATGGTATAAAAGATTGCCGTTGGATACGCGATACAAACTTCCCTTCTGATACAGAAGTCTGATGTGTTTCTGAAGTTTCTCGCAATTCATAAAAGCTTTCTTCAAGTGATTTACAAGCTTCCACTCATCCTCTGTCAGCTCATAAGGATTTGCAGGGTCTACGGTGGGAAAATCACAGTCCTTTAACGGATATTCCACGCCGTCAATGCAAACCGTCTTATTCTCATAATTGATTTTATCCAGTAAAAGGTTACCTTCCATACCAAACTCAGGATTACGCTGTATGAGACGCCCTTCCAGCTTAAATTGCAACATGGTAATCGCTTTGTACATACGCATTTCTACTTCGGACGCATTGGTAAACTGACCCTTGCTGTCCTCTTTTAAGCCAAAGCAAGAGCAGTCTGCATCTTTATAAAAGTGAAGAGCAAAGCTTGCCAAAGGCAAAAGGTTAATACCATATCCGTCTTCCAAAACGGATAAATTACCGTAGCGGGCAGACATACGGATTACGTTAGCGATACAAGCCGCATTACCGCCTGCAGCACCCATCCAAACCACGTCATGATTACCCCAGACAAAATCCAGCGAGTGGTATCTGCAAAGAGTATCCATAATGATATGGGGGCCGGGGCCTCTGTCATAAATATCACCGATTACGTGTAAGTGATCCACAACCATTCTCTGAATCAATTCGCACAAAGTTACAATAACCGCATCCGCCTGACCGATACGCACGATGGTCTGCAAAATACTGTTGTAGTACTGCTCCTTGTCGTAAACCTCTTCTTTCTCGGTAATCAATTCTTCTATAACGTATACAAATCCCTTCGGAATCGCTTTACGCACCTTGGAACGGGTGTATTTGGAAGACACACATTTTACTACCTGTACAAGATGATGCAAGGTCATCATATACCAGTCTTCAATATCCTCTTCCTTGGCTTTGACAATTTCCAATTTCTCCTTGGGATAGTAAATCAAAGTCGCCAGCTGTCTTTTATAACTGTTGCTGACGGTCTTTCCCATAACTTCATCTATTTTACGGCGCACGGAACCCGATCCGTTCTTCAACACGTGAACAAACTGCTCATACTCGCCATGAATATCTGTAAGGAAATGCTCGGTACCCTTCGGTAATGCAAGAATCGCCTGCAGGTTAATGATTTCCACTGCTGCCGCATTCTCGGTAGGATACTGCTTTGCCAGTAAGGATAAATATTTTTCGTGTTCCTGATGCATGATGTTCCTCCTGCTGTAAATTGCTTTATCTATTTTAACATACTTTTACAAAGGTTTCTATGACTTTTCACTATACAAAAATGCACCCCTATAAAGCAAGTTGCAATATATGAGGTGCATGCTGTTTCCTGTATAAAAGGAAGGCCTATGCTTCCTCCAATCCAAATACTCTTACAAAATTCTTATATAAAATCTTCTCGTTACTCGCATCGCCAAGCTTTAAGTTAAGGAATCTCTCAAGCTCAGTCTTAGGCTTCCACATCGGGAAGTCCGTACCGAAGAAGAAATGATCCTCGCCGAAACGCTCAATCAAACGAAGCACTGTATTCCGGTCAATAAAAGGCAGGGAACTTGAAGTATCATAAAAAACATTCTCAAACTTGGGATTGCGATACGCATCTTCCCATCTGTGATATCCGCCAAAATGTGACGCCAGAATAATCAATTCCGGAAACTCCTGTGCAATTCTCGCCATTCTCTGGGGTGCAGAATAATCGTAACGGTCATCTCCCATATGTAAAAGAAGTTTTAATCCTTTATCGCTCATCGCCTTATAAATGGGGTACATTTTGGGGTCATCAATGTCATACTTCTGCATATCATTGTGGAATTTCACGCCCACAAGTCCCAGCTCTTTCATGCGGTCGAGCTCCCCATCATAATCTTCAAAATCCTTATGCATTCCGCCGAAACCGATAAACTTCGGATGCGCCTTACATTCTGCCGCGATAAAATCATTGATACTGATTACCTGCGCAGGACTTAACGCCGATGAACACACCAGAATTCTTTCACTTCCAATCTGCTCTTCCTTTTCCAAAAGACTGTGACTGGACGCATCGGAATACATGGGAATATCATAAAAATGTCCGATGGACTCCGCAGCCTTTACCGCAATTTTATCCGGAAATATATGTGCATGTGCATCTATGATTTTCATTTCTTGTCTCCTTCGTCCCAGCTCTTATGAGTCTCGAACTTTATTCTTCTGAAACGGTCTCTTCCACCGCAACCGCTTCTTTGGCGTCTTCAGACACATCGTTTTTCTCTTCTGCTTTTTTAGATTTCTTGAATCCAAACATCCTGTCAAAGTCTTCTTCCGAATACTTGAAAATCACAAGAATCGCAAGCAAGGCAAATGACACACAGATAAAAGAATCCGCAACATTGAAAACAGGGAAATCAATAGCTTTGAAATAAAACATATCCACTACATAACCCTGGCAGAAGTCACCGCGGAACATTCTGTCCAAAAGATTTCCGATGGCACCGCCTGCTAACAGAACCGTTAACACGCGCATCGGTGTAAACTTCTTCTCAGCGGGCATTTTAAGGTAAAACCACACTGCCAACGCAAGGACAACAGGGGTAATCACCACAAAAATCCATTGCTTGTTCTGAAGCATGCCCCACGCCATACCGTAGTTTGGAATCACGTGCAGTTCAAACACATCTTCAATCAGAACAATGGTGTTGTACATACCGATTTTATCTAAGCATAACTCTTTTACCAGCTGGTCAAGAAGCACCACGGCGATTATGCCAAGCACCGGTAAAATATATCGCATAAAAACTTTCTTCATCAAATAAAACTCCTATAAAATGTTCACACCGTGAGCCTTGGCAATTTCATGTACTTCTTCCGGCCAAATAGACGACTGCACTTCGCCGATGTGAGCACGCTGTAAGAAGAACATACAGATACGTGACTGTCCGATACCGCCGCCGATGGTGTAAGGAAGATTTGCTTCCAAAACATCCTTCTGGAAGGGCATGCCTGCTCTGTCTTCGCAACCGGAAATTTTAAGCTGACGCGCCAATGCATCCTCATCAACACGGATACCCATAGAAGACAATTCAAGGGCCATATCAAGCACGGGATAGTAAACCAGAATATCACCGTTTAAGTCCCAGTCATCATAGTCCGGCGCACGTCCGTCGTGTCTTTCGCCGGAATTTAAAGCGCCGCCGATTTTGGAAAGGAACACCGCGCCCTTTTCCCTGGTGATTAAGTTCTCACGCTCCTTAGGGGTTTTATCAGGATACATATCCTCCAACTCCTGGGTTGTAATAAACGTAATCTCGTTGGGAAGGAAAGGATCCATAAAATGGTACTTTCCGCACATAAAATACTCGGTCTGCTTAATCGCCATAAAAATACGGAATACGGTTTCTTTTAAGGTTGCCTCATTACGCTCGCTCTTATCAATGATGCGCTCCCAATCCCACTGGTCCACGTAGATGGAGTGAATGTTGTCTGTTTCCTCATCACGGCGAATCGCGGTCATATCGGTATACAAACCTTCGCCCACTTCAAAGCCGTACTCACGAAGGGCAAGTCTTTTCCACTTCGCAAGGGAATGCACGATTTCAACCTCTGCATCGTCCTGCTCCTTAATACCGAAACTAACCGGTCTTTCCACGCCGCTTAAGTTATCGTTCAAACCGCTTTCAGGCTTTACGAAAAGAGGAGCGGATACACGGGTCAAGTTCAATGCCGATGCCAGGGCGCGCTCGAAATAGTCTTTTACTTCCTTGATTGCAATCTCGGTTTCCTTAATGGTCTGGGGGCTTCTATAGCCCTCGGGGATATAAATTTTACTCATAAAAATTACTCCTGATTATTATTCTGTAAATCTACATTTTTACCCTTAAAACATATGTAAAAACGCTTGTGTATAATAACAAAGCAAGGGTTGAAGCAATTTTCAACCCTTAAAACTTCTTATAAATCACAGTTGTTTACGGTTCTGGGGAACGGAATGACGTCACGGATATTACCCATACCTGTTAAGTACATTACGCAGCGTTCAAATCCAAGTCCGAAGCCTGCATGTCTTGCAGAACCGTACTTACGAAGATCCAGATAAAAGTCATAATCTTCTTCATTCAATCCAAGCTCTTTCATACGTGCGGATAACTTCTCGTAATCGTCTTCACGCTGGCTACCGCCGATGATTTCGCCGATTCCGGGAACAAGGCAGTCCATAGCGGCAACGGTCTTGCCGTCGTCGTTCAACTTCATGTAGAACGCCTTAATCTCCTTCGGATAGTCAGTTACGAATACCGGACGCTTGAAGATTTCTTCGGTCAGATATCTTTCATGCTCTGTCTGCAAATCGCAGCCCCAGCTTACCTTATAATCAAAATTGTCATTGTTCTTTTCAAGGATTTCAATTGCTTCCGTATAAGTTACGTGGCCGAATTCGGAATTCATAACGCCTTCCAGTCTTTCGATAAGACCCTTATCAATGAAGTTGTTGAAGAATGCCATTTCTTCGGGTGCATTCTCAAGCACGTAACGAATTACATATTTAATCATGCTTTCCGCAAGCATCATATCATCTTTCAAATCTGCAAAAGCGATTTCCGGTTCAATCATCCAGAACTCTGCCGCATGACGTGTGGTGTTGGAATTCTCCGCACGGAAGGTAGGTCCGAAAGTATAAATATTACGGAAAGCCATTGCGTAGGTTTCACCGTTTAACTGACCGCTTACGGTAAGGTTTGTATTCTTGCCGAAGAAGTCCTGAGAGTAATCTACTTTACCGTCATCTGTCTTAGGCACATTGTTCATGTCCATTGTAGTAACGGTAAACATTTCGCCTGCGCCTTCACAGTCACTGCCTGTAATGAGGGGTGTGTGAACATATACGAAATCTCTCTCCTGGAAGAACTTATGAATTGCATACGCACAAAGAGAACGTACACGGAACACAGCCTGGAACGTATTGGTTCTGGGACGTAAATGTGTCATGGTGCGAAGATACTCTAAGGTATGTCTCTTCTTCTGCAAGGGATAATCCGGTGTAGAAGCACCTTCTACCATAATCTCTGTTGCCTGAATCTCAAAAGGCTGCTTTGCTTCCGGTGTTGCCACCAATTTACCTTTTACGATTAAAGCGGTACCAACGTTTGCCTTGCTGATTTCCGCGAAATTATCCATAGTATCGTGATAAACCACCTGAAGGGGTTCGAAGAATGTACCGTCATTCAATACAATAAAACCGAACGTCTTGCTGTCACGGATACTGCGTACCCAGCCGCCAACTTCGATTTCTTTGTCCAAATACTGTTCTCTGTTTCTGAAAAGTTCTCTTACTGATATGAGTTCCATACTGGTCTCCTTGTTTCTCTACTGCTTATTCTGTTTTTTATTTATTATAAAATGAATTTCATTCTTTTATATCGTGTTATGGTAAAAAAGTCAATACAACCTGTGATATAAACACTTCTCACCCATAACACAAACTTGATTATAACGCAGAAAGGCGTAGTTTACAAATGTTTTTTGTATCTTCTTACATTTTTTATTATTGTGCCAATTTATATAACGCAAGTTGATTTAAACTCACACCTTCACGTTCTGCTTCAATTGCCAAACGCTGATGAAGAGTTTTCGGAAGTCGAACCACAAACTTCCCGCTATAATTTCCAACAACATCCGGAACCGGTATCGGTAAGTTATTTTCTAATTTTACTTCCAAATATAATTCCATCGCTTCATTCAGACTTGCATATAATTCTTCCAATGTATCGGCAGTACTTTGACAACCATCAAGTTCTAATATTCTTCCATAAAAGTAATGCCCGCTTTCATCATTCATTTCCTGTACCAATCTTGTATAAGGCAATTTCATATAATCTTTGAGTTCCATCTTTTCACTCCTCTCTTTTATATTATATCCTATCGGTACTTTTTACTTGCCAATCCGATTTAAAATGTCCACTATGTATGCTTTTTTCAATGGTTTTTCTTGTTTAATTGTAATTAAATCTCCGGTCTCTTTGTTAAGATACTGTTTGTGACTTCCTTTTTGTCTTACAGCCTCATAACCAAAAGCACCTAATACTTTATCAGCTTCTTCAGGGCGCACTCCATTCGGTTGCTGTTTCATCTTCTGTAGAATCTTTTCAACATTAGGCATTCTACCTCCCCTTTCTTTATAGTACTATATTTAGTATCATTTGTCCATATTGTTTTCGTTTTGAAATCATAAACGACTTGTTTGCGAAATCCACTCAACCTATATGAGTCAATATAAATAAGAATAGAAAGAAATTAACAGAAATTGTACTTTAGATATTATACAAAAACATATTATAAATATCCGTTCTCGCTCAAATATGCGTCCATAATCGCCACTGTTGCAGGGCTCATCGTCAAAAGGTCCCAAATGCATAATCTGAACACAAAGTCCCTCATCAACAGTTAAAAACTCCGCAGACGAACAATCCAGTTTCTTCTTTTTCGTTGCGGTTTATTCCCCGGCATATAAAATTCTTTATATTCTTTCTTAAAATCAAATGCCATACATTACCTCCCAATCAAAACATAGAATCACCACTCATCCTAGTGGTCCCACTTTACTATTATTGACTCCATTTCGATTCCAAACAAATAATATATTCCTTTTGTCACCACCGGTTCTTCACCTTCCCACAGTACGTTCTCCTCAATATCAAAAGAATATCCTAATCCAACATAATGATTCATATCTTCATCAGTTGCTGTTGAAATGCAAAAAATAGGTTTCTCTAATTCAGAAAACCGAAAATAGTCAATAAGCCCTACAGCTATCCACATAATCACAACAACAATCGAAATAATCAATATTTTCTTCTTCATTTTGTATTCTCCTCAAACTTTAGTAGTCATAATGTAATCTCTTTACCCAACCTTGCAAATTTCACACCCTACGCTTATAATCAAAGTAGTGTAAAAAAATATCTTTTCGGGGGAAATTCTTATGTTACAACGTATTACTCAATTTTTTGCTTCAGCTGTCTGTATCGTTTTGTTTTTAGGTTCCGGCTATGTATGTCGTTATCTTGGTATATTCAGCGAAAACAAAACACTTCGTTTCATTATTTTCTTTATAGGGGTGCTCTTTACCAACCTTTTGGTTGAATATCTTTGGAGTCTTTATGCGACCAAAAAAATCAACAAGTTGCGTCCGCTTCTGTTTAGAAACGGTGGCAATCCCCATCTTTACATTAAGGAAATCAACCAGTTAATCAAAGACACCACAAACACTTACATTCACACCCTTTGCTACGTAAATCTTGCCGCAGCATACAATATGCTCGGCGATTATCGTGCCGCCAAAGAACACTTATACAAAGTAAATACCAAACTGTTAAAAGAACCTGTGCTTACCAATTACTGGATTGCGTATATCGGGCATCATTTTGAATCCGGCGAATACGATTTTGCAATACAGTGCATGGACGAACATGCTGCACAGTTGCACCGGTACAGAACCCATCCTGAGTTAGGCGGTTACATTGTCACCTTGGAATTGTTCCGCAAACTTGCTCTTAACCAGACCGAAGGTCTTATGCAGGAATTGGAAGCTGCACGTCGCAATTGGCCCGGTGAAGCCTATGTTGATGATTTTGATTTGTTGGCAAAACGCATTATGGAAAAGGCTTAAAACAACACTTCCATATCGCACAGCAACTGCTCGGTCTTCTCTAACAAAAGCACCTCGTCCTTTTCAATCAGGCCGTGCTTCTCGTACTTTAATTCAAAGCCCGGCGTGCCGGTGCGGACAAACTGCATTTTGCCGTCGTATTGTTTTAAAAAGTTTTCCAAATTCTCCGTTTTCACCGGCGCGTCCGGTTTGACGGAGATTTTTATTTTACCGAAGGACCCTTTGATTTCGGTTACATGCATACGATGGGCTGTAGCACGGATTAAGGCAATGCGGAGAAGATGTGCCGCGGGCTTTGGAATCGCACCAAAGCGGTCCAAAAGTTCCTCTTCCGTCTGCTCGTAATCAATCTTACCTTCAATGGACGCAATTCGCTGATAAATCTCTAACTTCTGCACTTCGTTCACAATGTATTCCATTGGAATGTAGGCATCCACGTCCAAATCCACTAAGGTTTCGAAATCCTCCTGCACGGTTTCGCCCTTCTGCTTCATTACCTCGGCGTTCAGCATTTTACAATAAAGCTCGTAACCTACCGCCTCCATATGTCCATGCTGTTTTAAGCCAAGGATATTTCCGGCACCGCGGATTTCCAAATCGCGCATACTGATTTTAAAACCGCTGCCAAGTTCGGTAAACTCACGAATCGCCTGAAGACGCTTCTCTGCATCTTCTTTGAGAATTTTATTTCTGCGATACATAAGGAAGGCATAGGCCGTCTTATTAGAACGCCCCACGCGACCGCGAAGCTGATAAAGCTGCGATAAACCAAGTCTGTCGGAATCGTGAATAATCATGGTATTTACGTTGGAAATATCAAGGCCCGTTTCAATGATGGTGGTTGACACCAACACGTCGATTTCGCCGTTGATAAAATCGTACATAATCTGTTCAAGCTCGGTTTCCTTCATCTGCCCGTGGGCAAAAGAAACCCTTGCTTCCGGCACAAGGCGGGACACCATTGCCGCCACATCCGCAATATCAAGTACGCGGTTATAAACATAGTAAACCTGACCACCTCTTGCAAGTTCACGGACAATGGCCTCACGCACCATCTCTTCATTATACTCCATAACGAAGGTCTGAATGGGCAGTCTGTCCTGGGGCGGTTCCTCTAAGATACTCATATCGCGGATACCGATTAAGCTCATATGCAAGGTTCTGGGAATCGGTGTTGCCGTCAAGGTCAACACGTCCACGTCCTCACGCAAACGCTTGATTTTTTCTTTATGGGTAACGCCGAAGCGTTGTTCTTCGTCAATGATAAGGAGTCCTAAATTTTTTAACTGCACATCGTCGGAGAGAAGTCTGTGGGTTCCCACTACGATGTCCACCATGCCCTTTTTCAGGTCCTCAATGGTCTTCTTATTCTGGGTGTTACTGCGGAAACGGCACAGAAGTTCAATCCGCATGGGGAAGTCCTTCATACGCTGTACAAAGGTATTGTAATGCTGCTGGGCGAGAATCGTGGTAGGCACCAGGTACACCACCTGCTTACCTTCCATAACCGCCTTAAAAGCCGCGCGGATTGCAATCTCGGTCTTGCCGTACCCTACGTCACCGCAGATTAAGCGCTCCATAATTTTACCGCTTTCCATATCCGCCTTGGTAGCCTCGATTGCAGCAAGCTGATCTTCCGTCTCCTCGTAAGGGAAGAGCTCCTCAAACTCCTTTTGCCAAACCGTATCCTTGCCGTAGCGGTAGCCGTTGGCCTGCTGCCTCTTGGCATAGAGTTCTACCAGTTCTTTCGCCACGCCGGAAACCGCCTGACGGACCTTGGTTTTGGTACGGTTCCATTCCTGGGTACCAAGCTTGTTGATTTTTGGTTTCTTGCCGTCTGCGGAAGAGTACTTCTGAATCATATCAAAAGCCGTTGCCAGCACATAAAGATTCGCATTGTCTTTATACTCAATCTTCATATAATCCTTGGTGACGCCGTCGGTGGAAATCTTCTCGATCCCGCGATAAATTCCCATACCGTAATTTTCGTGCACCACGTAATCGCCCACTTTTAACTCAGAGAAATCCTTGATTTTCTGGCCTGTATAAGCGGACGTTTTTTTCTTCTTCTTTTTACGCTCCGCTCCGAAAATATCCGTATCCGAAAGCACAACAAAACGAATCAGGGGATATTCAAAACCCTGACGCACCTTGCCGTAGAAAGTCATCACCTCGCCGGGCTGTAACTCCCTGTCCTTATTCTCACTGTAAAAGGCATTCACGCCCTCCGCCGTAATATCCTCCGCCAGACGCTTCGCACGTGTCCTTGACGAAGAAACCACCAGCACGCGGTAGCCATTCTTTTTGAACCGTTTCAAGTCCTTCATCAGCTGCTCCACACTTCCGTTGTAGGAAGAAATGGAAATGACCTGCAGAGGAAGTCTTTCCACAAACTTAATGGGACTCTTGGTGAAATCCAAAACTGAAACCGCCACAATCGGTTTCTTCTGCAAGTCTGCATAAGTAGCTTTTAGAGACTGTAAAAGTGCCATCTGTCCGGGCAATACATAACCCTTCTCGGCACGGTGGCTCATACTGTCGGCAAACTCCAATTCCACTGCCTTGCCATGGATATCAATCTTGGAAATTTCATCCAAGAAAATACCGACTTTCCGCTCACCGAATAAATCCAGAAACTTCTCAGCCTCAGGATAAAAATAACGTATATAACTTTCCAAATTACAGAAATTCTTAAACTCTTCAATCTGCTCTTTTAACTCTTCAAACTGCTTCTTGATGCGGTAAGCTTCTTCCGTCTTAAAAGCGTCCCGAAGGGTCTTTTCATTCTTCTTGGCATCCTTTTCAATGCGCTTCAAACCTTCTTCCAAAACCGATTCCGATACAAGCATTTCGGTTGCCGGATATACGGTAATGCTTCGAAGTTTCTCGATGGAACGCTGGCTTTGCACGTCAAAGCTACGAATGGAATCTACCTCATCGCCCCACATCTCGATTCGGAACGGGTTTTGCTCCGTCAAATCGAACACGTCAATAATGCCGCCGCGGATTGAAAACTGCCCCGGTTCTTCCACCTGCGCCACGTTGCGATACCCCATTTCACTTAAGCGGTATGCAATGGCCGCCTCCTCGGCTACGTCACCTTTTTTCAGCGATAAAATATTCTTTTCATAAATGGATAAAGGCACCACAGGGTGCATAAAAGAATCAATTGTGGTTACAATTGTAATTTGATTACCTTCCAAGATTTTGCGGATTACCCGCATACGCTCGGTGGTAATCCTGTTTCCGAATACATCGGCCTGATAAAAAATCAAATCCTTGGCAGGATAGTAGTACACGGACTTATCATAAAAGGAATAGTCCTGCACAATTTCCTTCGCTTTCAGCTCGTCGTAGGTTACGATTAATTTCACATCGTAATCTCTTGCCAGTCCGCTGATTAAATGCAGCTTCTGGCTTTCCGCGCAGCCGGTGACTTCCACCGGGCCGGCATTTTTACGAAGGATTTCCTGCACTTTTTCATACTCCGCCAGTTCCTGAAGCGGTGCATTCAGCAAGTTCATAAATACCTCACTTATATATTATTAAAATTTCTACCATTCAAACAATTCACCTTGTATATTACAAGTATCACCTTTTTCTAAAGTAATCCAAACGAATTTTAATCTCTCATCTTCAGGATTCCACCTATAAGAATTAAGCCCTCTATATTTGCAAAAATAATTTCGTTCTCCTAACAGATTAAGTTTTGGTGCTATAACATTTTTTTCTTTATCTTTTCCGTATAACGAACAAATATTGTCCACTGTTTCTTTCTCTGCACCATGAAAAGCACAAATCACACCATCTAACAAAGGTTTCATCGTTGACATCAGCTTCAGTTTTTTATTTACGGTCAGCCTCAATCTCAATCCTACTTTTGCACCTGATGACATATCCGAAACCACATTAATCTGTGAAAAATTCTTTCGTATCATCCAATAATATCTTGCTGCTGATTGTGATATTTGCGTATCAATAGGTATATCATTCCAACAAGCTATCATTTTCTTTTTCTCAATGAGTGTTTCTAATTCGTTAATTTTTATGATTTTATAATTATAATAATAGGTCTCTTCCGTATCCGAATGTTCATCGTCTAAGTTTCTGTCATCACCCGTAAATGCAACATCGAATTGACAACACTTCGAAAAAGCCCCAGTCCCAATATTATAAAATAACCTATTTTCAATATCATATTGCCTATTAGTTTTATTTTCGTAATATTGCGCTAAAAGGATTTCATCTGCTTTCACATTTAACTCTTTTACCGCACATTGTATTTCTTTTTTTAAGACTTCTACTTTCTTGCGAATATCAGCTTTAAATTGTGACGTTTGAAATGGAATATAGTAATCAGATATAACTTCAATTTCTTTTTCCGAACATTCCAAGAAAATATGTGTTTTTTCTTCTTTATCCGCTATACCCATCCATCTCTACTCCTGCGCAACCTTCCTGTTAAAACGGTTCATCGCCTCGTCCACTTCATCTGCTATTATTAATTTAACGGCTTCGATACAACGCTCTGCGGCGTCCTTTTCTGCCTTGATTTCGTCCTCGGTAAAATGTCCCAGAACGTAGTCCGCCAAATCCATTTTGGACGGCTTCTCGCCCACGCCAACCTTAATGCGTAGGAACACATCTCCGCCCAAGTGCTGTAAAATATTCTTGATACCGTTGTGTCCGCCGGCGCTGCCTTTGGTACGGATACGAAGTCCACCCACAGGAAGGCTAATATCATCATAAATCACAATCAGCTCGCTCTCCGGGTCCACCTTATAATAGTCTATGAGTTCGCGAACACTTTCACCACTCAAATTCATAAAAGTCTGGGGCTTGGCCAGAATCACGCGCTGACCTTCGATGACGCCCTTACCAACCAACGCCTTGTGCTTTTTATCCAAAACATCAATGTTATACTTATTTGCAATGGCATCAATCACCGAAAAACCGATGTTGTGCCTTGTGTTGTTATACTTCAATCCCGGATTTCCCAGGCCTACGATAATGTACATTTTCTCTCCTCTTTCCTTCACCCATTCAGGGATTTCGATTATACTCCCTGTGGACAAATACTGCAAGCGCTCGCCCAAAGTATTTTTCATTCTATCATACGCTTTGGCGCCGGTGCAATGCCCCGTATAGTAGACAGCTTCGGTCTTGGCCAATTCCGCTGCCACTTCATCTATAAAAGTCGCACTTTCATACTTCTTCGTGGGCGGATTATAAAGATGAAAACCGCCGATTACAGCACTCATCTTTTGCCCGGCAACCGCTTCTGCTTTTCTTTGGATATTAACAATTCCTGTGTGGGAACAACCTGCCACAAGGACTTTTTTATCCTGCTCCGTAATCAGCAGATTGTGTTCGTGGTCAAAAGTATCCGCAACTATTTTACCCTGCTTCTTTGCAAATAAAACCCGATTTGATACAGAGAAAAACCGCTCCGTATTCACGCCCGAAAACAGCGTCAACTCCTCATCAATCATCGCAATCTCTTCCGTAAAAACAAACCGCGACTCGTCCAAGACAGACGCATCCACTCCCACACCAAAAGGCAGGCCCAGCACCTTGATATAGTGGGGCTCCAAAGCCTGTTTGCGAATATAGATTTTCGCAGTTTTATTCAATGCAAGAAACTTCTTCAGCCCACCGCCATGGTCTGCATGTCCATGCGAAATGACCACAATATCCACCTGCGTAAGGTCAACGTTTAACTTCTTTGCGTTCTCCGCAAATAAACCGTTCGTCCCCAAATCGAAAAGGATTTTGTGGTTGGCTGTTTCGATATAAAGGCTAAGCCCGTGCTTACAACGCAAGTCGGGTGATGAAGTTGTATTTTCCACCAGAGTTACGATCTTCATAATTAAATATCCTTTTTAAGCGAAACGTGATTGATAATTTCCTCAAATCCGTTCTTCCTATAAAACTCAAACGCTGGCATCTCTTTTCCGGTCATCAGAAAAATCGTTTTAATGTCTCTTACCCTTAACTCAACTTCCAAAAGTCGCAAAAACTCCGTGCCAAGCCCTTGTCCCTGCATTTCGGTCTTTACGCAGAACTCTTCTACAAAAAACTCCGTTCCGGTATACCAGTGTTTAATATTTCCCAAGGCAAGTCCAAGTAATTGCTCCCCTTCAAACAATCCGAAAGCCAGAGAATTCTGATTGCCGATAATATCGGTTATGTACTGATGCAACTGCTCATTATCGCTCCAGTCATCATTCCAAGGCTCCCTCATAAAAACGTCCTTGAAAAAACTTTTTATAATATCAATTTCTTCGATTGTCAGTTCCTTAACTTCAGACATAAAATTCTCCTACTCCAGCCACTGTATAAAAGCAGTTTTATCCGTACAATTATATCCTGCGCGTTTATAAAAGTTAAGAATCGCTTCCTCTTTTGCGCCCGTCAGTAGCATCATTTTATAGCAATTCATCTGCTTTGCAATTTCTTTAGCAAAGTTTAAGCATTCCTTCGCATAACCTTTACCGCGGTAATCTTTATGTGTCACCACATTCTCGATAAAAGCATAAGGTCTTACACCTCGCGTCAAATTCGGAATGATTACGCACACGCAGGAAGATACAATTTGACCGTCTACAATTTTGACGATAATGTGGTGATTTGAATCCTGCATAATTGTCTGCCAGGTTTGCTTCAAATGCTCAGACTCCTCGGGCACGGTCGTTTCATGCAGATGAGTATATAGTTGTAAAAGTTGATTTAATTCGTTCTGTTGAATTTCTCTGGCCATAAGTTTTCCTTACCTTTATTTAGTTCGCAATCAATATAAGTGCAAGAAACGCAACCAGAAGTGTGGTGCAAATTGATGCCAATATACATAGCACCTTATCAAGTTTTTCACTTTTCCGAAACATCAGAGATAACAATCCATATATCCCAACACCGACTGTTGCGCCTGTAGTATTCGTTATAATATCTGTAATATCTGTCGCACCTACTGCGAGAATAAACTGAAGAATTTCCAAACCGATACTAAATGCCATTCCAAAAAGAATTGCTTTTGTGTTTGTAATCTTCAGTATTCTAAAATAAACACCCAGTGGGATAAAAATCATCACATTATACAGAACTTCGGACAGATGGTATGATCTTTCCTCATCATAATGAAAAGGAATTAAGTTAATATTTCTAATGCGGTCTAAATATGCAATTTCAGATAATGTAGACAGTTTAAACAAAATAATCCACACAACTATGATTGCATATATTACCGTCAATACGATGGTTACAGTTTTGGTTTTATTTTTCATTTTATATTACCTCGAGAAGTTCATAGTTTTAATTTCTTTTACAAATCTAACGTTCTCGTACTTACTTCTTTAAATTATTTTCTTTATCAAAAAATGCCCTCTCTAGCATTTCATATTCCTCCGGCGTACAAACCTTTTCACACACCTTTTGATACTCTTCTGAACGCAACAACATTTGAGAAATTTTATCACAAGGGAAGCACTCACACTGATTACATTTTTCTACACTATGTTCCTTCGTGCACTCCACTAACTTGTATGTACATTGTTTATGTGAATGGCAACCCTCACATTTTATTTCTTCATTTGTAACGATTCTGTCTCTCCAGCCGACTCTGTACCACAACTCTGCAACTGCGCGTAACTCTTCATCGGTATGCGCATTGTATCTCGGGCACTCTATGCAATTGTCTCCGCACAAAGTAATTTTTTCTTCCATAAAACTACCTTTCTATATTACAAATACCCTATCATTTTTTCGACTCATATTTTGTACCCGTAAGAAAACACATAAACGGTATTCTTATACTAATTTCACAACAGATAAAAGTTGCCAAATATGCTAATATCACGCTACCTATGAACAAAACACCGGTGCAATTTCCAATCAGTCCATGCAATATGTACTGGAACAAAACAACCCATATAAAATGATAGATATAAAACAGGAAAGACCTCTTATTCATATAATCGGAAATTTTACCACTAAAATTCCAATATCTCTTTGCCAATCCTATGAGTGCAATAATCATCACCCACTCAGATACATACTTGGCAATAGTATTCAACAAAGTATATTCATTATCGTTCCAAAGGAAAAGATACACATTCGAAACAGTTGACACGAATCCAATGCCAAACAAGAACCAACAATTCTCTTCTGCTTTTTTGACTATTTCTTCATCAGCAAATATATAATAACCAAGCAGGAAAAGATACAAATATTCCACAAGACTTTTTCCGCCTATAGAAAGCAGTTCACTCAACAATGGTAAAGGCAGGCCCCAAAGCAAAACAACCCAAAACGGGATTGACTTTTTCTGTTTGGAAATTACTTTTTTTAATAGAGTAACGATGCCAACGCCAACAACCGAAATCACCAGCAAATATAGCAGAAACCAAAACTGCCCCATAGAAAATCCACCATCGGCACCAATCAAGTCTGTATATTTTGTAAAAAATACTGCATAGTGTTCAAAAAATCCGCCACTGTAAGAATAATTAAACTTATCCGCAATATATGTCATGATGGGCATTAATACAATTGTTCCAAACAGAAAAGGAACAAGTAATCTTTTAACCCTTTCAATCAAATACTCTTTGTTTGTTCTTTTTCTCAGCGCGAATTTCGTACTTATGCCTGCCAGCACAAATAACAACGGCATAAAATAAGGACTGAAAAATACAATAATACTACTTATTACTCGATTCCCTTCAAAGAAAATATAATTCGGTTCACCCCATGCATTCCATGCCATCGCCACGTGATAAGGTATTAATATCAAAAGAATTATCCATCTTAAATTGTCAATGTAATGTTTCCTCATGAATTTTACCCTTCAAACTCCTTCGCCAACATGGCATACACATAAAAATCTTCGTACTTATTTTCATCAGCTTTATTTGGAAAAATCTCCTTATGCTCTGCTTCACGACGCATACCCAGACGCTCCACCAACCGGTTGGATTTATCATTTCGCGTATTTACTTCCGCAATGATACGGCGCACACCCATCATTTTAAACGCATAGGCCATCATACCTTTTACACTCTCGCAAGCATAACCCTTGCCCTGAAATCCTCCGTGGAAGGTATAACCGATTTCATAAGTTCCGAAATCTCTCTTAGAAAAATAAATTTTACCAATCACCTTACCATCCAGAACCGCGGCATAGAATTCATCGCTTTTCGCAAAGGATTCAGCCTCCTTCACGCAGGCCTCCCGTGTAAAAGTCTCATAGGGCTCAAAATATGTCACCTCGGGATCCGTTAAGATTTCCGCCAAATCTTCCCAATCCTCAGGTTTAAATTTTCTTACTGTCAAACGTTCCGTTGTAAATAATGCAGACATTTTTATTCCTCCATCATCTCTATCGTCACACGGTTCCACTGATATTTCTTCATATCAACTTTGCCATCTACTAACTCCACACCCTCATTTTGTAAAAGTGCAATCTGCCGATTCTCACCGCCGAAGGCAAAGGCTTTAGACACTTCGCCCAAACGGTTCACTACGCGGTGACAGGGGATTGTTTCCGGGTCCGGATTTGAATGCAGAGCATATCCTACCACACGGGACCATCTTTTATTTCCTGCGAGAGACGCTACCTGGCCATAGGTTGCGACCTTACCCTTTGGAATTTGTTTTACAATATCATAGATTAATTCAAATGTAGATTTCTGCATAATACATTCCCTTTTACGATCATAAAATAGCTCTATTTATCTAAAATCAACCGACACTGAATTCCTTCTCTCATAACAGTTCCTTCATTGCACTCATACGGTATATCTTTTTCGTGCCGGAAGCCCAACTTCTTCATTACATTACCCGAAGCCGGATTCTCCTTGGCATATCTTCCTACCAGTTCCATAATGCCCAATTTCGCTTTGGCAAACTCAATTATGCTTTTCATAGCCTCAGTTGTGTAACCTTTGCCCCAATAATTTCTTCCAAGATTATAGCCCACTTCCCAACACTCTACTTCCTCTTCGTGATAAATCAATGCCGTTCCGATTAATTCATTTGTTTCTTTTAAAACAAGGGCAAATCTGTACCAATCATTTTTCTCAATCTGCCCAATTTCAAATGCCAGCCACTCTTTCGTTCTATTAATGTCATTATGACTTTTCCAAAACATATATTTTGCGACCTCGGGGTCACTTTCCCAACATTCAAAAACAGCTGTGGCATCACTCTTACAGAAGGGACGTAATATTAATCTTTCCGTTTCTAAAATAGGCGTATTCATATATTTTTTCTCTTTCTCATGTTTTTAATTTCTCGAACACTTCTCTGCATCAATTGCCAGCACCACCATCAACACGCATAATGCATCCTGCGAATTTTCCACTGTGATGGAATACGTGTCCGTCCAATTAAAAAGTTCTATATTCACGGTTGCTATGCATGTTCCGGCGCGATTTTTAATCTCATAGTCCCAGCCAAAAAAATCGCCTTCCACATGCCAACCATTGTAATCAATATCATACTCAGAACTAAAAAGAGTAAATTCTCTCTTTATGCTTCCAACGCAATCATCACCCACATATAAATCAAATGTAGGCATTAATTTAAAAAATCTCTCCTGTATCATGCCCAACTCATTTCTATTGGCATCATAGATTCGAAGACAATGCCCTAATGACGGCTCACCTTCTACGGTAAACACTTTGCGCCCAATTTCATCATATATATCATAGCTGTCAAACCACGAAAACAATCTTTGCTTAAATAAAAGTTTCATTTCCTACTCTCCTCGCCGCATACCCTATCTCATCCTTCTCAATCCGAATGATAAAAGGAAATTTATTATACTGAATACACATCCAAAAATCCGCCGTCGGAAACACCTCTTTCTGCGCTTCATCAAAGAAATGTTTGCCACCTGTAAACTGCAATTCTTCCGTACGCGCTTTCATATCCTGCAATTCATTTCCTTCGAGAATACTTTTAATATACTCTGCGCAAAGTTCATCTTCCAGGGCCTGCGTCACGCCATTGTTGCCCATACAAACCAGGGACACCACCTCTGGATTTTTACTTTGGATATATTTGGCAACGGCCCTTGCATTCACAAGGCTCCCTGTGATAATCTCACTAGCCCCGGTAGCATTGACAATACCCTGGGTTCCCGCACTTGTGGTATGAACAATGGTTTTCCCTTCCACTTTCTCCCTGCTTACGGAAGAAGGAGAATTTCCATAGTCAAAACCTTCACACATTTTACCGCGACGCTCACCGATCAAAAGACTGTTATCCAAAGTTTCTTTTAAACGGAAAGCCTCTTCAATGGTGCCCACGGGACGAATTTCTTTCACGCCCATATCATATAAATAGCACTCCAATGAAAAGGCACGAAACACGTCAATAATGACGGTCAGCCCCTCCGCTTGCTTTGCACCTTCTATGTAATGCATAATGTTAATCTTGCTCATTGCACAATACTTCCTTTTTTATTTTTACAACTCAATCACGTACATCCGTGCAGGCTTCCCTTCCGCCTCAAACTCCCGCTCCGGCACGCCACCATTTTTTTCGATGGTTTTCACAGACGCTACGTTATCCTGAAAAGTTGCCATATGCAACTCTGTCATTCCTTCCTGCTTTGCCACATCTTTTAACTGGCGAAGCATCTCGGTTGCGTAACCTTTGCGACGCTCTGTAGGGCGGACACTGTAACCGCTGTTTCCGAAGTCCTGCAGGAAATCGTTTAAGGTATGGCGCAAATCAATAATGCCCACGATGCGACCTTCTTCATTCACCGCAAAAAATGTATCCGTCACCACCCAAGCCGGATTTACCGTCTCAGGTGATGTATTATTGCTTACAGATACCAGCCACTCCTCGTAGGAATCCATTTGGTCCAGAAGTTCACTGCCATTGATTTCCTTATCACCATATTCAAAATGTTCTTTTTTATAATCCAACGCAGCCTCTTTCATCCCGGCTGTGGGGCGCACCAAATGCAACATACTTCTCTCCTAACCTATTTCTTCGTTAATATCCTTATTCTTCATCCGTATATTCTATATAAACACCATCTTCAAAATAACGACCGTAAATTGAAAATTGTTCCCAAGAATCTTCCAACTTATATTCGCTTGTATCCAACTTCAAATATTCTTCATAACCTGTCAAATCAACATATTCAGGGTAACTAAGTAAGATATATGTAATCTGATCATTTTCCTCATCTACCAAGGCATATTCATACTGATAATCAGCGCCGTCCGTTGCCACGTATGCCGGCCATGTGTAACTATCCTCATCGTACTGAATATCAACCGTGATATCCGCCACCGTGCATTCAATGGACGCAAGCCTCTCCACTTCTGCCTTGTAATCTTCCTCACTGTATTTTCCTTGTAAAATAATATATCCGTCCGTATCGAAAAATCCTGTTTTTAAACTGGAGACAAATGTCGGATCAATCATATTTGCTGTATCATCCGGAAAGATGAATAAACCACTTCCTAAGTCTCCGCAATATTCTTCCATAATAGCTGTTTTATCATAATTTTCAATACCGCTTTGGCTTTCAAAAGGCGCACTTTCCAGTATGAATACCAGCATCAGTGCAATCAGATATCTTATTACAATATAAAATACCCACGCCGCCAACGCGATAATCAGTATTTTACATCCCGTTACAAATTTCCGGTGCTTTGCAATCCTTTCAAGCATTCCGTTGATATATAAAGTCAATATTACCATAACCGTAAAAACAGCTATGGATAAAACATACGCTATCAGCGATGGTATTCCGGGTTCATAGTCAATGCTCTGCAAACCCAAAATAATCGCCATAAAAATCGTTCCCACCAGACTAATGAGTCTGATCCCCACCAAAAGCATACTTTTCTGCTCTTTGGCATAATCTGCCATCTTGGTGGCAACCTCTTTCACTTCTTCATTCATTTTCTCGCTTTTCCTCTCTCCGTCAATGATTTCTTTCATATCAACCTGATAGAATTCCGCCAACTCAACAAGAACACTTAAATCAGGCATATTACTCCCGGTTTCCCATCTGGACACCGTACGGTCTGACACGTGGAACTGTTCCGCTAATTGCTCCTGCGTAAGTTCCTTCTCTTTTCTAAGTTCTTTCAAAAAACGACCGATTTTCTTCTGGTCCATGACGCTACCTCCTTTCATTGACAGAGTACTTCAACTGTTTTACAAAAAACACGACACAAAGCGAGAAATGCCGCATTTCTGTAAATCAGACATCTTATGTCCGGTATAAATCAAATTTCACTTCTTAATATAATCGTGCAGATAAGCACTTTTCATAACGAATCGCTGAACGGGATTCTTTTACTCTTTCTGGCCCAGTAAATATCCGAATATATGCATTCCAAGTTTCAGCACATTATGTCTGAGCAGGTTATTTTTTACTGTAACGTAATCATCGCTGATGACAGTTTCCACCATAGCTTCCGTTTCTTCCCGATCCAGTTCCACGGGATCTTTCTGTTCTAAGGACTCATAGCGTTTGGCCATCTCTTTATCAATCACGCCGTCATTTGCCAACACAACATCCACTTTACGCTTCCCGAGGTATTTGTTGATCAGGCGAATATGGTCGGACACCTTGAAATCCTCCGTTTCACCGGGCTGGGTCACCATATTGCAAACATACATAATCTTGCCTTTACTTCTGTCTATCGCTTCCACGATTTCCTCACAAATCAGATTCGGAATAATACTGGTAAAAAGGCTTCCCATGCTAAGCACAATCAAATCTGCATCTTCCAGTGCTTTAACCGCAGCTTGGGTAGGTATAGGCTTTTCCTTATAAAAGACACGCTTTACCGCATTGTGATTTTCCGTAATATTGTGTTCACCTTCCACAACGCTGCCGTCAGCCATCTCACCCATAAGGACAACATTATCTTCCGTCAGGGGCACAACCTTACCTTTTAAGTTAAATACCTTGCTCAGCGCCTCAATGCCATCCGACAAATTGCCGGTGATTTCGGAAGACGCCGTAAGCAAAAGATTTCCCACGGTATGACCGTCCAAATCGCTGGTGGTATGAAATCGGTAATTAAAAAGCTCCATAACAAGAGGCTCCGTTTCGGACAACGCAACCAAAACTCTTCGTATATCTCCAACCGCCGGAATGCTGAATTCTTCACGCAAGACGCCGGTACTTCTTCCGTCATCACACACGGACACAATCGCCGTCAAATCCACGGGAAATTCTTTCAGCCCGCGTAGTAAAGTTGACGAACCGGTGCCACCGCCCAAAACCACAACTTTTCTTTTCATGGAAACCTCCTGCCACTACTTTTTCTCTGCTTTTCATATTATCACATTCATTTTCTTACGAAAAGAAAATAATATTAAAAAGGGGCGCCAAACGTTATATAAGGTAATATTTTTATAATCAAACTATGTATAAAGGTACTAT
>CAZQBM010000024.1:0-35734 GCA_964591945.1 uncultured Lachnospiraceae bacterium | reverse complement strand
GACTTATATCCACGATTCTCTTTTTCATCATGTTTTTCATGTTTACTTCACCCTGTTGGAGCACAATGCTGGCTGCCTGGGTGGAAAACACCGATAACCCCTTCGATTATGCCCGCATAACCGATGTGGAATATCAGGCTGTTGTGGTTGATGAACCCGGCAGTGAAGGAAAAGTGGTAATCACGGAACGATTAACTTTTGACATTCACGCAGCGTCCAGAGATAACGGTTTCTGGGAATTATGGCGTGACCTTCCCGAAGATACCGTAGACGGTGTACCTGTTTATTACGAGGTCAACTCCGTAAAACAGATTTTAGACGACGGTACGGAAATCGTTTGGGAAGAAAGTCCTGAACTTTATTGGGAAGATTATGATTACGTGAGTCCTGAATTGGGACCCGGCAAATGGTTCCACAGTGAAGGACCCTACAACGAATCCAAACGTCAATATGAATGCTTAATGTTTTACATTGATGACGTGTATCGTGACGAAATGACCTTTGAGATTGAGTATGAGCTTCACAATGCGGCATTACGTTACAATGACTGTTCAAACCTTTACTTAACCATGTACTCCGGCGAAACCTGTAAGCACTTGGATTCCTATAAGGCTGAGATTTTGATTCCCGATAAGGATATGCCGGCGGAAGGCAATTACTACTTCGATTCTTACGGAACAAATACGCACACGCTTCCCGTTACGGAATCAACAACTGCCAATCCCGGATACCATACTTTTACCATTGATTTGGATAAAAGTGATTTGAAGTTTAAAACCTATAACGAATTCATTGAATTTGAAATTGTTTCCTTTGGTAAAGACAGACATGTATTTACGGAATATGCACCTGATAATATGTGGTCTGATACAGACTATCTGGAAGAATGGCAGGACAGCTATGATTCATACATAAATGAGAAAACCACAACCACAATTTTTAAATTTGTAATTCTCATGCTTTCCCTGGCAGCTTCGGCACTCGTTTTAGTTTGTTCCCTGTCTTCCAAAGCCTTGGTTAAGAAGAAATACAACTTCTACGAGCCTTCCGTGGATATACAGTTTTATCGTGACATCCCAAGCGATTTGGATCCGAAATTTGCTGCAGCTTTGGTATTTGCAAGAGATAAGCAACCCAAAGATGACTCCGGTATTTACTCCGCAATTCTTTTAAGTCTTGCCCGAAAAAAATACATTGAGTTAAAACAGCTTTCCGGCGACAGCGTGGAGATTATCATTAAGAAGCGTCCGAACAAAACACCTGCCGGCCAGATGAATATGACAGGTAACGGAAACGAACAGTTAACAGTTACTGACAGTACTTATTACGAACCGCTTACTCAGACTGAAGAATATTACTATAACTTGCTGATTCGTCATGCAAGCAGCGATTCCATCCTGATGAGCACCTTCCAGTACAGAGTTTCCAAGGACTATTCCAATACGGACACTTTTGTACGAAATATGAACCGTTCCGTTGTAAACATCGGTATCAAAGAAGGTTACTTACAGAAGGCTGATTACACACAGCCCAAGAAGCAAATGAACGGAATTTCAGTATTCCTCTGGATTTGCGGTATTTTATCAATCGTATTGTTAAATCTTATTTCATTTGATACCCGAATCGGTTTGGCCTTCGGCGCTTACTTCATTATCGGTATTGTATGTATCGCCTGCGGTATCTTAATCCGCATCAGAGCACGTAAGTATATCTTATTGACACAATACGGTGTGGAAGAATACGAGAAATGGCGTGGCCTATACGACTTCTTAAACAGCGATACCTTAATCAAAGAGCGTACCTTTGTAGAATTGCCCATTTGGGAAAAATACCTTGTATACGCTACAGCGTTCGGCTTATCCGAAAAAATTGTTAAGGCAATCAGTATTAATTGTCCTGAAGCAGTGCAAAGTGAAATGCTTAGCAATCCTTGCTACCGTTCCAGAAGCTTCCATCATGTTTCCGGACATTCATTCCGCTCAGCAACCCGCAGTGCTTCCAGTGCAGCCCGTTCCGGTGGCGGCGGCTACGGCGGTGGCGGTGGTTTCGGCGGTGGCGGCTACGGCGGCGGTCGTGGCGGCGGTGGCGGTGGCGGCGGTCACTAATCCACTTACAAACAAGTACTAAAAAATAAAAGCTACGGTGTACCGAAAGGTTACCGTAGCTTTTTAAATTATATTTTATAAAATTCGCTTTATTCAAATATTTCTGTATTTGTTTTCCCTTACGTTATTATGTAAGATTTTACACCACTCTGGCACCGCAATAAGGGCAGTTTCTTGTTCCGTCCAAGTTACCCAGACAATGAGGACACTTCTGAGGATATCTGTCTTTCTCTTCATCAGTCAACTCGTTGCTGTCAAAGAGAATCGGCGCGGTTCTTACATCATCATCCGCCATATTGAAGAGCTCTTCTTCCTTAAAACCAAACATTTTACCGATAATACTTCCGGGAAACATCTGTAACTTATTGTTATATATGGTAACCGCATCATTGTAAAACTGTCTTGCAAAAGTAACCTTATCTTCCGTCTCAGCAAGTTCTTCCTGCAATTTCAAGAAGTTCTGATTTGCCTTCAAATCAGGATAGCTTTCTGAAACTACGAACAACGATTTCAACGTAGCACTGAGTTGCTTGTTCATTGCAATTTTATCTTTTGCGTCATGAGCACTCAAATACCCGCTTCTTGCTGCCGTTACATTTTCAAGAATTCTCTTCTCATGAGTTGCAAAACGTTTTACGGTTTCTACAAGATTGGGCAGTAAATCAAATCTTCTCTGCAACTGCGCGTCAATCTGTGCAAAAGAATTCTTCACAGAATTTCTTGCCTTCACCAAACCATTATATGTAATCATTACCATCACAGCCAAAGCAATAACAATCAGAAGTGCAACCAACAATACCGCTGCTATAATAACTGCAATTCCTGCTCCCATTCCCATACAAATCCCTCCTCGTATAAAATTAATCGGATTATACCATTATTTTATTTTTTACGCAACATTCGACACAGAATCGCGCCTGTAAAAAAGGGTAACTATTCCGAACACCATTCGCAAAATCGCAGCTTTGGTGCTTGACTCTCAATAGTTACATAAAAAGATATCCTTCGCTTGCAAATCAGCAAAATCAATCCCCAGAGCCTTGGCCACTTCATCCTTTGTAAATGTCTGATAAATGGTCTTCGAAATATATTTCTCCGCCATTTTAATAATTCCGTTGTAATCCGAAATATCATCAGGAAAATAAATTCCGCCTGCGTTTTTATTCTTTAACATCCAGCACACTGCCGCCAATGCCGACATAGACACCGGTGTGATAGTAGGCGTCTGCCAGTAAGAATCCTTTTTACTTTTGTATAAAAATGTGGGTTCAATACGGTTTCCAACCCACACCGGGTCAAACTTTTCTCCCAGTAAAAGAATACCCACATACTCCGTACCGCGGGCAATATGTTCCTTGTAGGCCACCTGAAAATTCTCAGGATACACATATCCGTGAATGACATTCGGACCTGTTCCGTCCTCGCAATCCTGTGGTTTGCCGGGGTCCGGATTCGGATACTCATTTACTTTGGCCTCCTTAAAATACCGATCCGCAAACGGGCAGGGCTGATAGAGAAACATTACCGTGGGGCGGTAAACCACCTTCCCATTCTCTTTCACTTCTAGGTTTTTTGCAATGGACACCGTCTCTTCATGGGGCACCAGATATGCCTCAAATCTGCCGTTCGGATAGTAGGTTGCACACCTTGCATTGGCAGCAATCCGACGAAATTCCATATATCCTTTGTCATATTTTATGAAATTGCATTCATCTTCATAATCAATTTTTTCGTGGGTACCGATGTTTACCGTAGCTTCGCTTAACATCTCGAACCAGAAAGACTCCATACACCAGGTACTGTATAAAAGATTGTCCTGATAGTCGCCCTTCATCTCCTGCAAATCCACATCGTTTACGTGAATTTGGCGCACACCCAAATACTGTGCCGCTTCATTGAATTTCCCGGCCTTTATCAGCGCTTTAAGCTCTTTATCTTTTTTAAACTGAGTGCGGGCGACATATTCGATGGCAGCTTTGACGAAATGAGATACCAGCCCCGGATTGTTTCCATGGTGCAGAACGATAGGATACTTATTTACCTCCGGGGACATTGCCAGCTTAGCCCTTAATTCATGCTTTAAATCATTCTCGTTTAAAATGCTGTACCAGTGGTCCGGCCAGTCCGCTTCGCCGGTATTAATATACATGATATTGCGCAGGGCGCACCACTCGCAGATATCCCTGGTTCCCACCATATCCGCAAAATCAATCAGCAAATCCCCCTCCGAAAGATAAGGCTCAAATACGCTTCCGAAGTTATCGCGCTCCACTTCCGCCACGATAAAATTCGGCGCAATACCGCCCATATCCACGAAAGCATCCAATTCGTCGGGATTGCCGGTTATGACATAATATTTATTTTCATTAAAACGGATTTCTTTACGCAGTTTCTCATAAAAACTTTTGCCCACTGCGCCAAATCCGAATTGGACAATCCGTCCGTCAAATTTGATCACTTCTTAATGCCTCACTTCCGCCGGCACACGGCGCATTCTATACACAAGCATGATCAGTAAGCAACGCATTCCACACACAATCGCTACCGTCAAACACTATTCCACATCAATGGGCAGCTGCTTATGAACCCTTACCTTCTTCGGCTCCGCATACCCCTTCTGCAAATAAATCTCTATTTTTTTCTTCTGGTACCCGTATAAAATCTTCTTTAAATCCCGGGACAGCCTGTCACCGATTACCACAATTTTATGAATACCGTTGTTTATAAAATAATCTGCCGAGGGCATATCCTGAGGATAAATATCCCAGCTGTTATCAAAAACCGTAACATCAATACGATGGCGGTGCAAACGATTGCTGTCGAGAAGAAATGCCGGCCTGGCATCATCTTTTAAATCAATCTTCGACAGCTCTTCTGCTCCGGCAATCAAGCCCATACCAACGGACTGATTATCTACCGTTGTTCTGGAACCCGGCTGTTCAATGGTTCCGTTAAAAGCAGGTATGGGGCGGTATCCTTCTTTCGCTAAGGCAATGCCTACCTCTATGCTTTCGGAGCCGGGCAAGTCCACAATTAACGCCGCATCCGCAAACTTTTCTTCCGGAAAATCCATCGCCGGAACTTCAAACAAGGTAAAATTATATTCCTTCGAGTGATCATGAATTCCCACGAAAGGCACCGGTCTTACCCAGGGGGTCCATTTCTTACCAAGGGGTGCCCAAATTCGATATAACTCTTTATCTGTCATTGTCGTTTCCCCTTTCAATAATAACAGGCGTATCCGCCGCACCCGAATCAATGCGGGCAGATTTACTGATTCTTGCGTAGTATCCGGCATGTTTCCCATCTACGGTATAGCAACCGAGACACACATTATACTTCTCTCCGTCTTCACCTTCCAAGGGCTCCACGAAGAAACGCTTCTGCGCCAAAAACTTCTTCGGGTGTCTGCGCACATCCTTCATAATTTCCTTGTATTCGTTGCCAATGCAGGCTTCCTTAATGGAAATACCGTCACCCACACGTCCGCAGGCAGGCTTATAAATATAGCCCTCCTTGCCCTTTGCATCTTTGACTTCCAAGGTTTCCGGAAGCAAAGCACGCCAGGTAGCCATACTGATTCCGGCCTTCTCCAATTCGTCCCACACCAGCGGAAAACGCTTGGTCTGGGCATACATTGCAATGGGGTGATTACAGGTAGGCACAGTAGCACCATAATAATCTTTATAAAATTTGCGACGCATCTCAATCATCCACTCCAACGGTGTGTAGCGATACACCATATCCAGTTCGCCCTCATTGCCGTCTAAGGTACTGTAGGCCTTGCCGTTCTCGAATTTTACATGGTCGGCAGCACCATAAATTACATGAAAACCCTTTTCTTTTAAACGGTCACCAAGAAACTGCATTACCTGGCGGTCATCGCTGTAAGAGGTACAATGTACCAGCATAATTCTGCCGCCGGCTTTCACCTTACTACTAATGGCATTCACCAGATTCTCGCCGAAATTCATACACCAGTATTTGTCTTCCTGCCCAATGGTCTCTAAAGCCAATTTCGGCATAAAAGAACCCTCTGCATAACCACCGGGCACATCGCTGTTTACCTCACTTACCGCCCACTTTCCCTCCACGGTAGGATGAAAATCATATCTTTTCAAACGAACATGCTTGTCTCTTTCGTAATTGGTCAGTTTATGTATTTCCTTGCGAATTCTTCGCGGAAGCGCCAAGGGCTTGGTCAGCTCCTGATGCAAATTCAAGTACTCTTCTGCCTCTGTTGTCTCCTTATCAATTGCCTCAATCAAGGACACCAACTCCTTATGCTCCTCGGGCGAAATCGCCAACACATAAGGCGCCACCGTATTGTGATCCAAATACTGCGGATCCCACTTGTAGCAGTCAAACATAAGCGAAAGTCTATAGTCTTCGTATTTTTCTTTTGGGATGGGGATTAATTTCATGATTTAATGCCTCACAACTTATTTGTATATAACAGGATTGAGATACGTTTCGCAAATCTCACTCTGATTTGCAGTCGGCAAATACTCATTCGCGCGATCACGATGAGCGCTTACCTCGTTGCTATAACAAAAAAAGTATACCACAGCCAAGCCGACTGCGGTATACTTTTACATTGATATTTTGTGAATATTTTATTCTTCTGTTTCTTCGATATCTTCTTCTGCGTCAACATCTTCTGCATCAATATCTTCTTCTACTTCGAGTTCTTCCTCAACCTCTTCTTCCACTTCTTCGAACTCAACATCACTTACGTCTTTACCGTCTGTGGTAACGCCAGTAATTTCATCTCTCTTTGCGCAGTATGAGCACAAACGTGTACGGTTTTCAGCGATTGCCTGCTCAACAGTACCATAGGTTAAAGTATCACTCTGGTTCAAAGATGAGCAATCATCATGTGTGTGATATACCTTACCGAAAGGACTCCAGTATACGTCGTCACTGATTGCTTCCATAGCCGCCTGCTGTTCTTCTGCAGAAACAGGGTTATAGTCAATACTGCATGCGCCACCGATTAACATTGCAATTACTGCTACAACGGTAGCGATAACCTTGGTCTTCTTATCAGCTTCCTTGTTGGTTAATGCAAGAATCACGAAAGGGAAGAAACATACTACTGCTACGATAAGACCCATATTGTTCCACAACCAGAATAATGTTTTATTCTTCTCGCTTGCGGGCTTAATGTGGTTGGCCTTCTTCCAGAACTGTGAACCTACGATTACGCAGATTAAGTCTAAAACAAGGAAGGCAATCATCTGCCACAAACTGGGCATAAAGTTTAAGTTTATCTTGCCAATAAATACTAAATAAGCCAATACTTCAAAAGCAAGTGCTACTACCCACAACGCAATTGCACCAACGCGGAAACCGGTTGCATTTCCTACGGGAGCTGCTGCTTTTTTCTTACGTGAACCTGCTTTTACTTCTTTACCGCTGTCAGCGTCCACGATTTTCTTTTTCTTTGGTTCTGCCATTTTTAATTCCTCCTAAAATGTGTTTACAACAACTTCTTTTATTATACTTACAATCGGCGTATAAAACAAGGCATCAGACGAATTTTGTCGTTTACCTTGACTTATAAAACCAATTGACCGATAATTATTTTATCGGCAAAAAACTATTTTTCATAAGAGGAGAGTTACAAATATGGATTTAATGAAACTTGCGGGAACTTTATTAAGTTCTGACAGCGTAGACGGCGTCAGCGAACGTACCGGTTCTTCCGGTTCAGACGTTTCCAAAGTATTGGCAAAGGCCCTTCCTGCCTTATTGGACGGTGCAAACGACCAAGCTAAAGGAAAGAAAACCAGCAAAGGTTTTGCATCAGCACTTTCAGACCATGCCAAAGATGACACCAGCGATTTATCCGGTTTCTTAGGCAACGTAGATATGGAAGACGGTGCTAAAATTCTCGGCCATCTTTTAGGTTCCAAGGAAGAAGATAAAGTAAACGAAATCGCAGAAGAATCAGGCTTAGATACCGCAACCGTTCTTGAGATTCTTTCTACTGCTTCACCCTTGCTTTTAAGCCTTTTGGGCCAGCAGACCGAAGAGGAAGAAAAGAAAGAAGCGGTTGGTGATTTGGTTGGCTTATTATTGGAAAATGTTGATGTCAGCAGTCTTGTGACTAACCTTTTGACAAGTAACGATAAAAAGGGTGCCAAGAAAGCGTCCACCAAAAAAGTTTCTTCTACCAAGAAAACTACAGCAAAGAAAACTTCTTCCGGCAGCACTGCGAAGAAGAGCACTGCAAAGAAGTCTTCAAGCAGTACAACCAAGAAGTCATCTTCAAGTACTGCGAAGAAATCTTCAACTACTGCAAAGAAGTCTACAAGCAGCACAACCAAGAAATCAACTTCTACCGCTAAGAAGAAAGCTTCTTCTGCCAAGACTTCAACCAAGAAGAAGGCAGCTTCTGATAACAGCGCAGGCGATTTGGTTGGCGGAATTTTGAAAAATTTATTGAAATAAAACTATAGCAAAAAGCCTTCCGCTATATAACGCGGAAGGCTTTTATATTTTTGTCATAATTCATAAATCCGTCATTCGTTTACTTTAACTTCAACCCATCCGAAAATGCCTTACCCACAACATTGCCCAAACCTACATAGGTATGATTCACCGGGTCATATGCAATCGGCTTTAACTTCTTCGGGTCAATCTTTCCATCGGTTAAAACACTCTCGTCGGCACATACATTTACGATTTCTCCCACGAGAATTTCGTCTTCATAACTCTTTACTTTACATTCTAACGCCATAGGAAGTTCGTCAATCAAAGGCGCATTTACATACTCGCTCTTAGTGGCATGAAAGCCTGCCTTGGCAAATTTGTCAGGTACCTTGCTTGCAGATTCCACCCCCACATAATCGCAGGGCACAACCATATCCTCCGTAGCAATGCTCACCGTAAAAGCTCCTGTCTTCAGAAAATTCTCAGTGGTTTTATGCGGTGACATACTAATCGTAATTTCATTCATATCCGTAATGGTTCCCCAGGCCGCATTCATTGCATTGGGTACACCGTTCTCGTCATAGGTTCCTATAATCAGAACCGGCATTGGATAGATAAAAGGCTTAGGGCCAAAGTTAATTCGTGACATATTATTCCTCCAAATATTTCTTTTTAAGTTTAGGAGTTACTTGAATTACCTCGCCAAACTATACTCTTATGTTTTCCTGCTAATCTCTTCCTGCTTGCCGCACTTCAATGCCCATCTCCTCTGCACGGGTTTGATAGGGCCCTGTCAGACCGTTAGCCGTTACTAAAGCTTTTTTCGCGTATTTACCACCGAACCTTCGCGTTACCGTATCCAACTCATACAGTGCATGCAAAGCCTGCTGCGATCCCATTTTACCGCTTTTGCAAGAGATAAAAGTCGGTATATTACCTTTCAGCGAGAGCACATCAATTTCGTTTACAACATCAACGCCCCACTGCGGATGAATGACGCCGTCCCAGTCCAGATGCACGCCTACGCTACACTCATCACTTTGCTTTGACTCCTGCTGGTAGGTATGCATTTCAAGAATGCTTCCGCCCTCCCAGAGACAGTCCTTAATCTTTTGATTTTTATAACGGAAAGCATATCGCTCTCTCGAATGCTCCACGTCAAGAAGCACACCAATCGCAGCCAACTCGTCCAACATTTCATTCAAATCTGCCACTTTGCGAAGCTTTGCATTCTCCTCGGACAAATCCTGAATAACCGCGGATGTAGGCTTGCTTACCGTCAGATTCTCACTTACCGTATACATACTTGACCGCAGAAAATCCGAAAACGGGTTCCAAAGATCCCAGTTCTTTTGGGCCACTTGATAAATCTTCTCCACATCTTTGGTAAAATCGGCATCCTCATTGGTTTTAATGCCTTTATGTAAGTTATAATTGATTTTACCGCCACGCATTTCAATCAACAAATCCAGCGTCAGCTGTACTTTGCGCACCACGCCGTCTTTGCTGATTTTGACACTGCTGCCATCGTTTAATTCGAGTAGTTCATTCTTCTCGATATTGTAGCTGTGCATCGGCGTATCGAATTCCTTGCAAAGCATGCCGAACGCCACCAGTATAAGACTCTCTCCGCCTGTTACATCGAAATAAATTCTGTTTTTGCGGTCCAGTTCACGTTGAATCTCAGCGCGCATGGTTTTTAAAACAGATTTCAGGTCATGGCGAGACATAGAAAAAAACGACACCGTTTCCACGCCGCAATGTTTCTTTAAGAAATCTTCCGTATGTTTTCTCTGCTCTTTGATTACGTCATCGTAGCCGAAGTATACGACTTTGTCCATTTTGTAATTCATGCAAGTGATCACATTTTCAATCGGCTCATTGCCGAGAAATTCAAAATTTACTGTCATGTGGCCTGCTCCTTTGTATTCTGAAAATACCCTTAAAGTATTCTTTTATTATTAATCTGTTCGTACATTAGTTTCCAATACACTTTTCCATTATGCTCCACAACATAATTGGGTCCCGAAACCAAATTTCTTTTAGCATCTTCTTTTTTAGGCCCTTCCGGCATTTTCTCAATTATATCTTTTCTTCGCTTATATAATAGAGAGTCTTTCTTTTCGTCGTAATCTATACAATGATTAACACCATATACAACAAAATATCCATAATGCTCCAGGTACATGGTTTTATAATATGTATTCATTTTGCCGGTTGAAAGTTTGTCCTCTTTATTCTCTCTGTATACTTGCCACTTTAAATCTGCGTATGTATTTCGTCCCCCAACTTCTGTCCAATTAGTTTCTTTATTTTTTTGTTCTTTATTATATACTTCATTAAACAATTCTTTGAAAGTGTTGCATACCGGTTTTGGATCCAAACAAATCCCCTTGAACACACTGACACTCTTCATTGTTTCCCGCACATAATTAACATCGCTGATTTCAAATGATTTTTTTGCAATTTCACCCGCCGTTTTTTTAAGATAATCCCATTTCATATAAAAATCTTTGGCCATCTTCTGCTCGTTTTGCTCTACATCATATGCACACGGAATCCATCCTTCTTCACAGAATATACTGCCGCCTTTATGCTCTATATATGGTTTATTAGAATGCTCTTCCGATGTTTTGCCTTTGTTAACAACGAAATAATCACTTTTTTCTAAGTCTATGGCATCCTCTGCCTTTTCCCAAAACTGAATCATACCCGGAAGCACATGAATGTTACCTGAACCATGATCAAAATCCTTGAAAAACATCGTTATTTTATATGCTTTTTTATCTTCATTTTCTCCCATCAAAAATTCCGACCAAAAATATTCAAGATACTGTTCCGAAAAATCCTTCTTCTGATTCTCGCTAAATCCCGCCTGATTTTCCTGTACAACGTTCAGTTGATTATTAAGATAAAAGACTCTGTAAAACTTAGGCTCTTTAATTATATCTTGACTCAGACCATAATCGATAATCGTTTTTAAGCCTTCATACATCTTCAAATTAAACTCTTTTATCTTTTCAGACATAATTACACTGTCTCCTCATTTTCTTGTCTAAACTAATATAATGCCTTCTTTATTTCTTTGAGAGTAAGCAGACGGTTTCAACACTACTATCTTTGTCCCAACAAATTTCCCTAACATCTTGTCCATCATAAAATACAGGGAATTTAAACTTAATCTTCCTTAAAAATTGTCCATTCTCTAATTCTTGTGGGTAAAGATGTATTTCGTCAACAAAACTATTAAATAGTTTCTTTTTCTCCATATCGTTAAGCATATCATAAACCTTATCGAAGTTTAACAGATATTTGTAAACATTATCACAATTTATTTTTTCCTTTTCAATGTATTTCTTTCGTGTTTCCACTTCTTCAATAGATTGTTCTATGTCTACCATAGTATCATAAAGAGCATCTAAACGAGTTTGCATATCATTGTATTTTCTCTCATAATGCTTATCCAATACATCAAGACTATCCATCTGCTTTTCTAAAGATGCTTTTGTGCCAACTACTTGTGCTAATTGCTTTTTATAGTTTTCAAGTTCCTTGTCCAAATCACCAGTATCAATTTTGGCATTTATCTTGTCCTTAATAATCTGTGCGAACCTTGGGTTTTGTACCAATTTTCGTACCACTTCCACTACAGCATCATTTACCCGTTCTTCACTCCATTGTTTCTTGTAATCACACAAATGCCCATCTATACTTGTCCTATGCTTGCAGGCATAATAGAAATAGTCCCTATACAATGTGCCATCAGGTTTTTTCTTGCGATTAATATTGCCATACATACCACCACCACACAAAGGACATTTTACAATACTTGATAAAATATGTTCGTGTTCTACACTATGGATTTTAACTCTCTTGTAGGAATGTTTTTTTCTTTTTGCCTGTGCAAGTTCCCATTCTTCCTCACTAATAATTGCTTCATGGTTGCCTTTTGAAAGCATATAAGTATCTTGTTTTACAGTATAGTATTCATTTCGGGTTCCTTCCTTTTTTTCAAGTTTCCTACGACCATAAGCAATCTTACCTGTGTAAATAGGATTGTCTATAATACCTTTTACAAAACTTTGTGCAAAGGTATCTAATGTGTTATTTTGCCTTTTCTTTTTCTTATATCCTTGATTGTTTAAATACTTGGCGATTGCCCCTACTCCCATATTTGTATGAATATATAAATCAAAAATTTTCTTAACCACTTCTACTTCATCATCAGCGATTACAAGATTTCCATTGATTAACTCATACCCATAAGGAGCAAAACCACCATTCCAACCACCCTCTCTTGCCTTTTGCTTTCGTCCTTCCATTGTCTGTACTAATATATTTTCTCTTTCTATCTCTGCCACAGCAGAAAGCACAGAAATCATCAATTTACCCGCATCTTTAGAACTATCAATACCGTCCTCAACACAGATAAGATTTACTCCATAATCTTGCATAATTTGTAATGAGTTAAGAACATCGGCAGCATTTCTTCCAAATCGTGACAATTTGAATACAAGAACATAATCAACCTTATCCTTACCACTTATAATATCGTTCAACATTCTCTTAAAATCAGGACGACCCTCTACACTCTTACCAGATTTACCCTCGTCACTATATTCCCCCATAATGAGCATTTCTTGATAATCAGCATATTTTTTTATTTTATCTTTTTGTGCATCTAAACTATATCCATCGACTTGCATAGATGTCGAAACCCTTGTATATATGTAACATTTTCTAAGTGATTGCTTCATAGTCTTTTTTCCTTTCTCTCGTTAAAAAGTGGTCGTGTATATGTCCCAACTTTATTATATCATGCACTTGTCAAGAACACAGTACCTAAATACAAAAAGAAGTGAAGTAGCATTGTCTACCACTTCACTCATTTCATCATTTTCAACATTTATCATATCCCCATACTTTTCTATAAAAGTTGCCATTAAATCACAAAATCTTTCCATCTCAATCTGTTCTTGGGAAGTCCATAAAATATTTTCATTCGACATAACCTAACCTTTCTTTTTCCTTGCTTATAACCCCAAGCGAGGGGGAGTTCTTTAAATGGGAAGAACTCCAAGACCCCAACTCTATTCAATTATCAAAACGAGGGCAAAATCGCACCCTCAACCACTTCACACTTTACCCCTTTGGTAATGGTAGTGATTGCAAGGTCAAACAATTTCATGGCATCTTTATATTGCACCGGATTTTCATAAGCAACATTTTTAGTGTGTGCCATTACCATACTCATTTTCCTTTTTGCTTTTTCATAACGAATTGCAATCTTACAAGTAGGGTGTACCAAGTGCATCGCACTATTTACCATACCACATACCTTAATAATTTCGTCCTCACTATACTTCTTGTCGAAGAAGTAAGAATTGATAATGGAATAAAAGACTTTTTTCTTTTGCATAATATTATCCTCCTTTGTTTTTATGCTTAAAAGATTTGCATAACTCATCGAGGAGCACACCTTGGATTTTTGTCACCTTTCCCTTTCTACCTGTGAAGATGCCTTTCTGATTCGTTATTGTTCGCCCATAATATCACAGCAAATTTTATTTGACAAACGATTTTGGGGCAAAAAATAAAGTTTGTTACACTCGCACAAATAAAAAAACGAAAAAAGAATTTGTAATTTTCAAAATAATTTTTTTCCTTTTTTTGTTGTGAATTTTTTACGATGCAGAACTTGATTTTTTATATATTTTCCCAAGGTCAATTTTAAAACTTCCCATAAATACGTTTTGTGCAATTTGCTTTTTTGCACTAAAAACGCGAAAAAAGAGCGAAAAATCGCCCTTTTCAATCATTTTCCAACTATATAGAAATACGAAAAAGTCTGCACATCAACCATTTTATTGATGATTTGCACAGAATACTACTTCCCTGATTTAGACCCCTCATCCAGATTATCCAGAGCATATTGCAGCGATTGGATAACCAATTTATTAACACTTATATTATTTGCCTGTGCCACCACTTCTAATTCCTGTACCAACTCTGTCGGAATGCGAAAGGTTTTGTTTTGGTATTCATTATAATCTGCTCTTACTTTAAACATAATTTTAACACTCTATTTCTTACTCAATTTTACATTTGCTCAATTTGTAAATATACACATTGTTTTGCAAGATAGAGTGTCGTATAATATTATTGTATTTGATATGTCTATAAAGATATGAATGACATCCAATTACACATTATTATCACTCGCAAAGGAGAAAATACAACAATGAAGAAAAAATTTATTGCTATGCTTACTATTGCTACTCTGTCTTTATCTCTACTTGCTGGGTGTGGACAACAAGCCACAACCAACACCAATGAAGATACAAGTACAGAACAAAACACAGAAGATGTGGTTGTGGAGGAAGTGGTGGAGGAACAACCAGCAGAAGACGTCGGACCAAATACTTTCATCAAAATAGAAACTTATAATGTTACTCACGGATATTCAAGTGAAGACACTATACAACCTGATGTACATACTTGGGTAGTTTCGAGCACCATAGAAATGACAGATAGCACAACTGGAGATGTAATTACACAAAGTGAAGAGAAAACAGAAGAACAATTAGAAGAAAATGCAGATTTTTATTGGGTATCTGACATTTCTATTGCAAGGGGGTTATGTACTACCGGTGAATTAGAAAAAATGGGTGGTGACACACAAACATTAACTATTAATGGAATAAAGTATATTTTTGAAATAAATGATTGTTCTATTGAAGGGAACTATGATGAAATCAAAGATTGTGTTATGACATATACATTTGAAGGCATTTATTACACAGAAGGTAATGAACCAAACTCATCTGCTCAATCGCAAGAACCTATAGTTGTAGCTACTGATGAACCCGTGGTAGAGGCAGAACCTACTCCTGAAGAAGTCGTTGTTGGAGAAGAAGTAACCATTAATTATAAGTATGCTTATGATTTAAAATTCCCTAAAGGGATGAATGGATTTACCAAGAAATATTTAAATGAAACAGTACCAGAATGGTCTTTAAACGAGACCCATTATGTTGACACTAATGGTAATGAAATGAATTTCGAATGGGAAGGTTTTGCTACTTTAGGTGAAAATGCTGGTGCTGGAGAAAGAATTCTTACTTTAGTTGGTGACAATTGCGAATTAAGAGCATGGACATATGGATATGTAGATGGTGATTATGATTCTTGTTTAGAAATGGACAAAGAAACTTGGACTGGATTTGCACCAGACGATGTTCCTTATGTAGCTGATGGTTATTACAATGTCGAAACAACAGAAGATGTAATTAAAGTTGTATTTGCTGTAGAAAACGATAATTACAAAGGCTATAATTGCTATATTACAGATTCAACAAATGCCATTTGCTATCAATTTGCTTATCACGAAAACATTGAAACATATGATGATGCTAGAGCAATGTTTGTAATCAATAGTATTGAATTTTGGGATTATACACCCTAAGAATAATTTGTAGTATTACAAAGACCCCTCGCAAATCGTGAGGGGTCTATAATTTTGAATTAGATATGCTTTTCCAATCAAATTTTCATATTATCCAACAATATATAATGCCTTGCAATATCCCTACGATTTTTGGAGTGTCCTAAAAAAACACAGGTTTCTCCAAGAGCATATTCTTTGTCGTTGGTTTTTTGGTAAATCTCTAAAAAATACTTTGTCGCTCTCCATTTTCGCATACAGTGTATGCTTGTTTTTGCCTTTAGAATATCTGTGTAATTCAATCTAACACAAATATCTCTAAGATAATTGCAAATACTATCAGAACGAATGGAAACCACTCTATCGTTCGGTTTTTTATCTTTAATTAAATACTCCACAAGTGGTATATGCTCTTGCTTGATTGGTAGCACACGATTACGACCACCTTTTGCCCCGGCACCACTTATAAATAGTTGCCTTGTGTCCAGATTGAAATCCTTGCATTTCAATGCCTCAATTTCTTTTGCTCTCAATCCCCAACATATAGAAACATATACCCCCCTTTTTCCATTACATTCTTTTCTTGTGGATAGGTGGTCTATAATTTGTTTTACTTGTACATCAGAAAAACGAATGTCCCGGATTGACTTTTTTTCAATTTGTGGAACAGTGCGAAATGTGTGCCAATCAAGATTTAGGCGATATTTATAATTACAAACAAGTTCCAACTTGTTGAGTTGGGCACATATTTGCTTCATTGTTTCCCTAGTGCATTTATCCTTTTTACTTATGAGATAAGAATTTATATGTTGTACCCCTATGTCCCTTATATATTTAATCTTTTCTTCCCCAGTATAATTGCTATTGATGAAATTTGCAAAATCACTTGCTACATTTAGTATATTTTTTCTCGCACTGTACGAAAAAATTTTGTTACTTGCACCTTCCACTTTTTTAATGCTGTGCTTATCCATATTCTCTTTAAATGATGCATTGATTGCTTGCAAAAATTGATATTTTATATTTGCCATTTTGTTGGTCTCCTTTGACTAGGCATTATCGTCGAATTGCTTCGCAATTCTCGTTAATGCCTAGTCCTATCTACTGTATATTTGTTCAGACTATTTCTCGATATTCCTTATCGAAATACAGTGGCGCAGCTACAGTTTCACATATTGCCACAATCATAGGTTTTCCTATGCAAAATAGTTGTGTTTTCTACTCTCTCCTTTCCTTTTTTGTTTGTAATAGCATAGTAAAATTAAATCTGTATTTTCAAGAATTCCATCAAAAAAGCAAGGACACATTTGCCCTTGCTTTTTGTCATTACTCTTTCTTTATCTCAGACCCATTCACACATAAGTTGTTGAAGGAGGAGAGACTTATGCGGTCACAACTTTCCTTAGTTTCCTAAGGTATTTTTATTATAAGAAATTTTCTCTACCAAAATCAACTTATAGAAAAATATTTTTTTATTTCTAAAATTTGATTTTCTATCATCCAATTTCGTATTGTTTCCTTACAAAAATTTTAAGAAAAAGCAGGAGACCAATTTTATTCCACTGGAATAGAGTTGGTCTCTTTTGCTTTTGGAAAGGAAACCTATGATATCAATAGAAAACAAATTTTCATTCAAACCCTACCAATACAACCAATGCAAAGAGTTTTGGGAACACATCTACCACGATACCAATTATGATGGATATGTTTTCATTTGTACCAAGAGCAACGAAACATTCAACAATTTTCATTACTGTAAAACAAGTGAAATCTCTGATTTTTTGTCTTCCCTACAAATCCACAAAAACCTTGATTATTACTACACCCCTAACCATTTTCGAGTAACCTCAAATGGCGTTAAGAGAGATAGCAACCATATTTTTGCATATACTTGCTGTGTAGTCGATATTGATTGTCATAATACAAAAATACCTTACGACCTATTGGAGAAAAATCTATACACCTATTTACAAAAGTTGGATTTGCTAGTTAATGAAAATGAATGTACCCCTTACAATATTGCTTTAAAATCCGGTAGAGGGTTACAAATCATTTATGTATATGAAAATGCAATTTCTTACAAGGTAGATTTTAAGCATAAGAAAACCTGCGATATCCTATTACTCCAACACGAAAAAATCATAAAGGATTTCCAAGGCCTTTGTTTATCAATCGACAAAGCAAGCACCAAACGACTATCAGGAGTTTTTCGTATGCCTCATACCTACAATCCCAAATCCAACCAAAAACATTTTGTAAGTTATGCTATTACAAATTCCCCCTATCTCGATATCGATAAACTTCTTGATGCCACATATGAACTCACAAACCCTATCCCAATTTATGAAATCTCAAAGGATTTCCAAAACATAAATAAACCTAATATTCCCAGATGTAAAAAAGTTATAAATGCTGTCTATAATTACCAACAAGACGAAAGAGCATCGTCAAACAATCCAGGACACGAAAACAGAACTTGTAGTTGCTTTATCCTTGCTCCCTTTCTTCTTTCCCTATACAATTACAACACTGCATTGGATATTCTAAAAGACTTCAATGCTAACTACAGGCAACCACTCCCAGAAAGGCGATTGGAACAAATATTATCCTATTGCTTGGAGAATTATAAAAACGATGCAAAATGTTCTATGCGATACTTCAAAAATGTTACCATTCTTGAATACCTTGGGTTAGATAGTGGCGATTACGATATCTATGTAACAGACGATTATGTTTACAATCCCTATTTTGCCAGCATCTCTCAAGAAGAACGAGTATCACGAAAAAAGGAAAAGAACAAACGAAACACCACCATTAAAAAACTTATCCAAAAAGGTGTTGCCTATCCAGAGATAGCAAAGCAAACAAATACAAGTCTTTCGACTATCTATCGTTTTGCAAAGAAAAATACCCTTATTCCACCAAAGGCCAAAAATCCTTGGGAAGAATTGGGTATTTCTAAATCTACTTTTTATCGCAGGAAGAAAAAGAGTTGACACTCTTTTTTGCAATACTGCTAATAATCTTAAAATTGTCATAACCACTTGCTCTATACAAAACACCAAATGCTCTTTTGTGATTTCTTGCTTATGATAAACTTTTGCCCTTGATAAACCATTTACCAAGGGCAATTTGTAAAGCATCATTTCAATAGCACTTATGAAAACCATCTAGAATTTTACCTAAATCATTTGAAAATGTTTAAGGGCATCTAAAATCATTTTCTCTTTTTCAGGAGGACATATAGGAACTCTTGCATTTTCCTTTTTCGATGGATTGTAATTGATACCAAGTTCTATTCCACATTTTCGTTTTATCTGTGCAATGTAGAGTGTAGATACCTTTGTACCATACTTTTTGAAAATATATTCCTTGATTTCCCTATAACTTGCTTTACTCTCAGCACTTGTAAGGTCAAATTCCTCAAGGTCTAATTCTATGTTGATATAATCGTCGGCATGTTGTTGGGACAAAAGAACAACCGTCTCAACATGCGTCGTCATCCCAAACATATCGACACAACACACTTTCTCAAGTTTATAGCTACCCTTACACAGAATCTTTAAATCCCTCGCCAAGGTAGCACTGTCGCAACTTACATACGCAATTCGCTCAGGTTGCATTTTAAGCATTGTATCCAGACACTGCACATCACAACCCTTACGGGGCGGGTCGACTACAATCACGTCAGGGTGCAGCATATCTGTTGCCTGGGCAACATTCTCCGAACTCCGGCCGCCGCTTAAAACATTCTCTTCTGCTTGTCCACCAACAAACGCTCCCTTCGTATTGCTTTCCCGGCTCACCCTCTCATAAAACTCCGGCAATACTTCCTCGGCCTTCCCTACGAAGAACTCCGTATTGGTAAAACCGTTTCTCTCTGCGTTCCCTTTGGCATCTTCGATTGCCTCGGGAATAATCTCCACGCCATATACCTTTCCTGCATTTTTCGCCATAAAAAGTGAAATCGTTCCGATACCGCAGTACAAATCCCACACGGTTTCTTTCCCGGTCAGCCCTGCAAATTCCACAGCCTTGGCATACAATTTCTCGGTCTGCACCGGATTTACCTGATAAAAGGACAGGGGCGAAATCCGAAATTTAATACCGCCCAATGTATCCTCGATGGTATCGCTTCCCCACAGGGTACGAATGGTTTTACCCATAATTACATTGGTATTTTCACGGTTTATACTCAATGAAATACTCTTCATGCCCGGCACTTCTTTCAACGATTCTATCAACTTCCCAACGCTTGGCAGTTCCCTGCCGTTTACCACCAGGCACACCATCAATTCACCACTGACAAAACCCTTACGAATCAGGACGTGACGCACAAGGCCTTTTCCGTTCTCCTCATCGTAAGCAGACACCTTACACTCGTCCATCCAGGCAAGGATTTTCTCAAGAATAATTTCATTCTCAGGCACACCCAAGGCACAATCCGTATTGGGAATAATATCATGAGTACGCTGTGCATAAAATCCGGCCACAGGTTTTCCCGTCTTTTTATCCCTGCCAATGGGGTATTGCGCCTTATTACGATAATAGAAGGGCACTTCCATTCCGATAATCGGTTGCATCACTTCATCGATTATATCTTCGCTAAAACCGCCGATACGCACCAAGTTATTACGTACCTTCTTTTCCTTGAAGGCAAGCTGTGCATCATAAGACAAACACTGCAACTGACAACCGCCACACCTTCTGTGATGCTCACATTTCGGTTCAATGCGATAAGAGGAGGGCGTTATGACCTCCTCTAGCCTTGCGAAAGCATAGTTTTTCTTTGCCTTCATAATCTTCACTTTTACCACATCACCTACCAGGGCATCTTTGACAAACAGTGTATAGCCGTCTGCCTTTCCGATGCCCTGTCCTTCGGTGTCGATATCATCAATTGTGACAGTTAGTATGTCACCTTTTTTGTACATATCCATATTCTTTATTTTCCTTGTCGATATGTTCTTTTTGTATTTTTATGCCTGTTCCAAGTCACAGGATTTCCTCGCATTTTTATCTGTTCTTATCTATTCGCCTCTTGTCAACCTCACATTACTCTCCAGCAAACGGTTATATCCCTGCCATTCATAATGATCGGTTCTGTTCACAATCTCCGTAAACATCTGAAGCTTAGCATCCGCATCATCCGCATAATTTAATGCCACAGCTTCCATCAGCGCGGGAACCTTAGGCGAACCGAATTCCAGCTTGCCGTGATGCGCCAAAATACAATGCTTTAATTCCCCTGCCAATACGGGCGGGAAATTAGGGATTTCACGGATTTTATCCGAAATCATCTCCGTTCCCATCACGATGTGACCAAGCAAATTACCGTCATCTGTATAATCATTATCCGGGAAAAGGGACAACTCCTTTGTCTTTCCGATATCATGACAAATTGCCGCTGTTAAAAGTAAATCCTTCTTCAATGCCGGATATGTAGTACAAAAATATGCACACAGTTTCGTAACACTTAAAGTGTGCTCTAATAATCCGCCGATAAAACCGTGATGCACGCTTTTGGCTGCTGAAGATTTCTTGAAACGCTCAATAAAAATCTTATCTTCTACAAAAAATGCCTCAAGCATTTTCTTCAAATACTCATTCTCAATCTTACCTATAATTCCAAGCAATTCATTATACATTTCATCAATGTTTTTGGAACTGACAGGGAAATAATCACCCTCATTATAATCGCCTGCATCCGCAACTCTTGCCTGTCGGATATTCACCTGCAAAGCCCCGTTAAAAGAAGTCACTTCGCCATTGATGAAAACATAATCATGGGCCTCAAATTCAGCAATTCCGAAGCTTCCCGTATCCCAAATTTTGGCATCAATTGTGCCTGTTTTATCCTGTAAAATCACATTGTAATATTCCTTACCGTTCTTTGTTGTTGCAGCATTCTTCTGTTTGCAAAGATATACATCTTTTACCGCCGCTCCTTCTTTTAATTCCTGAATATAACGCATCTTTATATTGGCGGCTTGCGCCGCACTTCCTTTCTGTTTTATCTTTTTAAGCTAACTTAATCTCAATGATTTTAGCGAAATACTTCACACGCAATATTACAAATCCTACTCCAACCTACCAAGCGTAACCTTCACGTCGATTTCGCGATATCCGTCCACACTCATTCGCTGAATGGTAATTGTCACTTCTTCACCCGGCGCGTGAGTTCGCAACTCATTTACATATTCCGCAACATTTGTAACCACGGCATCATCAATTGCAGTTACCACATCACCTTTTTGCATACCTACTAACATTGCCGGCGAGCTCAAACGAATATCCGTAACATAGGCACCCTTTGGTACCGACAACTGCGATTGTGCCACATCCGTAACATCGGTTACATATAATCCCAAATACACAATATCGTTGGCATTAGACATAACTTCCAACACCTTACGAAGCTCAGAAATTCCGATTGCCGAAATCTGATTCTCCAAATCCGGACTGTTATAATTCTGGTTGATGATACCGATAATCTGGCCCTTTGTGTTTAGGATCGCCCCACTCGCATTACTGCTGCCGTAAATATCCGTAGTAATCAGCTTATAATTCATATCGATGGTATTAATTTCGTTTCCAAGGGACGTAATATTACCGTAGCAAAGCGAATCCACGTACCCCAAAGGACTTCCTACCGCAATCACAAGGTCACCCACCTTATTACCGCTGTTGGAACTTCCAAGATTCATATACTTGATTGCCTCTTTGGTATCCAAAGATAAAAGCGACATATCCACCGCCAAAACGGCAAGACCGGTATTTCGGTCGTATTTTTTCACCACTGCGGGAGCCTTCGTTTTATCAGTAAAAGTAATCATAATTTCCGTAGCCTTGGATACATAACGATAGTCTGCCAGAATTAAGATTTCCTTACCGTTATCCGTCAGAATAAAACCTGTAGTTTCATTCTCACTCTCCAACGTATTGTTAAACCAATCCACATTGGAACTCATAGCCGTCACCGTAACCATACCTCGACCGGCTTCCTTAGCCACATCATAGAGTTTATCGTACATATCTTCATAGTCCGACAACTGCAGATCCACCGTAGATACCGCACTGGATATATTCTCACTCTGGTTTAACTCATTCTCATCCTGTACCATATCCTCCGGAAGCATTTCTTCTTCCTCCGCCGGTAAAGTTACAATCTCAACGCCGTCCTCTTTCTGGGGATTCAGCCAGTTCCCAATTACCGGTTCCAACAGAATAAAGGTTACACACGCAACCAAACCAAACACCACTGCAAAAATAGCCGTGTTTAAACTGGTTCTGATGAGTTTCTTCCGGTTAATCGGGCGTTCTTTTATCTTCTCTTGTAAAAACGAATAATCGCTGTCCTGATGTTCTTTCATTCTTTTACCTTTCTTAACATTCGCAAATTTCGTGCTTCGCACTCTACGTCTGCTCACGCAGACAATTTGCTCATATTGCGAGCAAAAAAGGAAATGTCACTTCACGCCGCTTCCTTTTTTATCTTGCGTCTAGTATACCACAAATTCTATGCAATAGAAAATAGCATTTTGGCTGAAACTATGCTATTATAGTGACGAAAGGATTTATATTATGAACGAACGCGCATTACGAATTTTAGAATATGATAAAATCATCCGCCTTCTGGTCGAGCACGCTTCTTCTCCTTTGGGCAAAAGAGAATGCGAAGCCTTAGCTCCCATGTCGGATGTTCACTTCATTAATCAGGCACAGACAGAGACAGCAGATGCTACAGGGCGACTCCTTCGCAAGGGACGCATCACCTTCCAGGGCAACTACGAATTGTTCCGCACTATCCAGAATTTAACGCTCGGCGGAAGTCTCTCCGCACCGGAACTTCTTAAAATTGCCTCCCTGGCAGAATGTGCCGCAAGGGTTAAACAATACGGTGCCAAGGAACGCGAGGAAGAACCTAACGATTCTTTAACAGGATTGTTTGAAGAACTGGTTCCCTTGGTGCAGCTCTCCCGCGAAATCAGACGATGTATTCTTTCGGAAGAAGAGATTGCTGATGATGCCTCTTCTACCTTGAAACATATCCGCAGAAGTATGGTAATCACCGGTGAGCGTATCCACAGCCAGTTAAATACTATGGTAAATTCTACTTACCGCACCTACCTTCAGGATGCAGTCATCACCATGCGAAACAACCGCTACTGTATCCCCGTCAAATCGGAATATAAGGGTATGGTGCACGGTATGGTACACGACCAGTCCAAGGCAGGCTCCACCTTTTTTATCGAACCTGCTGCCGTAGTGGAATTGAATAATAAGTTGCAGGAATTAAGCATTCAGGAGCAGGAAGAAATCGAAGTAATTCTGTCGGATTTGAGTGCCAAAGCTTCTGAATATACCGCAGAGCTTACCATAAACCAGCAGAATTTGACCAAGCTTGATTTTATCTTTGCCAAGGCAGGACTTGCCTTGGATATGAACGCTTCGAGACCTGTTTATCACGAAGAAAAGAGTCTTCACATACTGAAGGCCCGCCATCCGCTGATTGACAAAAAGAAAGTGGTGCCCATCGATATTCGTCTCGGCAAGGATTACGACCTTTTGATTGTTACGGGCCCCAATACCGGTGGTAAAACCGTTTCCCTGAAGACCACAGGCCTTTTATGTGCCATGGGCCAGTCCGGGCTTCATATTCCGGCCAGGGACAACAGCGAACTTTGCGTTTTTCACGAAATTTTTGCCGACATCGGCGATGAACAAAGCATCGAGCAGAGTTTGAGTACTTTCTCTGCACATATGACTAATATTATATCGATTTTGAATCAGGCTGATGCCAATTCCCTGTGTTTGTTTGACGAATTGTGTGCAGGTACCGACCCCACGGAAGGCGCCGCCCTTGCCATCAGTATCCTTCGCCACTTACACGACCGTGGCATCCGCACGATGGCAACCACGCATTACAGCGAGTTGAAAGTATTCGCCCTTTCTACTGATTTTGTAGAAAATGCATGTTGCGAATTCGATGTAGAGACCTTGTCTCCTACCTATCGCCTTTTAATCGGTATTCCCGGTAAAAGTAACGCATTTGCCATTTCCAAGAAACTTGGCTTGGCAGACGACATCATTGACTCAGCCAAAGACGAAATCAGCGAAGCCGAAGAAAGCTTTGAAGACCTTTTATCCGATTTGGAACAGTCCCGCGTCACCATTGAAAACGAGCGTCTCCAAATCGAAGAATATCGTAGGGAAATTGAGTCCCTTAAGGCGCAATTATCCAAAAAGCAGGAGAAGCTGGAACAATCCCGCGAACGAATTCTGCGTGAGGCCAACGAAGAAGCCCGTGAAATCTTACAGGAAGCCAAGGACACTGCCGACGAGGCAATCCGCGCTTATCACAAGGGTACTACCATCCACGAAATGGAGAAGACCAGACAGAAGCTTCGCGACCGTATTTCCGCCAAAGACAGTTCCTTAAAAGAAAACAAGCAGAAAGAACAACACGAAATCCTGAAACCGGAACAGTTACTTATTGGCGAAAATGTAGAAATCATTTCCATGCAGATGAAGGGTACGGTCAGCACCAAGCCCGACGCAAAGGGCGAACTTTTTATCCAATGCGGTATTATGCGTGTAAAGGCCAATATCCGCGATCTAAAAATCGTTCAGGAAAAGCCCGCTGCCAAAGAGAAAACCAAACGCACCAACTACAGTGGTTCCTTCTCTAAATCAGCCACCATTTCTCCGGAAATCAATCTTCTGGGCAAAACCGTGGATGAGGCATTGGCTGTTTTAGATAAATATTTAGACGATGCCTATATGTCACACTTAACCAGTGTACGTGTTGTACACGGCAAAGGAACCGGTGCTTTGCGAACCGGTGTCCACAAATATCTTAAAAGCGTCCGCTACGTCAAAACCTTCCGCTTAGGTGAATTCGGCGAAGGCGATGCAGGTGTAACAATCGTTGAATTTAAATAATGTTTCAGAGCCAAGCGATTTTAAGTGATATTTGGACTTCAAGCTTGCTTGTAAGGACAAATATCAACTTAAAAGCATTTGGCGAGAAGCCCAAATGAGCAAAAGAAAAGCATCGAAGATGCGATTTTGCGAATTGGCTCTGAAACATTAAATTACACAATATATTTAAGGAGGAATTTATGGTATCCAAACAGAAAATCTTAATTGTAGATGATGACAACAATATTGCAGAGTTAATCTCTCTTTATCTTACCAAAGAGTGCTTCGAAACCATGATTGTCAATGACGGCGAATCCGCCCTGACCGCAGTGGATGCTTTTGAACCCAACTTAATTCTTCTGGATTTAATGCTTCCCGGCATTGACGGTTATCAGGTTTGCCGTGAAGTACGCACCAAGAGCCAAACGCCCATTATTATGCTCTCCGCAAAGGGAGAAATTTTTGATAAGGTTTTAGGCCTTGAATTAGGTGCCGACGATTATATGGAGAAGCCTTTCGATTCCAAAGAATTGGTAGCCCGCGTGAAGGCTGTTTTACGGAGGTTTAAAATGGTTGCAACCCAGGCACCCGTTGCACCTACCGGTGAGAAATTGGTGGAATATCCTGATTTAAAAATCAGTCTCTCCAACTACTCCGTTATTTACAAAGGCTCATCCATCGATATGCCTCCCAAGGAATTGGAACTTCTTTATTTCCTCGCTTCTTCACCCAATCAGGTTTTCACAAGAGAGCAGCTTTTGGACCAGATTTGGGGCTATGAGTACGCCGGCGATACCAGAACCGTAGACGTACATATCAAGCGTCTCCGTGAGAAATTAAGCGACCACCCCGTATGGCACATTGACACGGTTTGGGGCGTAGGATATAAATTTGAAGTTATAAAATAAACTGATTTTTACATTACATTTTTATAATGTCCAAACCACAATTTTAAGAATCCTTGAAATGATTTAGGAAATTTTATATGAAGAAAACACTGTATCTGAAATTCCTGCTTGCATATTTAATCTTCGGTTTCTTCGGCTTTATTGTTGTGGCAACTTTTGTGTCCAATATGACCAAAAACATGCTGACGCAAAACAAGGCCGAAACCCTGTATACGGAGGCAACCATAATTGCCGATACTTATGCAACAGACCTTTACAATAGCAAAACATCCCTGGATATTGTTAAAAGAGAAATTGATATGCTGGACGCTTATTTGTCCTCCACTATCTGGATTATCAGTCCCTCCGGCTCCATTATTCTGGACTCTTCCGTTCCCGTGGATATTGAGAATCCCGTTATTGTGGAAGACTTCGATCCTGCCACCATTGCTGGTAATTACTACACGGTGGGCAGGTATTTTAACAGCTTCGAAGAAGAGGTGTTGAGTGTTACCGCGCCTATTATCATCAACTATAAGGTTCAGGGCTATGTAGTCATTCATTCCACGATGGAAAGCATTGATGATTTTACAAATCAGCTGCTGAATATCTCGTATATTATGCTTGTGATTCTGTTCCTGCTGTCTTTGATTATTTTAATCTTCTTCACCAACCTGGTGTACAGACCTTTGCGTAAAATCACCAAGGCCACGGAAGAATATGCTACCGGAAATCTCCACTATCAGTTCCAGGTAGACAGCGGCGACGAAATCGGTTACCTGGCAGCATCCCTTTCTTATATGGCAAGCGAGCTGGCACGCGGCGAAGACGACCAGAAGAAGCTGGTGGCAAACGTATCCCACGATTTCCGCTCACCCTTAACTTCAATCAAAGGTTATTCGGAAGCCATGTTGGACGGCACTATTCCGCCGGAAATGTACGAGAAATATCTGACCATCGTCCGCGATGAATCCGACCGTTTGATCAAGCTGACCAACAGCCTTTTAACCTTGAACAACCTAAACACCGACGGTATGATTCTGGATAAAAGTGATTTTGATATTAACGAAATTATCCGCAAAACCACGGCTACCTTTGAAGGTAGTTGTCGCCAAAAAAGAATCAGCCTGAAACTGGTTTTAACCGGGGATAAGTTATTTGTTCACGCAGATATGACTAAGATTCAGCAGGTGCTGTATAACCTTCTGGATAACGCCATTAAATTCAGCCACAAAGATTCGGATATTAAGATTGAAACCATTGAGAAACATAACAAAGTTTTCGTCAGTGTGAAGGACTCCGGTATTGGCATCCCGAAAGAAAGCATCCGTCAGATTTGGGACCGTTTCTATAAAACGGATCTTTCCCGTGGTAAGGATAAAAAAGGCACTGGCCTGGGCCTCTCCATCACCCGCGAAATCATCCGTTCACACGGAGAAAATATTAACGTAATCAGTACCGAAGGCGAAGGCAGTGAGTTTATTTTCAGCCTGCCCATTTCAGACATTGAAGAAAATGATGAAGAGAATACTTAATTTAATAAAAAAGCCATAAATTACTATGGCTTTTTCGTATTATATTTAGAACATATAGTTTAGAATCATTTTAAATAGAAAGGATAACGTTATGCATAAAAAAATAATGACAGGTTTACTTCTTCTAACGATGATGCTTCTTTGTGCCTGTAACGCAAATCCCTATTCCGAAGAGGAACCGCCTTCCGGCATTCCCGTAGATGCCAATACAAATACTTATACCGCGGAGGAAGAAGAAATTTTTGCCCTGATTGAAGGCGATTGGCTGTGCGAAAATCAAATTACTGCTATGCGTTTCTATAAAGCAGATACTTCCGATGCGAATTTAACGTTTCCGGGTTATTTATACAGAGCAGATCTTGGTGTATTAAGCAATGACCCTATCTTTGACTTGACCTATGGTTTTGAGAACGACAGCGAAGTTGCTGCTTCTGATGAAACCGCAATTACCATTACCTCTATTGATGACAAAGATACTTTTATTGGCTATCTCCTGGTTGCAAACGACGGAAGTTACATCAGATATCAATTAATGGCTACAGAAAATGTTCAAACAATGGACACAGAATCACCCTGGTATTATTTCTATCCTGATAACGGCGATTCTACAGCACTTTCCGACTACGCAATAGAACAAATGGAACTGTTTGAATTGGTGCAGGGAAAGTGGATTTGTGAAACAGATGCTGCCTATATTGATATTTATTTGCCGGAAGATGCCGAATATGACTGGGATTATGATATTGATATCTATTATAATGAGGCTGTTCATCCCGACGGATATTCAGTAAACGATTTCGCCATCTTCGAAGCCGGCGTTCCGCACTTTGCCAATCCACCCGAAGGCGGGATTTTAGAAAATGAAACTGCCGTATATTTTACTTCACGCGACGGAGAGTTTGAGACGGGAGGTTTGTTGATCGTAGACAATAATCGCCAATATATCAAATTCGAACTGGAATACGGAACATGGTATACCTTTTATCCCTACGATAAAGAAACAGACCTCCTTGAATATATTTATTCCCAGCTTCATGCAACATATTTCCTGGACGAAGCCGGTATTGATACCCTTGAGGAAGATTCCTTAAGAGAAACCTTCATTTTTCTGAATAACAGTTTCAATATAGATCACTTTTATAAAATTGAAGCAACCCCTTTGGAAGGTGGCAATTATTATTATAAAATAAACGCAGAATACCTGGATATATGGGGTGACGAATGGACTATCACCTTTTATATTGATGCAAAGGGAAACCTCATCCGTCAGGACGATATAAAAGAAGAACAGATTCGATAATACTTATCATAAAACATATAAAAACAGCTACAATATCTCTTTAAAGAGTATCGTAGCTGTTTTTATTATACCGGAGAATGATAAATTACTTTTATACACCTGAATATGCTGAGAAGCCTGCATCTACCGGCAACACAACGCCGGTGATAGCACTTGCGCTCTTATCATCACAAAGGAAGAGTGTTGCACCTAACAATTCATCCGCATCCACGAAACGATGGGTAGGTGTGCTGTTCAGAATCTTCTTACTTCTTTCGGTAGGTGTACCGTCTTCATTGAATAACAATGCTTTGTTCTGTGCTGAAACCAGGAAACCGGGTGCAATTGCGTTACATCTGATTCCTGTGCCTGCAAAGTGAGTAGCAAGCCACTGTGTAAAGTTAGAGATACCTGCCTTCGCTGCTGAGTACGCAGGAATCTTGGTCAACGGTGTATATGCATTCATGGAAGAAATGTTTAAAATACAACCCTTCTGATTCTCTACCATATCTTTGGCAAAAGCCTGAGTGGGAAGAAGTGTTCCCTGGAAGTTTAACTTGAACACGAAATCCACGCCGTCTGCACCTAAGTCAAAGAATGACTTACCGCCTTCTTTTGCTTCATGCTGATACTCGTTATCTGTTGTAGCTCTGGGGTTGTTTCCGCCTGCGCCGTTTACAAGAATATCGCACTTACCTAAGTCAGCAAGCACCTTCTGGTGAACTTCTTCTAACGCATCTGCATCCAATACGTTTGCTTTGTAACCTTCACAAATAAAGCCTTCTGCTTTTAATTCGTCTGCAAGTTTCTTCACTGCTTCTTCATTTAAATCAAGAGCTGCAACCTTTGCTCCGCACTGTGCAAAAGCTCTTGCCATTGTGCCGCAGATTACACCGCCTGCACCGGTCACAACTACTACTTTATCCTTAAAATCAATCTGAATGGGAATATGAATCATCTTTGTCTCCTCCTATCTTTTTCCATCGAGTCTGTCAAGCATGTCCCACACGCCCAACATATACATAACGCCTAATGCTCTGTCGTACAAACCATAACCGGGACGTACATTTCCGGGGCCTTCATCCCACAAATGTCTGCCATGGTCAGGACGGATATAACCTTCATAACCGCAGTCATGGTATGCTTTTAAAATTTCAAGAATGCCGGTATCGCCGTCACAATCACGGTGGCTTGCTTCTGAGAAATCACCGTTCTCGAAATGCTTTACGTTACGGATGTGTGCAAAGGCAATACGGTCGCAATGTTTGCGAACGATGGCTGCCACATCATTATCAGGGTCAGCACCCAAAGAACCGGAACACAAGGTTAAGCAGTTGCAAGGGTGGTCAACCATTTTAAGGAAACGGTCGATGTTCGCCTCGTTAATCAGGAGTCTGGGCAAACCGAAAATATCCCATGGGGGATCATCCATATGAATCGCCATCTTGATGTTACATTCTTCACAGGTCGGCATAATTGCCTCAAGGAAATACTTCAAATTCGCCCACAAGGTCTCATGGTCCACGTCTTTATAATCCTTAAACAACTGGTCCAATTTCGCCATTCTTTCAGGCTCCCAGCCGGGGAAGGACATATTATACTTCTCTGTAAAATCAAGGATATACTTTGCCATGGCATTGTAGTCATCCTGAATCATATTTTTCTGATAGAAGAGTGCTGTGGAACCATCGCCTACGGGATGGAATAAATCACTTCTTGTCCAGTCAAAGATAGGCATAAAATTATAGCAGATTACCTTAACCCCAAACTCAGAGAGATTGCGAATACACTGCTTGTAATTCTCGATATACATATCTCTCGTAGGTTTACCTATTTTGATATCATCATGTACATTTACGGACTCTACCACGTCCATGTTAAAGCCGTACTTATCCAACTGTGCTTTTACTTCTGCAATTTCTTCTTTTTCCCAAACTTCACCGGGCATTTTGTGATGCAAAGCCCAAACGATGCTTGTTACACCGGGAATCTGTTTGATGTCAGAAAGTTTGATCTTATCATTGCCTTCGCCATACCAGCGAAACCCCATCTGCATTGGCATTTTTCTACCTCCTAATTTATATGAATACCTTCTTTGGACTACTCTTTCCACTATGTCCATTATATCGAAAGTATTTTTATTGCCGTTAGTATAATTTCTTGTTTTTTTCGTATAATTTTTATGTTTTTATTCTCTTTGCTGTAAAATACTAATATCAGATAAAAAATTTCATATTTTACTCGCGTAACTTGGCTGGCTTACGTATTTTATTTAATTGACAATTCATCTCAAGCAACTCTTCCTTTGTAAAGGAGATGTTACGCATGCCTAACATTCCCGTGAAACGAAGCACTGTAAAACCACTGATCATATTCATTACACCGCTGTTCAAATCCGGTATTTTACCTTTTTTCTTCTTTTTCTTTTCACCTTTTTCTTTCGGACCGCTTTGTTTTTTTGCCAAGGCCATAAAAAGCTTCACAAACCAAAACTTGCCACGGAAGGACTTCATAATATCTCCCAGAGTGTCATTCAGGGAATAGTAGCCTTCTTTTTCGGTAATATCAAACCAGTTAAGCACCGCTCCCTGCTCACGGAGAATATAATCCTGATTCACGGATTCTACCTTGCGGATTACGGATTCATCCGTACAGTCTCCTGCCACCGCCTTAAGAGTTGTTTCGCCGCTATTAGGTACCTCAAAGTAGAAGAAATGCTCTTCGGAAGTTTGCGTACCAAGAGACTTACCATTTGCAAAAAGCTCTACTTCCGGAAGGTTTGAATACACCGTAACCTTCGTTACATCTTCCACACGGTCAATATATCTTTTACCGCAAAGATGTACAAAGGGTTCATCGGATAACCAAGCCTTATATGCATAAAAAGCATCCTTCTTATATTTACGGTCAATGGTAATCAGTCCTTTGTGGTTTTGACCATTTTCTCCGCCCTCTGCTCTGGCATCCGCACCAAAATCAAACATATTCCATACATGGGTTGCCCACAAATACGGACGGGTGAAAAACTGCTTAATCAGCTCCTCGTGATAGTATGCCTGATATTCTTCAGAATAATCCCCTTGCTTCGGATTAGAATTGTGCCAGTTTAAGGCTTCACAACCGTATTCACTGCAACCAATAGAACGGTTAGGATACTTTGCATGGAACTTATCAAACCACACCGCATTATCATCCGTACTTCCGCCATACCAACCGAAATAATGATTGTATGCCACAACATCCGTGATGTGAACAATTTTTTCATCCATATCACACATGGAAATACATGCTATTGTTGTCAAACGGGTTTTATCCATTTCATGTACCATGTCATTCAAGCGATGATGTAATGCCAACATATCCGGGTCTTTGGCACCGTCCATAGTAATTTCATTTGAGATGCCCCACACCACAATGGACGGATGATTATAATTCTGTACAATCAGTTCTTTCATCTGAGAAACGGCATTTTCGTTTCCGGTAGACATATGTCTTGAGATATAAGGAATCTCTGCCCAGATTACCATACCTCTCTCATCACACAAATCATAAAAGAACTGATCGTGCTGATAATGTGCCAGACGGATGGTGTTGGCACCCATTTCGCATATCAAATCCATATCTTCGATATGATGTTCCGGCAACAATGCATTACCGATTTCCCATCTGTCCTGATGTCTGGATACCCCGCGAAGCGGATATTCCTTACCATTTAAAATAAAACCTTTTTCCGGGTCGATTTCAAAGCTTCTGCAACCGAAACGGCTTGTAACACTGTCAATTACCTTCCCTTCACGTACCAGGGATACTTCTGCCTGATACAGGTAAGGATCTTTGATACCGTTCCAAAGATGGGCATTCTGAATGATAAATTCTGTTTTTAAACTCTCAGAATTTTCTTCACAAATTACATTGCCTTCCCCGCCGGTAAGCACATAGCAAATACGGTCGCCTTCTGCCAAATTTGTCACACAGGTTTCAACAGTCACCTTGGCATCCGCTCCTTCCATAACAGGAGTGATTACCAAGCCGTTGCCGCCGAAATAATCCAAATCAAAATGTGTTGCGGGTACAGCAATCACATTTACGTCGCGATACAAGCCACCATAAAAAGTGAAATCCGCAGTCTGTGGATAAACCACCTCGTTAATAGAGTTTTCCACAAGGATTACAAGACAATTCTCTTCTTCCAAATTCTCCGTAATATTTACGCGCCAGGTTGAGTATCCGCCGTCATGATGCGCCAGATGTTTGCCGTTTAAATATACATCTGCGGAAGCATTGGCACCTGTGATTTCCAGATAAAACACTTCACCCTCGGGAAGCTCGCTTCTCACAATTTTTTTACAATAACAGCAGGTTCCCCTGAAATAATCATTGCCGCCATCCTGTCCGTCTATACCATTCCAGGTATGGGGTAAATTGATTTTATCACCAGCATCTTCAAATACTGCAGGCACCTCTGCAGAATCTTTTATAAATAGCCAGTCTTGATTGATATTCCATATATTTCGCATTCTTTGTCTCCTATTTGCAAGATAGGAGCATCCGCCGGACACTCCTATCATCTGTGTATTATTCTGCAGTTACATCCTCTGACTGTTCCTGTCTTTTCGCTTTTAAAATTTCCACATTTTCAAGTACCTTCTTCTTATTCAAGGTATATACAAATGCCAGAACAAGACCAACCACTACATAAAGAATTGCAGGAATTAAAGTTGCAATATTATAGATTCCGTTGTTAACCGCATCCGTCTGCTTTGCCGCACCTTCCACATATCCAATCAGTGAAAGAGACCATGCACCCATGGCACTGGCAATGGCTTGACCAATCTTACGAGAGAAGGAACATACCGCATAAACAGTACCGTCTTCACGATTTCCGGTACGCACTTCGTGATCATCGATAATATCACTGATAAATGCCCAGATAATCAGGTTAAAAAGACCGAATCCCAATGAACCTAAAATGCTGAGAATTACATATAACCACATATTCTGTGTATGAAGTACAAAGAGAAGGGCATAGGAAACAGAACCCATGATTGCTGCTATAATACCAATCTCTTTTTTACCGAACTTGCTTGACAAAGGAACCGCTAACGGTGCAAGTGCCAATGCCGGAACAAAACCTGCTGCATTGATTACGGTAAGACCCATTGTATTGTTAAAATAATCCTTAAAAATATAGTTGTTTATAGTCTGATTTAACATCTGTGCGCCAAGGAAACAAATGTACACAATTACAATACCGATTAACGCACGGTTGGTAAATAATGTTTTACATGTCTGGGCAAAAGAAACGCTTTCTTCCTTCTTCTGCACTTCGATACGCTCTGTACACATTTTATAACAAATGAGATAACAGCCTGCTGCCGCAATAGCAAGACCTAAAGCCACAATAGGAAATGCTCCTGCATTTGCTACCTGGGTCCCGTCTTCTAACTTAGTATAAAGGAACATAGGCATTACCACACCTACCAGCACCTGGGGAATTAAGGAACCCACACCTCTAAAAGTAGAAAGTGCCGCACGGTGATCTGCTTCCGCACTCATAACGGATGCCATGGAACCGTAAGGAATATTGATTGCGGTATAACATACGCTACCCCAAAGCAGATATGTAACAAACATATACACGATACGGACCCACATATCCAGTTCCGCCACACCGGTCTGGTACATTAAAAAGCTGGCCAAAGCTACAGGACCGCACATACGGATAAGCCACGGCTTAAACTTACCACCCTTGCCTGCTTTTACCTTATCTGCAATTCTTCCCATTGCCGTATCGGTAAAAGCATCTACAACTCTTGAAATCAAAAACATAGTTCCTACCAACGCCGCATTGATATGCAGAACGTCTGTATAAAATACCGTCAGGAACATACTTGCCATAATAAAAGTAAGGTCATTTGCCACATTACCAAACATATAACCTACTTTGTCCCTCATCCCAAAGGGACGAATTGTTGCAGTTTTACTACTCATTGTAATCTCTCCCTCCAAAATACATTTTTTGTCAAATTGCTATAGTACCATTATAAAAAAAACCGCCTTATTGGCGGTAGAAGGATTTTATGATAATATAGTAGAATTTTATGTTTTTTATTGTTATCTCT
>CAZQBM010000023.1:0-36591 GCA_964591945.1 uncultured Lachnospiraceae bacterium | reverse complement strand
CTTTTCCGTAATGAACGCTTTAAGAAATATCCGGAAGACGAAGAATTGCTGGAAGACGTAATTATCGAAAACAAGCAGGCGATCGAAATGGCAAACATTTACAACGGCATCTTAAATGGTATGACCAATGCATTCGCTTCCGTAATATCCAACAACTTGAATACGGTTATGAAAACCCTTGCGATTGTTACAATTGTTTTATCTATCCCTACCATGATTTTTAGCGCTTACGGTATGAACGTTGCTTCTGTCGGTATGCCTTTTGCAGACAGCCCTTTTGGATTTGTCATTATCGTTGCAACATCCTTGGTTTTAGGTTTATTGGTAACCATCTTCTTTATGAAAAATAAACTTTTTAAATAAAATATTCTTTTTTCATTTGGGGAAAGCATTACGCTTTCCCCTTTTATATATTATGAACTAATATGAAAATCAACTTCTCCTTCCACATATTTATCTATTACGGATTCGCCGACCATAATTTTAAAAGGCTTATAAGCTGCAATTTTCACAAACCATTTAGGCAGCTTTGCTTTTAAAATTCTGCTACTAGCTTTATGAATGATTGATTCACCCAACTTTACAGAATACCCATTCTGTTGCAAACGAAGGCCTACCGTTCCGATGCGCTTCTCTCTTTGGCGATTATCCACTTCATAAATGCGACACATTCCAAACAATGTATATACAAAAAAGATAAAAGTGCTTAGCAAAAAGAACCCTACTACTGATATCCCCGAAATCAACAGCCAATTAATATCATTTCCATTATTCTCCAAAACAACCATTTCCTTATTTTCCATTTCAGCATATAACGCTTCTTCTTGCACTTGAGTTTCTACCACTTCTTTCCATTGCGGTTCCGGCAAAAAAGTATATTTTAAAGAACGGTCCTCCTTTCCTTGATTATTCTGCTCTTCAACGATTTCTTTATTCTCATCATCTGCTTTACTAATATTCTCTTTATGACTCGGTTCTGTCGGCAATATTGGGCTCGTTTCCGGAGCTGTTCCTTCGTAATTAGGGTTATTCGGTGCACCATTTCCACCGTTACTATTATCAACAACAGGTAACGCCTGCCTTACCACTTCTATTTCATTCTCTGCAATATTACCGACTGCATCTCTTACTTTTATAATTACAATACCCGGTTCCGATAATTCATATTGATTGCTCTCAATCCATGTTTCACCATCATCGAAAGAATAGGCCTGCTCTGCAAGTCCACTTCCCACATTTCCATTTCCAATATCTTCGGCTATGACTGTAATCTCACAATTTCCGGAATACCAAGGTGTGGGCGATATAAGCACATCTTTTATTTCCGGTGTAGCCTTATCAATATTGCCGATATCAATTGTTTTAGTCACTGTATTTCCTGCAATATCCTTTACGGTAACACTGTAATTTCCGTTTTCTGATACTTCATAGAAATTATCATTTCCGTACTCGCCACCATTCCAACTTACATATTCTTCCGGCAATCCAAAAGCATCTTCAGCCTCAACAGACAACAGAATATTTCCTGATGTAAAATTATTCTGATCAGCTACAATGTCGCTTACAATCGGCAACTCATTGTCAATATTACCAACCTCTATGCGAAGTTGAGATACATATTCAATTCCATTTTCCGCATGCGTTACATATAGCAAATATTCCCCATTTTCGCTAACTGTAATCTCGCTCAAATTCTCGGTACCATCCCAAGCCAAACGAACATCTTCCAACATTCCCTCAGAGGAGGCTTTTAATATAATCTCTTTTGCCGGCAATGATGTACTGATACTCACATTAATTACATCTATTACTGTTTCTTCATCCATTCCGCAGACATAATCCATATAAGGATGCGAATGAGATGTATCACAATTAATTTGGGAATAATTACTACATCCACCATGATAACTTCCTACAGGACTATTAATGCATGCATGCCCCGTTGTATACCATGTTCTTCCACAGGAACAGGATGCTGTAAACTCATAATAATCATGATGTCCACCACAGCTACAGGTATCTGTATTTACCGTTCTTAACACACTGGAACTGTCAGCTGATATCGTCTTATACAATGTATTCTGACAGCCCACAACATGCTTGTGATACAACGGATGTGTCAATACCGTATCCGCCGCATGAATATACATTGGAATACAGATTAAAGCAATTACCATAAAAGCAACGCAACATAAACTAAATCGTCTTTTCATACGAACAAATTTTTTCAACTATTTTCTCCTTTCATACATACAACTTCTACGAGAAACGTTTCTTTTACAATATTCAATTGTATTTCCATGGAAAATTCAGCAATGCAGAATTCATTGCTGCGTCTGCGAATCGAACTTCGCAAAGAACTGAAATAAGCCCTGTTTCAAAAAGCTTGTTTCAGAAGGTATTTTCGAATATAACACAAGTTTTGCCAAAATAAAAGACCGATTTTTCAGAAAATAAAAAATCGGCACTTTTAACAATTCATTTGATTTGTTAGACTATTTTAAACCTTCAAACCACTTATTTTTCTTATATTTCGGATGTAAATAATTTTAATCCACACCTTCACCCAGCTATTTTATTTTTATAAAATCCGTTCTAATTTTCATACTCTTCTCAACCGCTCGAACGTTTCATAAATATCCAGCTTCCCATACCCGAATTCCCGATTGGGCCATGTAAGATTATCTTCCCGCCGCGCTCCTCGAATCAAATAATTTTTAATTTCTGAGCCGTTTACCAACGGACGCCTGCCTTCTGCCACTGCCCACTGCATAAATTGTAATACTACACCGGCTGTTAATGCCGCGGCAGCACCGGTTCCGCTGACAGCACCGATTGCACTTGCTACATTTACGCCCGGCGCTGCAAAATCAGGTTTTATGATGCCCGCCCGTGTAAATCCGCGCCCCGATTCCTGAAAGAAACCGCCGGTATCCAAATTATAGGCCGATACACATATTGCAGATGCTCCGGTCGCCGGCATTGTGAGTGTAATGTACGGCGTAGGTTCCAAAAAATATGTCGCACCTGTCAGGAATTGTTGTATCGGCAACCAAATGTCGCATACCGCAGGAATATTTTCTTCCTCCAATTCAATACCGATAGTCCAAATTCCCGGCGTCGGATTCTCAAAGCGCATGACCACCAGTTGTTGTCCCGAAACCTGTTCTACCAAAAGTGCATCCACCGTAACCCGTGTATCTGAATAAATAAAATCATATACCCGTGTCGTATCCAGCCGAAATGAAATATCCCTGATTTCCTCCCCACCGGGGGAACGCAAAGAAATACGGAAAAGACTTGGTACGCTCCCCCATATTTCTGCCAAAAATCCTCGATTTCCTTCTCCAACTCTTATTTCCGCATTTTGTACTACATCCACATCATCTGCCCCAAACGATGCCCTGTAATGATGCCCCGCATTCGCTTCATTACCCGCAGGAAGCACCACTGCAACATTGCGCAATGCATTTAGCTGATTAATGTATCTTTCCAATATAGAATTGCCCGCGTGATCCCCGAAACTCGTCCCTATTCCCAAACATATACACACCGGTCTGCGAAGTGCTTCCGCATAGTCCACAGCATATTTTAAAGCCGTAAGCACATCTGTTTCCTGATAGCAGGGCGTATCTTGCGGAACCAAATAATATTCCCTTAAATATGGCTTTGCCTGCTTTAATTTTACAACTACAATATCCGCATCCGGCGCTGCACTTAAGAAAGTGGTCCCTTCCTCCAAACTGCTGCCGGCTGCAATGCTTGCAAGTGCTGTTCCGTGACGCCCTGCGATATCCCTTGTGGGCACAATCGCGTATGGGTTATCCGAACTAAGTGCCTCATTAATCTGTTCTCGCCCATATTCACTCCCATACAAGAATCCTTCCGGCGGCGTTCCGCTCTGCTCCTCCTGATCCCAGATGGCAAGAATACGACTGCTGCCGTCAGCTCGTCGAAAAACAGGGTTTGCATAATCAATTCCGGAATCAATGCAAACAAAGACACAACCAAGTCCCGTCAGTCCTAAGGGTTCTCTTTGCACCTTTAAACTCCCTACCGCTTCCAACGCTGCCGTATTGAACCCCACACTTGGAATTGCATCTCCAACCTGCATCAAACCGTAACACCCCGGTAGATACAAATATCTGTAATCCGACACCGATAAATCCGGCAACTCTTCCCGATTCACATAAAAAATCCGCAGGTTGTCTTCTATTTCATAAAAACAGAAGTCACCTGCGGTATTTTCTAAATTATTTACTTCCAAATCAAAATCAACCATTAAATCGGCATAATCGTTTGATACAATGCGGGTTCTGCAATCCATATTCTTTTGCTCCAACTGCAGTTTTTACAGTTTATGCAATACTATTCTGCATAATACATACCGCTCCGAATTAATAAGCTTACAATACACACTCTCTTTCGTTCGCTATATGCTGCAATTAATCCTCTGCCTTGTTCTTCTTGGCATTCTGTCTGATTTCAATTCTCGGTCCACCCTTGCCCTCAATATATTCCCTAGTGATGGTTACCGTACCGATATTCTCATCCTTTGGAATTTCATACATGATATCCAGCATAAATTCTTCGATAATGGCACGCAATGCACGGGCACCTGTATCTTTCTCCATCGCTTTCTCAGCAATGGCTTCCAAGGCCTCATCATCAAAAAGCAGCTGCACCTCATCCAGTTCCAAAAGTTTCTGATACTGCTTTAAAATAGCATTTTTCGGCTCTTTTAAAATATTGACAAGCATATCCTTGCCTAAGCCTTCCATCGTACAGATAATCGGCAAACGACCCACAAATTCCGGTATCATACCAAACTTCTTGATATCCTCTACCGTTACTTTCTTTAGGATATTTTTTTCTTTGTCATAGCGGTCTTTTAAATCTGCATTGAAACCGATACCGCTCTGCTTTGATAATCTCTGTTTAATGATTTCATCCAAATCCGGAAAAGCTCCGCCACAGATAAAAAGAATATTTCTGGTGTTAATGGTTGTCAAAGGCACCATTGCATTTTTGCTGTTGGCACCCACGGGCACTTCGACTTCCGCACCTTCCAAAAGCTTTAACATACCCTGCTGCACGGATTCACCGCTGACATCGCGGGAATTGGTATTCTTTTTCTTGGCAATTTTATCAATTTCATCGATAAAAACAATACCGCGTTCGGCCTTCTCCGTATCGTTCCCTGCTGCCGCAAGAAGCTTGCTTAATACGCTTTCGATATCATCACCGATATAACCTGCTTCGGTAAGAGAAGTTGCATCTGCAATCGCCAAAGGCACATCCAGAAGTTTCGCCAGCGTCTTTACCAAATAGGTTTTACCGCAACCGGTAGGACCGATTAAAAGGATATTAGACTTCTCAATTTCTATCTCATCCATAGTATTGGTTGCAACACGCTTGTAGTGGTTATAAACCGCAACAGAAATCACCTTTTTGGCATGTTCCTGTCCTACCACATAATCATCCAGCTGTGCTTTGATTTTATGAGGTACGGGGATCTTTTTAATATCAATTGCAGGTGCTTCCTGTTTGCTTTCCTCTGCTGTTTTTTTCTTCTTTAATTTCTGCTTGTTGGGAATACCGCCATGTCCCTGCAAATCAGACAAATTCATAAAAGTAATATTAGGAAACTGATTCTGGAAAGAGTTAAACTCCTCCGGAGTCATCATCATTCCCGGGTGGTTTAAGGTTCCCTGATAATCATACTGGCTGACCGTATCCATTGTCTTATGCATACAATCATTACAAACACAGATATGATTGGGCAATTTAAACATTTTACCCGTAATATGTTCCGGACGTCTGCACATAAAACAAACATCTTCGTAATCGTCCTCTTTATCACTTTCTTTCTTATCGTCCGCTTTATCTGTAGCACCGACTGATTTTTCCACAATTTCAACATCAACCGCTTCCGCTACTTCTTCTCTCTTCTCTTCTTCCAACTCGTCAAACTCTAAACTCATAACGCTCCTCTATATCTTTTTTACGATTCTTTCTTCTGTAAAATCACTGCGCACTCATACTCTACATACTCACCGTTTTCTAAACGTTCATAGGTTAAAATAATGGTCTCGCCCGCAGGATATGCCGCCAGATACTCCTGCAACTCTTCCATGGTTGCAATGGAATTCCCTTCAAACTTGGTAATTACGTCACCGCGCTTCAGTCCTGCAAGTTCTGCCGGTCCGCCTTTGATAATACCCGCCACGTAAACACCTACCGGCGGTCTCACAGCCTGCATCGCAGCCTGGCTGCTGCTTAAAGTTGCACCGCTGATGCCAAGGTATGACTGCTCATCCTCCGGCAATGCCACCAGTTCTTCTTTATTCATCAACTGTGAAATAATAGGCTCTGCCGCATTAATGGGAATTGCATAACCCATACCTTCTACATAAGTACCGCCTAATTTATTGGAATTGATGCCAATTAACTGGCCCTTATTATTTAAAAGTGCGCCACCGGAATTACCCTGGTTAATCGCAGCATCCGTCTGGATAAAAGTGCCCTTTTCACCATTTTCCAATGTCATTTCGCGATTTAAGGCACTGACAACACCGGTTGTAACCGACTGTCCGTAACCTAATGAATTACCGATTGCAATAGCCGGCTCACCAACTTCCAAGGCGTCTGAATCACCCAACTGAATAATTTTAATATTGTCTTTGGTCTCTTTCGACAATTCATCCAAAGGCACCGACATAACAGCCAAGTCCATAGGAATATCCTGCCCTTTTACGGTTGCATTTCCTTCCGTACCATCACAAAACTGCACTTTAATTTCCTTACCGCCTTCAACCACGTGATAATTAGTTACAATCAACAGCTCCGCATCGTTTTGTCCTACAATAATACCCGAACCTGCAGAATTCACTTCCTGCACAGTTCCGTAAATATGATAATCTGCCGTCAGACTGACACTGACGGTCGCAGGCATTGTCTGTTTTACAACTTCCTGCACATTCAGAATTTCTCCGCTTACTTCTTCGGCGCCGATTTCCATTGCATTTGTCTGTGCAATAATCACACCGCTGTCACCAAATGTCCAGCATAATTCAAGCTCTTTTTCTTCGGGTGCTTCTTTTAAACCGCTCATTACAAGCAATTCATCCACGGGCGCAATTTCATACACCAATTTTACGCCAAAAAAGGCAATGCCTGCGCATACTCCGAATAAAATACCGAATCCTATATTTGCCAAAAAGCGTTTCCAAAATCCGCCCTTTCTCTTACCGTTATTCATTTCTTCATTCATATAAAATCCTCCTTATGGTACATCTCGTTTTTGTACGAAAGTTACTATAAAGTCTGCCTGTGATAAATCTGTGATGAGTGTGTGGGGAAACTGTTTACTATTGATTTCCGTCCAAGCCTGCAATTTGCAATACAATCTCTATCGGTAAAATATAGTCGCAACCCTCTTCCGGGTTACCTACTTCACCGGTAAAACTGATACCGAGCACTTCCTTGTTCTCCGTATAATAGATTCTGTTTGTCTCTGCCTGTTCATCTTTACCACCTATCTCTACCAAAGACAAGGTCTGCCCATCCTGCAGAGTTTGCTCATACTTTGCGTCTGTAACATCCGCAGGTAAAAATCCCACATTACCATCTGAATAAAACGCAGCCCCGTATGCTGTCATCTCTCTTTTAACGTCTTCTGAAGTCGGTGTTACGGCTTTAATCAGTGCTAACGTCTCGGTCTGTAAATCTTCTGTATTTACAATTATAATTGCAACATCTGTATTGGAATCAATGTTTCTGACAACCGCACTTATATCACTTTGTTCTGCGATTTGCACACATATTTTATCTCCCGGGATACGGCTTAACGACGTGGCAATCACAATCTTGTCATTGCAGATATCAATAATAACGCCTGTTGCGTCTGCATATTCGGAAGAATTCACATTATCTGCCTCCGACTTTGTATCAGGATAAATTCCCACCAGAGATTTAGATGCCTCCACATTCAATTGCGCTACGTTCTGCCATTTATTAACATCTTCCGCAAACTGATCCGACTCCATATATTCGCCAGCTTCCTCAAGCGGGGATTTCGGTATGACTTCTTTGGCACCGAAAACACCGATTATCGAAGTAACCACGGTACCGATTATTGCTGAGATTAACTTTCTCTTAAATGGCGCAATCTTATCTTTTATTTTCTCTTTTAACTCTTCATCCGTTTCTCTCATTCTCTATTTATCCTTCTACTCTACCGTAACCGATTTGGCTAAGTTTCTGGGTTTATCCACATCGCAACCTTTTCCTACCGCTACATAATAACCAAACAACTGCAAAGGAATGATTGCTAACGTATTTGTAAAATATCGATTCGTCTTCGGAATATAAATTACATAGTCCGCTGACGCTTCCATTTCATAATTTCCCTCATTGGTCACCGCAAGCACAAAGGCTCCGCGAGCTTTTACTTCGACCATATTACTGATGGTCTTTTGATACAAATGCTCCTGGGTTGCCACGCAAGCTACCAAGGTGCCTTCCTCAATCAGCGAAATCGTGCCGTGTTTCAATTCCCCTGCCGCATAAGCCTCCGAATGGATATATGAAATCTCTTTTAACTTAAGCGAACCTTCCAGTGAAATGGCATAATCTATGCCTCGCCCGATAAAAAAGATGCTCTTTGCCGCAACGTAACGGTTGGCAAACTTCTGGATTTTACGCTGGTTGGATAAAAGAAACTCTACCTGTTGCGGTAAAAGTTTCATATCATCAAGCATCGTTTTAAACTCATCATCCGACAACGCGCCCTTGATTTTACCAAGCTTCATGGCAAACAAATACAGGGCCATAAGCTGTGCGCTGTAGGCTTTGGTCGTAGCAACCGCAATCTCAGGTCCGGCCCAGGTATACATGACATAATCCGCATCTCTTGCAATACTGCTGCCAACCACATTTACGATGCCAAGCACTTTGACGCCTCGCGCACGCATGTCTGCCATTGCAGCCAAACTGTCTGCCGTTTCTCCGGACTGACTGATTACAATGACCAGCGCATTCTCATCAATAATCGGGTCGCGATATCGAAACTCCGATGCCAAATCCACCTCCACCGGCACTCGGGCAATATTTTCAATGACATATTTTCCGGTCACGCCGGCGTGATAAGAAGAGCCGCAGGCAACAATGTAAATTTTGCTAATCCTACCGAAATCTTCCTCCGTCATTTTTAATTCATCTATTTGAATTTCACCTTTAGAAATGCATTTGCGTAAGGTCTCTTCTAAAACCTTAGGCTGCTCATACATCTCTTTTAACATAAAATGCTCGAAACCGCCTTTTTCAGCCGCTTCGGCATCCCATGCAATGGTCACGGGCTCTTTTACAATGACTTCTTCATCCGAAGAATAAAACGTCAAATCATCTTTCCGAAGGCATGCAACCTCATAATTGTCCATAAAATATACATTGCGTGTATATTTTAAAATTGCAGGCACGTCAGACGCAATAAAACAGCCTTCCTCACTTTGTCCAACAATCAAAGGACTTGCCTTTCGCACCGCAAAAATACGATCGGAATGCTCGGCAAAAATAACTCCCAACGCATAGGAGCCTTCCACGCGGTGCATTACCTTAGTAATTGCCTCCAGGGGGTTCCCTTTATAATAATAATCCAGTAAATGGGCCAAAACTTCCGTATCCGTTTCGGATACAAACTCATAACCCTTATTCTCTAACTTTTTACGTAGTTTCACATAATTTTCAATGATACCATTATGAACTACCGCAATGGTTTCTTTTGCATTATAGTGCGGATGCGAATTTACATCAGTCGGTGCCCCGTGGGTCGCCCATCTGGTATGCCCAATCCCCAGATTACCGGGCATCATTTCACCTCTGTGGGTCAGTTCCACCAAGGTTTTCAAACGGCCTACTGATTTACGGATTTGGATTTTATTTCCATTATATACAGCAAGTCCCGCCGAATCGTATCCGCGGTATTCCAGTTTCTCCAACCCGTCTAAAATAATAGGCGCCGCCTGCTCTTTACCAACATATCCAACAATTCCACACATAAAAGAAGCCTCCTATTTACGTTCGTCCGGGGACATACCGCATCCCCTGTTCGGATCTATGTTCTGGGTCGCCGTCAAAATACTCTGACGCATCCAGAACTCCCTGTTCATTGTGCATTTTAACACGAAATTATGCGGAAGTCTTTTATAATTTATTCCCAATTTAAAGCCTATATACTTAAAGCCACTGGAAATAATCAACTTCGGAATCAAGTGCTGCTTCTTTTGTTCTTTTAGGTATTCTATGGTAAGTTTTACCATTTTTTTTCCTTCACCTGTAGAAGATATATGTTCAAAAATATCCGGGCGCAAAGCCTGAGATACTCCGTTATCAAAATTGCGGTGGAACTGCATCCTATTTCTATAATTGTGGGAATGATATACCTTTGCATCCGCTGCATAGGCAATGCGATATCCCTCCTCAATGGCCGTTGCTGCAAAATACATATCCTCGTTAAAAATAGCACAATCCACAAAGCCGCCGATTTTATCATAAATTTCTCTGCTATATGCTGCGCATACATTAGAGAAGAAATATGTTTTAATCTGTAATCGCTCCAAATCCTCTTTGCTCTTAATGCAACTTTCAGCCGGATAATTGAAATTGCGGGTAAAACGCTCTATTACAGCGCAATCTTCATTCGGTAACTGTCTTGCATAAGAGAATTCCGCTTTCTTTTCAATCATAGGTTTTAAAAGTTCTTCCACCAGATTTTCATCTGCCGGAACCGCATCATCCGTCATACATATAAAATAATCCGCTTTGGAACGTTTTGCCGCCTGCTTACGGGTTCCGCCGTGATCAAACTCCATTTTAGACAAATGATGAACTTCCACGTTATCATAAACTTTTAATAACTTTTCTCCGTATAAAAAAGTATTCCAATACTTTTCTTCCGTATTCATAATAATTATTCTGTTAACAGGATATGTTTGTGTCTCCAGTAATTCTATTACTTTGGTTAACCGTTTCTGTGGTTTATAAGTTAACAGTATAATATCCACTGTTGGCTTTTGCATTTTAACACCTTCCATAATTTAAAATAAGGGACCCAATACGTTCGGGTCCCTTGCCATTTTTAATTTAATTCTTCATCTTTTGACATCGTACCCACATAAGGTGACGTATGCTGTTCAATGATATCACTGTACTCTAACACTTCAGGTGAAGGAGTATAGTCGATTTCAGGATACAAATACTCATGAAGAAGTTCTACGTTGGTAGACAAATCCATCGGGATAACACAACTTCCCTTGCTACCGATTTTACCTGTAGTAATATTGGTGTCAAAAGGGAAACCGCTACTTCCAACGATTTCATAACTGCTTACATTAGCAACCAACGAAAGAATTTCATCAAGATCCAATGATGTTGCTACCATCGGGAACACATCATCCGCAATATCGTTTAACTGGCTGGGCGAAAGGGTTTTGGCCTTATCCAATACAGCCTGCAATACCTTTCTCTGTCGCTCAGTACGACCAAAGTCATTGCCTACCGCTCTGATTCGACAATATGCCACTGCCTGATAACCGCTTAATGTTTGAACACCGGGTTCCGTAATCGCTACATAATCCGTTGTAAGATTATTAGGATTTTCTTCTGTCGCATACATTGATGCCTGATAATTATTCAAGTGCTTAATTTCATTTTCCTTAATATCAATTTCAACACCACCTACTGCATCAACCACTTCCATCATACCTTCAAAACCGATGGTTACAAAATCTGTGATGTACAAGTCAAGGTTCATATTGAGCATAGAAATTGCCTGCTCGGGACCGCCCTTCGCATAAGCCGCATTACACTTATTATATACATCATTACCAAGATTAAGGTAGGTATCACGATATACAGATACTAAGCGTGATTCACCGGTATTATTATTTACCGAAAGTATCATAATAGTGTCGGTACGTGTTCCCGTAGACAACTTACCGTTGCGGGCATCCACGCCAAACAATGCAATATTGGTATAAGTTTCTTCTACCTGCGACCATTTCTCTTTTACATCCGGACTAACTTCAACATCGTTGATATCGTATTTAACGATACCAGTATCCTTATCGGTTGTTTTCAAAATCAATCCCAATGCTGCGATTGCTCCTACAAGAATAATTACCTCTACAATCAAGAGTATCATTTTACCCTTAGAGTTTTTCTTCTTTCGTGCATTCTTTCTGCCTTTCTGCTGTGTGCTCATAACATCCTCCATTAGTAAGCATTTTTATTAATAAATCCTTTAAACACTGTTAAAAACAGAATTTTGATATCGAAACCGAAGGTCCAGTTCTCGATATAATATATGTCACAATCAATTCTCTTGCGAATCGATGTATCACCACGATAACCGTTTACCTGTGCCCAACCTGTAAGGCCCGGGCGCACCTGATGTTTAATCATGTAACGCGGAATTTCTTCCTTAAACTTGTCTACGAATACCGGTCTTTCAGGTCTCGGCCCTACAAGACTCATATCGCCTTTTAAAATATTATAAAACTGCGGAATTTCATCCAAGCTGGTCTTTCGGAGAAAACTTCCGAACTTTGTAACACGCGGATCATTCTTAACCGTCCAAGCTTTCTTTTCATCCTGCTCTTTTTGAACCGTCATAGTACGAAATTTATACATTTTAAAAGTTTTATTGTGAAGGCCCACGCGCTCCTGTTTGAAAATTACAGGACCTCCACCTGAACATTTAATTACAATCGCCGAAATCAACATTATAGGTGAAAAAATTACTAACGCAAACAACGCACCTATAACATCAACCATTCGCTTAATAACCCAATTCATCGTATTTGTCAACGGAACTCTTCTAATGTTAATTACAGGAAGCCCCGACAAATCTTCTGTGTATGGTCTACTGGGAATTACACTGTTGTAATCAGGTATAAATTTAGTATGTACACCTGACTTTTCACACAAGCCGACAATTTCTTCCAATCTGTCATAATCTTCCAACGAAAGTGTAATAGCAATTTCATCCAACTTATTCTCGGGCAATACATAATAGAGATTGTCCACTCTGCCAACCACTTTTACACCCCGGTACAATGTACCTGCGGGAATATGATCATCCAAAATACCTCTTACAACATATCCCCATTGCGGGTTTGCCATAATCCTGTCAATATACTCTTCCGCAGCCCTAGAATATCCGACTAATACAATATACTTTACATTATATCCTTTTTTTCGTATTTGACGTAAAAACAGTCGGATTCCGTTTCGTACCACAATCGTCAAAATAACATTTAACGTGCAAAAAATAAACACTACCGAACGCGAAAAATTCGGTTCATTTATAATGTAAAGGGCAACGAAGAAAATTACCAAACCAACAAAATTTGCCCTAACAATATCAAAAAATTCCCTCTTTGCGCTGGAATAACGCTTTGACTTATACAAATTCAAAGCGGAATACAAACTCATATATATAGGTACAATACCTAAAAGTGCAACAAAATAAGTCTCCGGTTCCAAAGTCCCCTCACCGGGCTGTTGAAATACAACAATACGGAGCCACCATGCTGCAATATATGATACAATCGTAACCACAACGTCCAACACAACGTGGAGACGATTTAAATATCTCTGATTATCTTTAATCATAATCATCACCTATATTTCTACATACAGCATTTATATTACAATATTGTTACAAAAAATTCAAGTTTATTACATTATTTTTCGCAGGATATTTATCCAAAGCTCCCACTCCAATCTGCAGGTATCCTTAAAATGCCCTTTTACAATGCCGACACGCTTATCCTTCATTTCTTTGGTCCCGCACTGTTTAAACCCTTCCAGCACCGCTTTGTGGTACACTTTGCCATATCCTTTCAATATAAAAAACAACTGCTTAATGGCAAAACCCGCCAGCAAAGGGAAGAAATGCCAAATAATCTGTAAAATTGTCTGATTTTTATAAATTAAATACACACTGTTCCTTGCCGCCAGACGTATTTTAAATTCATTATATCTTGATCCCGAAGTAGCGCTTCCCGCATGATACACAATAGCCTCCGGTTCATACATATTATAATACCCATATAGTCCGGAACGATACCCGATATCAACATCTTCCAAATAAGCAAAATGTGCTTCGTCAAATCCACCGATTTCATCCAAAGTCGACATTCGATAGATCGCCGCACCGGCACAGGCCGCAAATATCCGACCTCTTTCAGTATACTTAGCCGCACTTTTTCCTTTGCCCCTTGCATAGGCCCAGCCCAAAACCGTATAAAAATCTCCTGCATCGTCAATGATTTCAGGCTCTTTTAAAGAAAGCATTTTAGCCTGTACGGAAAAAATCTTCTCGTCTGCCTCCAATGCCTCTGTCATTTTCTCAACAAAAGCAACATCTGCAACCGTATCATTATTTAAAAGGATTACATACTCGGCGCCAAGGTCCTTCGCAAAACGAATCCCGTCATTCACCGCAGCCGCAAATCCACCGTTCTTATTTCTTTTGACACTTTTCACCCAGGAAAAGTTGCATTCAATTTCATTTAAACTTTCATCCGTGGAACAATCGTCCACCACAATCACATCAAAATCCTCGACAGACTGCTTTTTTAAAGAATTCAGGCAGTCCGGAAGAAACTTTATTCCATTGTAATTCGGGATTACAACCGCTGTTTTACTCACCCTGCCACCCTTTCTGTCACATTTTATATCAACGCAGTAAATATACTCGCCAAATAAATTAAATATTTTATTTAAATTATCGCGCTACACTCAATGTTTCGCCTCTAATTGCGGATCATATACCACCACATAGCCTTTCAATCTTGCCTGCTCGCAAAAAGCCACACTCAATTCGGCATAATCGCAACCTTTCTCATGCATCTTAGGTGCGACTTCTTTATCCCATAACTCCTGCAATTCCGGACGAATCACCATATTTCTCACATCACCTGCACCAACCTGCTGCATAAGTGCCGCTCTGTGCATATATCCGCTAAAACCTCTTGGCAATCCTTTATACATCACTGTTCCGTCACGCTTCATGGCACCGCTGATGATTTTACCGTCCTTGTAAACAGGCCCTGCCACAATACCGACCTCCGGGCGATTACTGAAAAGATCCGGCTCATAGGTTGTCCGGTAAAAGCCAAGATGAGACATATGCTCCACTTTGGTCTTCCAACCGCGATTTCTGATAAAATCTTCTACCGCAAGCTTGCCGTTTTCATAAGCATATTGCTTTGAATCCGTATTCACTGCCGTAGATTCATTATGACATCTCCAATGATACAGAATACGTGAAATATGTATCGCTTCTGTGTCATCGTTAAGCCCTGCAATACATCTTAAGATAATATCAAAGTCCTGGGCACCGTCAAACTCCTTACGGAATTTCAAGTTCTTCATCACATCTGCCTTCATAACGCAAAAATGACAAATATAATTATTGGTTAAAATTAAATCAAGATTTAATTTCTTCTTTCTATTGGGCTCATAGAAGGTTTTAAGTTCCGCATCTGTCTTGTCTTCATCAGAATAAATTAAAACAGGCGCACTTTTTTCAATTGCACGCCCTACATAAAATAAAGCATCCGGCGTCAGCACATCGTCGTGATCTAAAAGACCGATATAGTCTCCTGTCGCAGCTTCTAAAGCCACATTGGTGTTCTCGGAAATACCGTCATTATTCTCAAGTGTCAGATATACGATACTGCTTTCTTGCGAAAGTTTGCCTCTGTATTCGTCCACAATTGCTTCCAAATCATTATTTCCGCTGGCATCTGCAATCACCAGCTCCCAATATGGATAGACCTGCGCAATCACCGAATCCAATAATTCTCTAAAAAAGATAGGATTCGTTCGATACGCCGGAACCAAAATGCTTATCTTGGCAGGATTTACAAACTTGTATTCCTGCATTATTTTGAATTCCGCCTCTGTTAGAGGGGTAAAATTAAATTCTTCATACTTTGGCGCACTGATTCTTTCCATAACAGCAGAAACGGTTCTTTTCAAACCGTTTCTGCGAAGGTATCTTCTTGTTTTTGCAATGGAATCCAAACCTTTTCCCATCAGTCCACCTCATAAAAGGCTTATACTAGTCAAGCTTTGCCTTTAAAGCGTCTGTTAACGCTGTTACTTTTACACTTGCATCTTCCAAACTGCTGCCCTTAACACCCATGTAGAACTTAATCTTAGGCTCTGTTCCGGAAGGTCTTGCACAACACCATGAATCATCGGATAAATCAAAGTAAAGAACGTTTGAAGTAGGTAAACCTGTTTCACCTTCCTCACCGGTTTCGGGATTTATAGTCTTACCGCTCTTATAATCGCGCATTTCTTTTACCTTCCAAGCACCGAATTCCTTAGGAGGATTTGCGCGAAGTTTCTCCATAATTGCTGCAATCTGCTCTGCACCGTCTTTACCCTTCATAGTAATGGTATATAAATCTTCTTTGAAATAGCCGTACTTCTCATACATTTCAACCATCATATCCCAAACAGTCTTGTTGTTCTTCTTGCACCATGCAGCTACTTCGCAGAGACACATAACCGCTACAATTGCGTCCTTATCTCTTGCGTGGGTACCTGCAAGACAGCCGTAGCTTTCTTCCAAACCAAATACATAATTATAAGTATTGTTCTCTTCAAACCACTTAATCTGCTCACCGATGTATTTGAATCCTGTCAATACTTCAATTAATTTCACATCATATGCCTTGGTAATTACATCTGCCATATTGGTTGTAACGATTGTCTTAACCAATGCAGGATTTACAGGCATAATGCCCTTAGCTTTTCTCTGGCTTAAAATATATTCCGCAATCAACATACCTGACATATTTCCGGTAAAAGGAACATACTCGCCACTCTTGGTATCATATGCATAAATACCAAGTCTGTCCGCATCGGGATCGGTTGCAAGTACAATATCAGCCTGCACTTCTTTTGCAAGTTTTAATGCAAGTGTAAACGCCTTAGGATCTTCGGGATTCGGATAATCCAAAGTAGTGAACTTAGGATCCGGCATTTCCTGCTCGGGTACCACATATACGTTCTTGAAGCCAATTTCTTTTAAAATACGGCGTGCAGGAACGTTACCGGTACCGTTAAACGGTGTATATACAATCTTAATATCATCTGCAACTTCTTTGATTACTTCAGGATTGATAATCTGCTTCTTTAATTCTGCAATAAAAGCATCATCCACTTCTGCACCGATGGTAATATAGAGACCTGCATCAATTGCCGCCTGCTTATCCATAGTTTTCACTGTATGATAATCAGTTACTGCCTTTACGCAGTTGATAATATCCACATCACGGGGTGAAGTAACCTGTGCGCCGTCTTCCCAATATACCTTGTAGCCATTGTACTCAGGAGGATTGTGACTTGCGGTAATTACGATACCTGCAGTACATCCCAAATAGCGAACTGAGAACGAAAGCTCAGGTGTAGGTCTTAACGCATCAAATACATATGCCTTAATACCGTTTGCAGCCATACAAAGTGCTGCTTCATCTGCAAATTCGGGGGACATAAAACGTGAATCATATGCAATAGAGATTCCCTTATCCTGTGTACCCATTTTTAAAATATAATTAGCAAGACCCTGGGTTGCCTTACGTACGGTGTAAAGGTTCATTCTGTTGGTACCTGCACCAATTACGCCTCTTAAACCGCCGGTACCGAATTCCAACTCACGATAAAAACGGTCTTCAATTTCCTTTTCATCGTTTGCAATCGCCTTTAACTCTTCCTTGGTCTTTGCATCGAAATAATCATCTTCCAACCAAAACTGATACTGATCTTTGTAATTCATACATTGCCTCCAATCAAGATGCGGGCATTTCGCCCAATAAAATGTTATTTCCCCAATTTTTTCAATTTCCCACAAAGATTTTACACTATATAAGCAGAATATTCAAGTCGAAACACCCTCTGCAAACTTCCTATTTTTAAGCCTGTTACAACTATTTTTTCGGCACATTCAACGAATAATCGCTTCTGTCCAGGGTAAAATTCGGATTGTAGTAAGGATCCCCTTTAGAAAGAAGCACTTTCCATCGTTCTTTAAAACGTGCGCACTCTTCTTCATATCGTTTGGCTTTCTCAGGTACCGTATCCAGTCCTCTGGATGCCGATTCATAGTGATAAGCTTCTGCAAACGGTGTAAACACGTTCAAAAGACCTTTTTCTCTTAAACGAAGACAAAAGTCCACATCATTCAAGGCCACCGCATAATTCTCATCCAAACCGCCAACGGCGTCGTAATCTGCTTTCTTAACCATAAGCGCTGCGCCGGTTACCGCTGACACATTCTGTGCATAACACAAGCGTCCCATATAGCCGATGTGTGTATTTTCATCCTTATAATGGATATGTCCTGCCGTTCTGTGCGCGCCAAGGCCAATCACAATACCCGCATGCTGAATGGTATCGTCAGGGAACAGCAGTTTACCGCCTACCGCACCCACGTCACTACGCTGGGCATACATCAATAATTCTTTGATAAAATCATTATTGATAAATTCCACATCATTATTTAAAAGAAGCAAAAACTCGCCCTTAGCTTCTTTTGCCGCAAAGTTATTAATACGGGCATAATTGAATTCGCCTTCGTACTTTAATACGCGCACCTTCGGATCTTTTTTCAATTCTTCGTAATATTGGAAAGTAGCCTCGTCCTTGCTGTTATTCTCTGCAATAAGAATTTCATAATTCTCATAAGAATTCTTTCGACGGATGGCTTCCACACATTTACGAAGTTCCTCTGCGTGATCGCAGTTAGGAATGATTACAGAAACCATACCTTCTGTTGTTAACTCATACTGCAGGCGGAAAATGGTTTCAAACGCCCTTGTACTTGTAATGGCTGTATTGTAAATGCCATATTTATGCAAATGATCGGAAACCGCTCTTTTGGCAGAATCGATACAATAGGTCTTGGCATTGATATTACTTGCCACGCTGCCCGCATGGGCACGCCAATAATAAAGGATTCTGGGCACGTGCACCACATTCTTCGCAATCCCCGTCAGACGAAGAATCATATCGTGGTCCTGACTTCCGTCACATTCCTTACGGAACAGCTCCGTTTCCTGTAAAAGTGTCTTCTTAAACACACTGAAATGGCAAATATAATTGTTTGCTCTCAAGGTATCTACCGCATAATCCGGCTTAAAATGCAGGGTAATCATATTATTGATACTATTCCCCGTAAAAGTAGCCTCATCGCAATAAACGTAATCGGCACCCTTTTCCTCAATGACTCTTGCATACTCAAAAAGCACCGACGGATGAAGAATATCATCATGGTCAAACAAACCGATATAATCACCGGTTGCCAACTTATAGCACTGGTTGGTATTTCCGGAAATCCCCTCATTTTTCTCTAACTTATGATATACGATGCGCTTATCTTTTTCCGCATAATCAAGACATATTTTACCCACGAAATCATGCTCCGCATCCGAACCGTCCGCCAGACAAAGCTCCCAATTTTTATAGGTCTGGGTAAGCACAGAATCAATCATCTCACGGAGGAAATTCTCCGGTGTATTATACAAAGGCACCAGAATGGAAATTTTATGACTCTCTCTAAACTCCCAATTCTCCTGCTCCATTCGTGTTGTATGATCAGGAAGAGACTCGGTTCCGAAATACTTATATGCACGTTTCTCAAGGCGCTTATTGCGGATTTTGCGGGCAATTTTTTTCGGCGACTTATAATATCCCAAACGGATAAAAGCCACGCGAATCAGACGCAAAGGTTTGGAAAGCTTCCAGGGAAGGCTTCCTTTAATCTGCGCCAGTTTCTGCTCCACTTCACCCTTCTGCGCTTCCAGCGTGGTGATTTTGGATGCAAGTTCAATATTCTCTTCTTTTAATTTGCGAAGCTCTTCTTTATAAAAGTTAAGCTCCTGCAACTGTTTCTCGTTGTCCATGACAATCTCCGTATTGCATTTATATTCTTTTTATTCTATGGTCAGCACACGTCCGGTATCCTGAAAAAGTTTCTGGCGTGAACAGCGGTCTGTTGCATACAAACCGATGCGGTAATCCCCTTTCGGCAAATCAGCAGCCGTAACCCAGCAATAGAAGCCGCAAAGTTCCAAACGCGTTGCATTGGGAAAACCAGCCGACATATTCGGGCGCAATTTCTTTTCCACGGGCAGACGGTAACCTTGACCTTCTCCTTGGAAAATCATTTCAAAATCATACCTGCAGTTATCCGACTCCGGCAGAATTGCATAGCCCTGTAGCACATAAATATCCTGCTCCCGCGCTTTTAAAAATGCGTCTTTCTCAATGCGGTCAAAGCCCACATAAATTCCTGCAGGATATGCCGTATAATTAACATTGCTTACTGAAACACCGTCCTTTTTACCTCGGCTACGATCATAATCCGGTTGAATCTGTACACCGAATTCCGCACCGCCGCTGTTATTAGCACCCTCATAAGGATCCTTACAATAAAACTGCGGATGACAGCTGTATAAATAGTCACGCTCCCATTTTAAGCGCTTCATTTTCTCTTCTGACATAATGTCTGCACCACGACTTAACGATTCGTGATGATACAGAATCACGTCATTTCGAATGACATTGCGAAGACCGGCTTCATATAACGAAAAGCACAAATCCACATCATTATAGGCAACCCTCAAATCTTCTTTCAGACCACCCAGCCTCTCAAAGTCGCTCTTTCGAACCATCAAACAAGCTCCGGTTACGCCGATTACGTTGTAAATCAGCTTGTTTCTTCCGTGATTATACGATGCCGTATCATCTTTTCTCAGAAGCTTATGCACCGGCCCGTCTACTGCATTGGTGATGCCCACGTGCTGAATTAAGGTTGAATCAGGATATAAAAGTTTCGCGCCTACGGCACCGATGCCCTGCTGTAGAAGTTGTCCCACCATACGTTCCAGCCAGTCCGGTGTTACCACTTCCATATCATCATTCAGAAGCAGCAATACAGCGCCCTTTGCTGCTTTTGCTGCGATATTGTTCATTTTGGAATAATTAAAATCCATAGGCTGGTAGAGATAGGTAAAAGGATATTCCTCTTTCATTCTCTCTATAATCGCCTTGTTCTCTTCACTGCTTCCGTTATCCACCACAACGATTTCAAACTTTTTATAAGTGCTCTTCTTATATATGGACGAAATGCACTTACGCAACACCTCCGGATTATCCTTCGAAGGAATTAATATACTGACCAGCGTTTCAGCAGGCACAGAATAAACGGGATAGGAATATCCGTCTTCCTCTCTCATCTTGCATTCAATGCCTCGTCTATGGAAATATGCCTCTTTTATGGCATTATAAGCGGACTCATTTCCCTCATAGGAGTCTTCTTCCCGCAATGCACGTTCCATTTCTTCCCTGGAATAAAAGTTACCGTTCTCGTGCTTTCTTCTCTGTTCAAACTTGTGATACAGAATCTTGGGCAAGTGCAAAACCCCGGATACTCCGACCTTTTCCCACACCTTTAATAAAAATGCATACTCCGTCTGCTTCTGATCACAATCTGCCGGCCACTCAATTTCTCTGCACAATTCCGTACGAACCGCCCAAATATTTCCCAAATACTGATAGGACAAAAATGTCTCCGGCGACGGCATAGGCTTTAAGTTCGGATAGCAACGTTCCGATAGCTTCACGCCTCTCTGACGGAAGGTTTCCAAATCCCTTTCTTTGCCAATACACACATCTTCGTCAACATATAATAGCTTACCTTGTGGATGCTCTTCGAAACAGCATAAAATTGCCTTTTCTGCCACAGGATTTAGGACACCGCAGGAATTTACCACAACCAGCACATCCTCGCAAATCTGTTCGAAACTTCCGCAGAATTCTACAAATTCTTCTTTCGTCACAACTTTGGCAGTAAGATCACAAGCCTTGTTCTCATAAGTACGGCGCAGGTTTTCTTCCTGTTTTAACATAAAAGCATCGTAGGCATTCTGCTGTGCTTTTAAATCTGCCTCATACTCTTTGACACAACGCTCAATCATGCAATTCTGAATTTTTCGTTTCAGACCGTTTAGCATTCTTATCTACCACTCCCAAGTTTTCCTTTGATGCCAAAACCCGCATACAACTTCTGTGCAATTTCCGGCGAAAGATATTCCATCTTCAACTTTACATGCAATACCGCATCCGCCTTCTTGGCATATTCTGATACCTTCCACTGAAAATGCGGATCGCAATCCGCAAAGAAGAAGGATGTATCCGTCAGTCTCACACCATTATGGGATCGCATTCCGTTCTTTCCCTTTCCTGCAAGCGCAGATACCTTTTCTTCACCCTCAAACAAAACAGACTCAACATTTACAATACAAGGTCGGTCACAAGGGTCAATTCTGATATTTGTTAAATCCTGATTTAATTTTATATCGAACTCATATACATCGCCTACGCGGGCAATTTGATGGATACGATAGGACTGTTCTTCCGTGAACCCCTTTCCGTAATCTTCATATATCTGAATTCCGTTGTTTCTTGCACCCACCGCATCCAAAAGATAATCCAGGGAATACACAGGATTACCGATCGCGTGACGCAATTCAGATACTGCCATATAATCTCCCTGCACAAAGCGCTGGAACTCTTTCTCACCTTTTAAAACAGTCTCCCAGAGTTCGCCTTCAAACAGGGTAGCATCCTTGTAAAATTCTACAATCCATTCTTTTGCCTTTTCCCTGTTCTTACGGTCTGCCAAATAGCAATACATCGCTCTTCTGAATAAAAGTTCCGCAGAAATTTTACGTTCAAACGTCCATTCGTAATCAATTACAACCCATCGCTCACCGCTAACCATAATATTCTGGAAAATCAAATCATAGTTCGCAATTTCAGCCTCGCAACCTTTTGTAATAATGGTGCGGTACTTATCTGTCAACGCAAGGAATTCTTCTTTTTTATCCTTCATTAAAAGTTCATCCAGAATTTCTTCCAAGGTAACACCCTCTAAGAATTCAAATTCCGCGCAAGCACCTTTTTGACAGGTATTTATTTCAAGTCCTGTGCCTTCATAAGCCTCTTTCAGTCTTGCATACATACTTTCCATATTGGAAATATGTGCCTCCGCCTGACTTGTGTTGGCGCATTTACGTACGATGCACTTTCCTGCTTCTTTGGCAATATCCGTACGAATGGCATATTCAGGCGCACGGTCATTCGAATATTTCACATATTCCGTTGCAAACTCCGGTCCAATCACCACCATATAAGAGTTGGAATATCGGTCAAAAGAGCCCTCCCTTATAATCATATCAAAGGCTTTCTGCTCATCAAACAGAAGCACCCTATCCCGGTCAAAATTACGGATATTCTGATATAACTCGCCCGCTTTAGGAAGCTTTCGATCCGAAAATATCGTGTTTGGAAACTTATAATCCGGGTACGGATAATAGAAGGAATATTCCTCTACGCCGCATTTTTTCATAATTTTCTCAAGACCTTCTCTTGTGAAGGTTCTCGCACTGCCTTCTCCCGAAGGATAATCTTCAATGCCGTCGAAATACTTGCCGGTATGATCCTCTTTACATCCCGCCAAGTACTTAAGTCCCAGCTTATTTTCAATGGCAATCACCATACGTCCGTCGGGTTTCAAATGCTTTTTTAAGATATTCATAAAATCTTCGTAGGGCGTTTCGGCCCCCATATAACCCTGTCCGTATTCGAATACGCCTATAAGCATTACATAATCGTAATCGCAGTCCAAATCCTTCTCCACGTCCTTAAAATTGCCGACATGAATATAGATATTGTCCAAATCCTGATGTCTGTAAGCGTTAATCTGACTGCGTTTTCTTGAAAGATCGATACAGGTCACGCTTCCCGCCTTACGAGCCAGGGCACCTGTAATAGCACCACAACCGGAACCAACTTCCAAAACCTTATCATTCTTCCCAAGTGGAAGCCATTCCACAATGTTTTCGCGCAAAGAAGAAAGATGATAAAAAATCGGCCAACTGGCACGCTCTTCAATCACCTTACGGTAATTTTCCGGCTTGGTTGTTTGCACAATGTCAAGAATCTCGTCTTCAATCACACCGTCACAATACAAATCCACACCGGGATAATATTTTTTATCAAGAATAATCTTTCCGATTTGTTCCTGCATCTTTCCTCCGCCCTCATAAGCCTTATCTTGCCTGAGGCATTTTAATAATTTTATCTTTCTCGCCGTTTTTTTCGGCATCTTTGACTTCCACTTTAGAATTCATATCATAGAATCCCACAGTATCCTTGTCAGAAATAACACTGATACTTACCGCATCATACAGACGATGGTACACCGTAAAATCGCTTCCCTCGTAGCCCGTAAGACCTAATGACAGTAAATAATCACCGCCCTGTAAATCCATCTTCTGACTAAACGTTACTTCTTTGATTACGCCCTTATCCACAGCCTCCATAAAAGCTTTCTCAAACATAGTGTTGGTGCCTGTAATCTCCGTACCTCTTGCATTTTTGATGGTAAAAGCAAAAATAGGAGCCTGTACACGTTCCGCAAAAGAAGCCTTCATATGAATGGTAAAAGGCTCACCCTTAATCAAGGCATTCGTTCGTTTCCCCTTGTTATCGGTAATATAGCACTCTGTAATTTCAGCCTTTCTGGAACCGTATTCCAGCAATTCTTCGTTGGCACCGCCATCAATGTTTGCAGTAGTTTCCGTTGCCTCTTTGTTCTCATTTTCATCATACTGGCCAACAAGCACCTGCTTATAGACATCAATCATTTCCTTGGCCTTACCTTCGCCAAGTTTCGTACCCTTATTAAGCAAGACTACGCGGTCACAGTATTTTACAATACTACTCAAATCATGACTTACAAAAAGGATGGTTTTGCCCTTTTTCTTAAATTCATCAAACTTACGATAACACTTCGCCTGGAAGAATACGTCACCTACCGCCAAAGCCTCATCTACAATCAGAATTTCGGGTTCAATGTTAATTGCTACCGCAAACGCCAGACGCACAAACATACCGGATGAATATGTCTTAACAGGCTGATATACGAAGTCTCCAATGTCTGCAAAATCCAGAATATCCTTTAACTTTGCATCGATTTCTTCTTTCGAGAACCCAATCATCGTACCGTTTAAGTATATATTCTCAATACCGGTATATTCTCTGTTAAAACCGGCACCCAATTCCAAAAGCGCAGAAATACGGCCGTTTACTTTCACATCGCCCTGTGTGGGATGAAGAACGCCTGTAATAATTTTCAGAATGGTTGATTTACCGGATCCGTTCGTACCGATAATGCCAACCATTTCGCCCTGTTTTACTTCAAAACTTACATCGTTTAAAGCATGATGCTCCGGAACCTTTTTCCATGGTGCTAAATGTAACGCATCAATCACGCGGTCCGCAGGCTTTGTAAAAAGCTTATAGACCTTGCTGACATTATCCACCGAAATGGCAATCGGACGTTCTTCTGTATTCACTTTTTCTTTTACATCCGTTTTCGTTATATCCATACCAGTTTCTAAACCTTTCTATAAAACATCTGCAAAATGCACTTTCAATCGTTTAAACACTAATGTACCGATTGCAAAAATAACAACTGTTGTAATCCAGAAAAACATCGTAGAATAGAAATCTTCCCAGAACCACTGCTGTTCAAACAATGCACTACGATATCCGTTTACAATATAGTATACAGGGTTCAACTTAAAGAAAATTCTGTACTTTTCCGGCAAATAAGTCAAATCCCAAAGGATCGGTGTTGCCCACATTCCAACCTGTAATACAATCTGGATAATCTGAGTCAAATCCTTGAAAAATACCACAACCGCACAGGTCGTATAACTGATTGCCAGCACCAGAATAAACATACAGAAGCTGAAATACACCATTTGCAACAAATACAGGCTTGGCGCAAATCCATAGCAGAAATATAAAATCAACAGAATTCCCGCAAATGCAATATGGATAAAAGTTGCTGCAATTACTTTGATAATCGGCAAAATACTGATTTTAAATACAACCTGTTTTACAAGATAGTTGTATTCCATCAGTGCAGATGTTCCGTTGCCCAAAGCTTCCGAGAAATAAAACCAGGGAACAAGTCCTGCCGTCAACCACACTACATAAGGCGCTTCAATTCCGCTTGCTACCAACTGGGCTCTTGCCGGAAAAATTACACCAAACACAAAATAATACATCAACACGGTTACCACAGGCTGTACAAACGCCCATACACGTCCCATTGTAGAACCTGCGTATCGTGTCTTAAAATCATTCTTTGCAAGTTTCCATATTAACTTTCGATTCTGCCACAATTCCTGGGGCAAAATCATAATTTTATCATACAAAACCGTAATTCCGATTACCGCCACCGCAATAATACCGCACGCAAGTGCTTTTTTAACATTTTCTTCCTGCGGGTCTGCCAGTGGATTGTGGTGTAATACTATAATTGCTGCCATAATTACTGCAATCACAATAGTTAATGTAATTCCCAGCCACTTCGGAAAACCTTTCTTTACGGCCACACTACTCTCTGCCATATCCGTTTCCTTTCTCTCAAAGGTCTCTCTTGTCTTATTTTTTTAAGTCCTTGATAGATCCCCATTTTTGATCCTTGTCGGAAATGGTAAGTTCCATTCCTTCAGGAATCGGCCATTCTACACCGATTGCCGGATCGCTCCAAAGCAAACCGCCCTCGTCATTTGCATGATAGTAATCCGTACATTTATAGCAGAATTCCGCATAATCGGAAAGCACAAGGAAACCATGAGCAAATCCCTTCGGAATAAAGAACTGTTTCTTATTCTCTGCCGACAACAATTCGCCATGCCACTGTCCGTAGGTTGTTGAACCTTCTCTTAAATCCACTGCCACATCAAACACTTCACCACTGATTACGCGCACCAGCTTGTCCTGCGGAAAATTAATCTGAAAATGCAATCCGCGAAGCACACCTTTTTTAGATGCAGACTGATTATCCTGTACGAAAGTAACATCAATGCCTGCCGCCTTAAAATCCTCGTACTGATATGTCTCCATAAAATATCCGCGCTCATCACCAAACACTGTGGGTGTAATTACTTTTAACCCTTCTATTTCACAGTTTTCCACCTGAAATTTACCCATGATCTGTTCCTCTTTTCTATTATCTCAATCTCTCTTTATTATTAAATCATTAATTTAGTAATTAATAAAATTACAAATACATTCTGTCACTTTTGCTTCTTATTTCGTACAGCCGCTAATGAATGTATGACAAATTCAAATCTACTCTTCCGTCAATACCGTCGATCTGGCCGGAAGATGTATACTGCCAGATATCATATCGCCCTGTGTACAGGGGCTCTTTGCGATACTCTGCAACCCAAATTGTATAACGGGATAACACATCATCATCCACATTATTATAATACCAGTTACGGCTGGCATAAACGCCGGCTTCCTGCCCCGCCTGTTCAACTGTTTCACAGAATGCTTCACACACAGCAGTCCTTGTCACCGCATCCAAAGTGTCGGCACGTCCGCCGGAACCTTCCGTATCAATAAAAATCGGATAATCCAATTCATATCCTTCCGTGAGACTAAGCACCATACTGGCTTCTTCCACTGCCTCGGCCTGATTGATTGCCTGCGTAAAGAAATATACGCCAACCTTCAACCCCGCCTCTTTAGCCTCTTTTATATTCTGTCTGAAATACGGATCCTCTACCAACACACCGGTTTTGGAGCCACGATAACCGCATCGGATGATTACAAATTGCACGCCGGCTTCTTTTACCTTATTCCAATCAACATTCTGATTCCACTTAGATACGTCGATTCCCAATACGGCATTTTGTTCGCTGTCCCAAGCGCCCGTGTGCTCGCTTTCATCCGAGTCCACCTGATGATTTGCAGTATCTTCCGCTTCAGCATCGATTTCATCCTCTGTCTTTATCAGGTAAGAAATATCATCCAATTTTACAAATTCGATTTTATCTTTGACATTAACCTTTACTTTATCAGGCACCTCATAATCACCGATTTCTTCCAGTGAAACATAGTAACTTCCCGGTTTAATACCACCGATATAAATAAAACCATCAGCATCCAAGTCCTTATATTCACCGATACCATCTACCGTGACAAAGAATTTCTCTCCTTCCACAGCTGCGCCCTGCTCATCAATTACCATAACGCGCAAATCGCGTTCCACGGAACTCACAAGAAGATTCAGTTTTACTTTTCCGTCCTCACGGACTTCTCCGGCAAAAGGCTGATACTCATCCAAAAAAGCCGGATCTTTTAAAAAGCCTTTCTCATCCGTTTCCGCGCTCACGTCTTCAATAATCGGTCGCGATGTCTGTTGCGAATCCTTGCCCGGATTCTGCAAAAAGTTTACGAGTAAAACCGTCGACAAAATCAGAAGCGCAGCTACAATCACGGATGCAATTGCTGCATTCCTTATTTTTTTATCCATCGTTGCACCTCTGTTCTAATAACTTTTATAACCCGTTTGCAACCTCAACCAAGTACTGGCCATAAGCCGTTTTCATTAAAGGTTCAGCCAAAGCCAGCAACTGTTCTCTGGTAATAAAACCACGTTTAAATGCAATTTCTTCAATGCAGGAAATATACAATCCCTGACGTTTCTGGAAAGCAGCCACGAAATCAGAAGCATCCAACAATGCATCATGATTTCCCGTATCCAGCCACGCAAAGCCGCGTCCCAAAGTTCTTACATTCAACTCACCGCGTCTTAAATATTCGTTGTTGATGCTTGTAATTTCAATTTCGCCACGAGCAGAAGGTTTTACATTCTTGGCAATTTCCACTACGTCATTATCATAGAAATACAATCCCGGCACCGCATAATTACTCTTCGGATGTTCCGGTTTCTCTTCAATGGATAATGCCTTTCCATTCTCATCAAATTCAACCACGCCATACTCTCTGGGGTCGCGCACATAGTATCCGAAAATCGTTGCCCCCTTCTCCTGTGCAGCCACTTCTCGCAACACTTTGGAGAAACTCTGACCATAGAAAATATTATCACCCAGAATCAATGCCACACTGTCATCACCGATAAAATCAGCACCGATGATAAAAGCATCCGCCAAGCCTCTCGGGTACTCCTGCACAGCATATTCCATACGAAGTCCAAGCTGCGAACCATCCCCAAACAAATCCTTAAAAACAGGCAAATCCCTCGGTGTGGAAATAATTAAAATATCCTGAATCCCCGCCAACATTAAGATGGACAAAGGATAGTAAATCATCGGCTTATCATACACCGGCATAATCTGTTTTGAAATTGCTTTGGTCAAAGGATAGAGTCTGGTTCCGGACCCTCCCGCAAGAATAATTCCCTTCATTTTTGTCTCCTTTTATACGCACTGAATGGGAACGGCGTTCACCGTCCCCATTGATAATTTTATTGATACATTTCTTCGTAGTATTTCTGGTAGTCGCCACTGGTTACACGTTTCATCCAGTCTTCGTTCTCAAAATACCACTGTATAGTCAGCTTAATACCATCCTTAAACATTGTTTCAGGCTCCCAGCCAAGATCTGCACGAATCTTATCCGGCGCAATGGCATAACGTCTGTCATGCCCCTTGCGGTCTTCTACGTAAGTAATCAATTCTTTGCTTACGTGTGCCTTACGGGGATCACTATCAGGAAGCATTTCCTGTAACGTTTCCAGAATAATTTCAATAATTTGGATGTTCTGCTTTTCGTTATGACCACCTACATTATATGTTTCAAAAAGCTTGCCCTTTTCCTGAACCATATCAATCGCCTTCGCATGGTCTCTTACATACAACCAGTCACGTACGTTCTTACCGTCACCATATACGGGTAACTTCTTCCCCTGAAGGGCATTGTTGATAATCAACGGTATCAGTTTCTCAGGGAACTGGAACGGTCCGTAATTATTAGAACAGTTCGTAATATTTGCAGGAAACTTATAAGTGTCCATATAAGACTTCACCAGCATATCCGAACCTGCTTTACTTGCCGAATAAGGCGAATGGGGATCGTAAGGTGATGTCTCATAAAAGAATGCGTTCTCGTCATCAGGCAATGAGCCATATACCTCATCGGTAGATACATGAAGGAATTTCTTACCTTCCTTAAATCCGCCATCAGGCAATTCCCACGCAGCTTTGGCACAGTTAAGCATAACTGCGGTACCAATTACATTTGTCTTAACAAAAACCTCCGGATTACGGATACTTCTGTCCACATGACTTTCTGCCGCAAAATGTACAACTCTGTCGATATCATTCTCGGCGAAAATCTTACCGATTGCATCCTTATCGGTAATGTCTGCTTTTACAAATGTATAATTGGGGCGATTCTCTACCGCTTTCAAATTCTCAAGATTACCTGCATAGGTTAAGGCATCCACATTGATAATGCGGATATCATCGCCGTATTTGTCAAACATATAATGAATATAATTGGAACCGATAAAACCGGCACCACCTGTCACAAGATAAGTCTTCATCTCTTGTCTCCTTTATAATTACCTTCTTGTTTTGCGAACATATCAAACTGTATTATAACATAAAATGCTTTAGAAATCTACTTTTTTAGATACCTATTCATTTTTATTCCGGCACCCACAAATCCGCGTAATTATCCACATAAACATCATAACCGCAAGTCTGTAAAACCAAGGTAAACTCTCCATCTTCCATTTTACCGTCAAGCACATGGTTTTGATTGATAATCACGTAGTGACAACCGTTTTGTCTTGCAAAACTTGTCAATCTCTCTGCACTGGAAATATCTTTAGACATTTCTTCCTCAAACTCATTATCCAACCACCAGCGTTCCACCAGTGAATCATAACCGTAAGGCATCACCACATAGGGCGAATATTGACGCACGTACTGAACAAGTTCCGGTGGAAATGCCGCCTTGATTTCTCGCCCCGGAATTACGATAGCATCACATATGCTGACAACAGAATCCGGCACCTGATACCAATTCTCAGCCTTACTAAACTGCGGGCTTTTATACACCAGATGACCACCTACCATAATATAAACCGCCAGCACAAACAACAACACTGCCTGTAACCACTTTTTCTTGATTGCAGATAAAAATTTAACAGCCGCATAAGATATCACTATCCCCATAGGCAGCGCCCACAAAATGCGGTAATAAATCTCCTCCTCATTCATTATCGTTACCACAAAATAAGACAATACCGGGAATAAAAACAACGCAATAACCGCTACGGATACATACACCAAAATCGCCTTGCGCCCCTTGTTTTTCTCTGCAATCCATAAATAAATCAAAGAAGCAACAAAAAGCAAAGTAAGACTGCAATTACCACTATACATTTTTAACATTAACAAAGCAGAACCGTCTGCACCTACCATATCATCGCTCCTTTCTTTTTATTTTGTTTCCTTTGCTGTTATCTCGATACTTATCAGTCACTTTACTTGTACTCTATAATTGCACGTGCTATACGGTTCGCTCCAAGACCGTCAACCATTACACTTGCGTTTCGAACAATCTTTTCACGTTTTTCCCTGCATACCGTAAGCCCCTTTACTTCATTCGCCACCACTTGCAAAAAAACCTCTTCCGTTTTTGCCTCGTAGTGTCCAACGAAAACAGCCGCCTTTTTCTCTCCAAAAGCCTCCGCAATCCGCCGTTGATTTTCTACAAAGGAAAAAGTCACCGCAGGCACACCTGCCACTGCCAACTCACACATAGTAGAACCCGCAGCAGAAACCGCCAAATCACACTTTTCCATCAAATTCCACATATCCCTCACATTTTCATATACCGTTATTCGCGGCTCATTTGTGGACAATTCATACAAAGCCTGCTTATGCAGGTTAAAAGGTCCGCATACCACGTTTATATGGGCATCTGTGGCTTTCAAAAGCACTTTGCTGATTTTATATGATAAATTGTATGCATCACTTCCTCCCAAGGTAATAAGAAGTTCAGAAACATTTTCTTTTACCGCACTTCGGCACTCAGCGAATTCCTGACGCACAGGGGCATATTTCGGTCCCGCAAGTACCTGTGTAATATCCTCTTTTACAACACCGCTTCGTTTTGCGTTTTCTGCATATTCAACACCGTATGGATAGTCCAGCGCCCTTGCAAACACATTGTAATTTACCAGCAAATCCACAGGATACGGGAAGCTGTCCACATCATCCAAATAGATTGTTGACACATATTCGCGTAACCTATTTAAATATTTTTCTGTCACATAATAAGAATCAATCAACAGTCTATCTACATATGAATCCTCTATCGCATTCTGCAAAAGTTCCAACTCCGACTCCATATCATCGAATGAAGTCTCCAGCACACGGCACCGAAAACCGCGTCCCGTAATCATTTCTTCACAACCATGGTCCGCAGTAAAAAAAATCACATTCTCACCGTTTTCTTTTAACGCATCCGCTATGGTTAGACAACGCATAACATGTCCGATTCCTATTTGATTGTTCCCGTCAGCCCTAATTCCTGTCATTTTGTATCCTATCCAAAACCTGTGCTATATTTTCATTCCACGAAAAATCTGCTTTCTTACGAATTTCTGCCAATTCTTTAGAAGTATGATACGTACCCTCTCCGGCTTGTTTCACAGCCTTTATTACGCCTTTTTTTATCAATGCCCAATTATCAAAAAACAGTTCACTCATTGCCGCTATCAACTTATCATACGAGGTTGCAAAAGTCTCCTCTTTTGCCCTCATAGACACTTCCTTTTGCAAAAGAATTGCACCTTCATCCAAACCAGCTGCCATCTCATGAATGGTCACACCTTTGGGCGTATCTTCATAAAAAGAGAAGAAATTAGGCGCCGCACCTTTATTATAAGGCAGGTACGAGGTGTGCAAATTAACAATGCGCCCCTTCATATAATCCAGTACATCCGCCGGCACAATATACTTGTAATTAAAACTTATCACAAATGAGGGTTCCAGCTCTTTTACAATGTCCAAAGTCAGTTTATTAGTAAAGTGATATACCTTATCTTCGCAGTTGCATAATCTTTTATAAAAATCATCTGTATTAGCGTTATTCGTCAAGAACAGCACTGCACCTTTTTGTACCTGTTCAAACTGCAAAGGTTCGCCACGTTTAATATCCCTAACCGCTGTCATAGTAAGAAAATCCTGCTGATACTTAGGTTTTACGCCATATCCCGGACGAATACTACGAATATTCTCTGCTGTAAAGGTCTCTCCAGCCTTAATGTCCGCTACCGCAAACAACGAACGCCGAAAGACCATATTATTTTTCTCCGAAGGAGCCATTCCGTAAGTAGGCTTACCTATGGCACGTTCTACCGCTCTTACATCCTCCACCATCTGTTTAAACTCTTCCGGCGTCATGGAGAAAGATGCATCCGGATTTTCAATTTCTCTTCCGAGGCAGAAATGTTTCTCAATAATACATGCCCCTAAAGCCACTGCCGCCACCGCTCCGAGGGACCCCATAGAATGATCCGAAAGACCAATGGGAATATCAAATACTTCCTTCATATGCTGAATGGTTTTTAAATTCATTTCATCCGACACTGCAGGATAAGCGCTGGAACATTTCAAAAGGGCCAGCTGATGATTTCCCGTCTCGTAAATGGCATTAACAGCCTCTTTCATTTCTTCTAACGTAGACATTCCTGTAGATACAATCATTGGTTTCTGCTTCGCAGCTACATGACGCAAGAAATCCAAATCAATCATTTCAAAGGATGCAATTTTATAAAATTCCATCCCCATATCTTCCAAAAAATCTGCCGTTGCATTATCAAAAGGAGTCGAAAAGAAGTCAATACCAATCCGCTTCGCTTCCTCATATAACTCCGCCTGCCACTCCAAGGGCGTATAGGCTTTGCCGTATAAACCATAGAGATTCTCGCCCTTCCAGGTTCCTTCAGTAATAGCAAAATACTCATTATTACAATCAATAGTCAAAGTATCAGGAGTATAGGTCTGAATTTTTACACAGTCTGCCCCCGACTCTTTGGCCACACGGATAATTTCCTTGGCACGTTCAATACTACCGGCATGATTTGCCGACATTTCCGCGATAATATACGCAGGGTATCCTTCACCAATTATACGGTCATTGATTTTAAAAGTTTTCATCCAAAGCCTCCGCTTTTATCTTTTATACTAAATCACATTAATAAATATAACAAACCTACTATTCCCACGGGAACACAAGCCAAGGCACCCTTCAACAATATCCATGGTTCCTTACGATATATAGTCAAGAAGAAAATCCCAAGCATAAATACCATAGGCAACAATACCACTGCCATAGTCGTCATAGAGCTTCCCGCAAACATAATAATACCCGCAAGAATGTATTGCACATTCGCAATTCTAACTTCTTTTGTTTTATCCCCTAACCTCAAAAGTGCCAAGAGAATCAAAGGCAAAAACAGATTAGCAAAAATGCTTTTTCCTTGCCAGGTTCTTGTCAAAAAGAAAGTCTGGGACGTATATATACTGACGTACCCATACATATTAAACAATGCAACCAATGAAGCAAAAAGATACTTCTCATTTTTTTGATTCTTAAATAATAATTCGCCACTTTGCAAAATCACCAAATAGTGTAAAATAATCAACACCGGTGCAAGTATACTGTGCCCCATAATTGCCGGGTGAATCATTGTTACTTTGGAAAGAAATGCCAGCCAGGTCGGCGCTGCGGCAAACGCATGACGCATATCAATATCATCCGTAACCATACCCGTATAAGGTTGTACATAATTCATTGTTCCACTGGTATATGAACCGGCTGCAGTTGCAATATAAAATGCATCATCTCCATCCGAAACCTGTTGGCACAAACGCATTACCACTTGAAAAATTACAAATAAAGAAAACACAATTTTTAAAATAAGTGCCTCCTTGTTTTTCAAATCAGAAAAACATTCTTTTAACAACCTTCTTCCAAATGTAATCGAAACGCTTGCAAATATAACTATAAAAATAGCAAATACCCAAGTTAAAAATTTAAAAGAAATGCTTCCAACCACAAGAAAACCCAAATAAAAACACTGGAAAAAGGCTATCATAATTAGATAGCCGTTCATAAAAATCATTCCCAAACTTTGACTTTCTTTAGGAAGTTTAGAAGTAATCCAAAGCCCACTTCCAAAAGGAATCAAAAGCAACCAAAAGATTACCAAAAGAATCTGAAGCATTTAGTACACCTCTTTCTTTATCCCATTATACATAGTAACCATCAAAAAAACAATGAAAAATGATTGAAACAAGCCTCGACTTGACTTATACTTAAGAAGTTGACAGCTTTTCCTTACGATGAAGCACGTAAGCCTATTTACAGCGGTGAATAGGAACATTTTTAAATTTTAACAAATCAAAAATGCTTCAGAACGGAGTTTTTATGAACAAACCGGCAATTCTCGGCGGCTCCCCCGTCAGAAATACCAAAATATCTTACGGAAGACAATACATTGACGAGACTGACATTCAGGCTGTTGCCGAAGTTTTACGAAGCGGCTACGTAACCTGCGGACCTAAAGTAAGCGAATTTGAAGCTAAATTATGTGAAGCAACCGGTGCCAAATATGCGGTTGCCGTCAGCAACGGAACCGCAGCATTACACATTGCTTGTATGGCAATTGATTTAGGTCCCGGAGACGAAATTATCACAACACCTATTACGTTTGCTGCATCAGCCAATTGTGCTTTATATTGCGGAGCCAAACCTGTTTTTGCAGATATCAATCCGGAAACCTATAACATTTCCCCCAATGCAATTCGCGCCTGTATTACTCCTGCAACCAAAGCAGTGGTTGCTGTAGATTTTACAGGTCAAGCCGTGGAATTGGATGAAATTCGCGCCATCTGCAAAGAACACAACTTAACCTTAATCGAAGATGCAGCCCATTCTATCGGCACTAAATACAACGGACGTGGAGTAGGAAGCATCGCAGATATGACTACGTTCAGTTTTCATCCGGTTAAAACAATCACTTCCGGTGAAGGCGGTGCTGTTACTACCAATGACGAAAACTTATACCGCAGGTTGTTACGTCTCCGTGCTCATGGCATTACACGTAATACGGACGAAATGAATAATCCCTGTGACGATCCGTGGTATTATGAACAGGTGGAATTAGGATATAATTATCGTATGACTGATTTCCAGTGTGCATTGGTTAGCAGCCAGTTGGACAAATTACCTGTCTTTTCCAAACGCCGCAAGGAAATTGTAGCCCGCTACAATGAAGCATTTGCAGATACTCCGGAAATTATTATTCAAAAAGAAATTTCCGAATCTGATACTACAAGGCACTTATATATTTTACAGTTGGATTTAAATCGGCTTAATTGTACCAGACGTGAATTCTTCGATGCTCTTGTCGCCGAGAATGTTTGTCCCCAGGTTCATTACATTCCGGTTTACTATCACTCACATTATGAAAAACTGGGCTATCAAAAAGGATTATGTCCTAACGCCGAGGCTCTGTATGAACGCATTTTAAGCATCCCTCTTTTCTATTCAATGACTGATGAGGATGTAGAATCCGTAATTGAAGCCGTAAAA
>CAZQBM010000022.1:0-37999 GCA_964591945.1 uncultured Lachnospiraceae bacterium | reverse complement strand
TCACCTAAGGAGGAGCCATTTTTATGGAAAAGAAATGTTTGATGCAGGAGTTGGCACAGAATGCATACCCGGGAAGAGGTATTGTGATTGGTAAGTCAGAGGACGGAACCAAGGCAGTTTGTGCATATTTTATTATGGGTAGAAGTGTAAACAGCAGAAACCGTGTGTTTGTGGAAGAAGGAGAAGGAATCCGTACACAGGCTTTTGATCCTTCCAAGTTAACGGATCCCAGTCTGATTATCTATGCACCTGTTCGTGTGCTTGGAAATAAAACCATTGTAACCAACGGTGACCAGACCGACACCATCTATGACGGAATGGACAAGCAGCTTACGTTTGAGCAGTCTTTAAGATGCCGTGAGTTCGAACCCGATGCTCCTAACTACACACCGAGAATTTCAGGTGTGATGCATGTGGAAGGCGGTACTTATAACTATGCATTGTCTATTTTAAAGAGCAACAACGGACGTCCCGAGGGCTGTAACCGTTTTACCTTTGCATACGAGAATCCCATAGCAGGTGAGGGACATTTTATCCATACATATAAGAATGACGGAAATCCCCTTCCAAGCTTTGAAGGAGAACCGAAGTGGGTTGGAATCGGCAATGATATTGATGCATTTACCAATGATGTATGGACTAACTTAAATGAAGAAAACAAGGTTTCTTTATTTGTTCGTTTCATCGATATTGCAACCGGTGAGTATGAAACAAGAATTGTAAATAAGAATCAGTAAGATGATATTTAAGAGGATAAGCCTTGATTTCCAAGGCTTGTCCTTTCAGATGTTTAAAGCATAAAAATACAGTAAAACGGAGAGAAAATATGAAAACATTAGAATTAAAATACGGATGTAACCCCAATCAGAAGCCTGCAAGTATTTTTGTAAATGACGGAAGAGAACTTCCTATTAAAGTGCTTTGCGGAAAACCCGGATATATTAACTTTATGGATGCTTTTAACGGATGGCAGCTTGTAAAAGAATTAAAGCAGGCTACAGGTCTTCCTGCAGCTACTTCTTTTAAGCACGTATCACCTGCAGGTGCTGCGGTAGGTCTTCCTTTGGATGATACACTTGCAAAAATTTACTGGGTAGATGATTTGGGTGAATTATCTCCCTTGGCTTGTGCTTATGCAAGAGCAAGAGGTGCTGACAGAATGTCATCTTTCGGTGATTTTATTGCACTTTCCGATGTGTGTGACGTTGCAACTGCTAAAATTATTAAGAGAGAAGTATCTGACGGTGTAATTGCACCCGGATATGAACCCGAAGCTTTGGAAATCCTTTCTGCAAAGAAGGGCGGTAAGTACAACGTAATCGAAATCGATCCCGAATATGTACCTCAGGAAATTGAGCACAAGGATGTTTTCGGTATTACTTTTGAGCAGGGAAGAAACAACCTTCCCATGAACAAGGATTTGTTAAAGAACATTGTAACCGCAAACAAGGATATCCCCGAACTTGCTGCAATTGACTTAATCATTGCATTGATCACATTAAAATATACACAGTCTAACTCTGTATGCTACGCAAAGGGCGGACAGGCAATCGGTATCGGTGCAGGCCAGCAGTCACGTATTCACTGTACAAGACTTGCAGGAACCAAGGCTGATAACTGGATGCTTCGTCAGTCACCTCAGGTTTTGGGTCTTCAGTTTGTTGACGGAATTGGACGTGCAGACAGAGACAACGCAATTGATAACTATATTGGCGAAGATTATATGGACGTTCTTGCAGACGGAGCTTGGGAAAGAATCTTCAAGGTAAAACCCGCAGTGTTTACCAGAGAAGAAAAGAGAGCATGGCTTGATAAGATGGAAGACGTAGCTTTAGGTTCTGACGCATTCTTCCCCTTCAGCGATAACATTGAAAGAGCAAAGAAGAGTGGTGTGAAATACATTGCACAGCCCGGCGGTTCCGTACGTGATGATTTGGTAATCGAATGTGCAGACAAGTATGGCATGGCGATGGCATTTACAGAGATTCGTCTCTTCCATCACTAAAAAATTGAGGGTGCAGTTCTTTTTAATGCATCTGAATATTTTACAAATTATAATAAAAAGAGAACGTTATTATGAATAACTTTAAAAAAGGTTTTTTGGACGGCGTTCCCATTGGTTTAGGATACTTTTCAGTATCCTTTACTTTTGGCATTTTAGCAGTGGCAAACGGTTTTTATATCTGGGAAGCCGTATTGATTTCCATGACAAACTTAACTTCGGCAGGGCAGTTTGCGGGTCTTACCGTAATGGCACAGGCCGGAAGTCTTGTGGAAATGGCATTAACCCAGCTTGTCATTAATTTGCGGTATTCTTTAATGTCGCTTTCGCTGTCCCAAAAAGTAGATGATAAAATGAATACGGGGCGCAGGCTTTTCTTTGGTATGTTCCATACCGATGAAATTTATGCGGTAGCTATAGGTCAAAAGGGTAAAATAGGAGCGAAGTATTTTATGGGGCTGATTATTGCACCTTATTTTGGCTGGGCGCTTGGAACTTTGGCCGGTGCGGTACTTGGTAACGTACTTCCGGCGATTGTGTGCAATGCTTTGGGCGTGGCCTTGTACGCCATGTTTATTGCGATTGTAATACCTGAAATGAAGAAAGCACGGTCTATGTTTTTGATTGTAAGTCTCGCAGTAATGATTCGATGTGCGTTTTACTGGATACCGTTCTTGCGTGAACATGTATCCGACGGATTTGCGGTCATTATCTGTGCAGTGGTTGCGTCAGGTATTGGTGCAGCGGTATTTCCGTTGGCGGACGAACCTGCTAAACAGGAGGTGGCATAAATGGAACCGAAAGTATTTATGATTTACCTTCTGGTTATGGCATTGGTTACCTATGCAATTCGCGTTGTTCCTTATGTTTGTATGCGTAAGGAAGTAAAAAATAAGTTTTTTAAGTCTTTCTTGGGCTATATTCCCTACACGGTGCTTGCCTCCATGACATTTCCTGTGATTCTGGATGCAACCTCAAGTCCGTTGACCGCTGTTGTCGGCTTTGTGGTGGCAGTTATTGTGGCTTATTTTGAGAAGGGATTGCTTCAGGTGGCAATTTGGGCGTGTGCAGCAGTATTGGTTATGGAGCTTTTATTGCAGTATTTATTTTAAAATTGTGTGAACGTAAAAGAAAAAACTATGCGGTTTGCATAAAATATGTTATGATAAAGTTTGAGATTTTTTGATATACTTAAGACGTTATGAGAAACGTCAGGAGGAAGTATGTTAGGTTTTTATGATTATACGGTTATTCTTACATATCTGGGAGTTGTATCTTCAATCATAGGTATGAGCTTTGCGGTAGAACAACACTATTTATATGCGGTTATCTGTTTGTTGATTTCAGGACTCTGTGATATGTTTGACGGTGCGGTTGCAAGGACTAAGAAGAACAGAACAGAAATGGAAAAGAAGAATGGCATTCAGTTGGATTCTCTGGCGGATGTGGTTTGCTTCGGTGCATTTCCTGCTGTGATCGGATATTGCTTGGGAATGGAGTACAAATACAGTTTGCTTTTTGCGGTAACGGGAGCGTTGTATGTACTTTGTGCAATCATTCGTTTGGCATATTTTAATGTAACAGAGGAGGAACGCCAGAAAAGTACCGATGGTAAGCGGAAGTTTTATCAGGGACTTCCTGTAACCAGTGCGGCGTTGATTTTTCCCTTCCTGTTTTGCTTCAGAGGTTTGCTGGATGCATATTTCCCGTTCGTATATGCCGGTGCTCTTGTAGTGACGGCAGTATGTTTTATTACCAACTTCAGAATGAAGAAGTTTGGTATGAAAGGGAATATTGTGATGCTTATTGCAGGTGCATTGTTGTTTGCTATTTTACTTGTATTAAAATTTAATGGTATCTAAAAAGAAAAGGAGTGGACGAAAGGTCCGATTATGAAAATGAAGAAAAAATTGTTGGCTTTAGCCCTGGCTGTAGTATCCTGCTTTACATTGACAGCTTGCGGCAGTGATGAAGGAAAAGAGTTGCAGGATATGGATTTAAGCAAGTATGTGGAACTTGGTGAGTATACCAATATTGAGATTTCACCGGTTTTGGAAGAAGTAAGTGATAAGGATGTAGAAGCGCAGATGGAATACTTATTCAGTATTCAGGCTGCAGATGCAGGAATCACAGATCGTGCGGTTGAAAACGGTGACGTTGCTAATATTGATTTTGTCGGATACTTGGACGGAGTAGCTTTTGAAGGCGGTACCGGTAATTCAGACTTGGAAATCGGTTCAGGTACTTTTATTCCCGGATTTGAAGAAGGTTTGGTTGGTGTGATGCCCGGCGTAGAAATCGACCTTCCCCTGACTTTCCCCGCAGATTATCACAGCGCGGATTTGGCGGGCAAGGAAGTAATATTTAAGGTAACTGTAAATTATATTGTTCCACAAATTTCCGATGAAACCGTAAAAGCATTAGGAAATGAAAATTATTCCAATGTTGCGGAATTGGAAGCGTTTGTAAGAGAAATCGTACAGGAAGAAGTTGACAGTAATAACTACGATAAGGTAGTAAGAGTGGCTACAAACAAAATTATTGCCAATACAACATTCAAAGAGGTGCCTGATTTCCTGGTTGAACAACAGAAGACTATTGTAAAAGAACAGATAGAATACAGTTTGCAGGGAACCAATGTTGATGTAGATACCTATCTTACTATGTTTTATGGCAGTTCTTTGGAAGAAATTGCAGAACAGAATGTAAAGGAAAGAATGGTGATCCAGGCAATTGCCAATGCGGAAGGTATTACTGTAACAGATGAAGAACTTGACGGAGAGTTAGAAGGCTTTGCAACGGATTACGGAGTAACCACAGATCAGATTCTTGAAATGATGGGAACTGACAGGGAATACTACAGAGAATATATGTATGGCGTAAAAGTATACGAAGTAATTTACAACAATGCGGTTATTGTAAACGCACAGTAATAGTGCGGAAGTGTGAGGGGATTGCGTGAAAAGTACAATCAGAAAAATAAGCAGCTTGATGATATTAGGACTGGTATTGGTTATTTTACAGGGATGCGCAAGCAATAAACCCGGAGAAAATACCGAGCTTGGTATGGCTGCGGTGGAACAGTTAAAATATGATGAAGCCCTGACGCATTTTGAGGCAGCAATGGAGGCGGAAGAAAACCCGGTGTACTTGCAGCGTGGTATGGGACTTGTTTATATGGGACAGACCGATTATGAAACTGCCCTGCTTTGTTTTCAAGCGGCTTTGGACGAAGGCGGAACCAAACCTGCAGATATCGATTATGATATCAATTATTATATGGCGGTTTGCTATTTTAAACTGGAACAGTACGAAGAAGCTTTGGCACGTTATGACGCAATCATTGCTTTGCGCAGTAAAGAAGTAGATGCTTATGTACAGCGCGGTATTATTCAGTTGAAGTTGAATAAACATGATGAGGCATTAAATGATTTTAATCAGGCAATTGCCCTCGATAAGGACGATTACAGCTTATATGTTGACATTTATTCCGCATTAAAGGATAACGGATATGAATCAGAGGGTATGGAGTATCTGAACATCGCCATGGAAGAAGGCGATAAGAAGATGTCCAGCTATGATAAAGGGCGTATTTACTTTTATCAGGGAAATTACACTTATGCGCGTAATTATCTGGAACAGGCCCGCAGCGACGGCAATAAGACAGAAGAGGTTTTATTGCTTTTAGGTCAGTCTTATGAAGCGTTAAACGACCGCGCTTATGCATTGACCTTGTACAGCGAATATGTAGCAGAGAATCCCAGTGCTGCAATCTACAATCAGATGGGACTTTGTTATGCGGCAATGGAAGATTATGAAAATGCCCGCGTTTCTTTTGAAAAGGGTTTGACCGTGGAAGGAAATGCCTACAGACAGGAGTTAAGTTATAACCGAATTGTTGCGTATGAGAACCTGGGCGATTTCGAGAGCGCCAAGAAGTATATGAAAGAATATCTGAAGGCATATCCTGATGATGAAAGAGCCCAAAGAGAGAATGAATTTTTACAGACAAGATAGTGTGTCTTGTGGTGAGATAATAAGCCGGAATGACTGTGCGTTGTTCCGGCTTTTGGTTTGCATAAAATAAGAAAAATGCGGTAAATGTCGAAAATGCGCGCTTTTTAGAAAGTTTTATGTAAACTTTTAAAATCAAAGTAAAACACAAGATATTGTATTTTGTTAAAAAATAAACAGAATATATTGTGTTTTGCGCGTTGACTTTTCCTATGTGTAGTGCTAAAATGATTTTACATCGGCATTTATCGGCGAAATGCTTGTCGATGTGAGAAAACAGAGTATTATGTAGTGTATGAAGGGAGTACAGAAATGTTTGGGGTTATCAAACGAGACGGTGAAAAGTCAGAATTTAATTTGGCCAAAATCAGTGACGCTATAATGAAGGCATTTAATGCAACAGAAGTGCAGTATAACAAGGATATTGTTGATTTGCTTTCTTTACGTGTAACAGCAGATTTCCAGAGCAAGGTACAGGACGGTTATGTACATGTGGAAGACATTCAGGACAGCGTGGAGAAGATTTTGGAACAGTCCGGTTATGTGGAGACTGCAAAGGCATTTATTTTATATCGTAAACAGCGTGAAAAAATGCGTAACTTAAAGTCTACTATTTTAGACTATAAAGACGTAGTAAACAGCTATGTTAAGGTAGAAGACTGGCGAGTAAAAGAAAACTCAACCGTAACTTACTCTGTTGGCGGTTTGATTCTTAGTAACTCCGGTGCCGTAACCGCAAACTACTGGTTATCTGAAATTTACGATCAGGAAATTGCAGAAGCACACAGAAACGCAGATATTCATATTCATGATTTGTCTATGTTAACAGGATACTGTGCAGGATGGTCATTAAAGCAGTTAATCCAGGAAGGTTTGGGCGGTATTACAGGTAAAATTACTTCTGCACCCGCAGCGCATTTATCCGTATTGTGTAACCAGATGGTTAACTTCCTCGGTATTATGCAGAATGAATGGGCAGGCGCACAGGCATTTTCATCTTTCGATACCTATCTTGCACCTTTTGTAAAAGTAGATAACCTTTCATACAGCGAAGTAAAGAAATGTATCGAAGCTTTCGTATATGGTGTAAATACACCCAGCCGTTGGGGAACACAGGCACCTTTTACCAATATTACTTTGGACTGGACCGTTCCGAACGACTTGGCAGAACTTCCTGCATTGGTTGGCGGTAAGGAAATGGATTTCTGCTACAAAGATTGTAAAAAAGAAATGGATATGGTTAACCGTGCATTCCTTGAAACTATGATTGAAGGCGATGCAAACGGACGCGGATTCCAGTATCCGATTCCCACATATTCAATTACCAGTGATTTTGACTGGTCTGACAACTTAAACAATCAGTTGTTGTTTGATATGACAGCAAAGTATGGTACACCTTACTTCTCAAACTATATTAATTCCGATATGGAACCCAGTGATGTTCGTTCTATGTGCTGTCGTCTTCGTCTTGACTTAAGAGAACTTCGTAAGAAAAGTGGTGGTTTCTTTGGTTCCGGCGAAAGTACAGGTAGTGTTGGCGTTGTTACCATTAATATGCCCAGAATTGCTTATCTTTCAGCCAATAAGGATGATTTCTACAAGAGATTGAACCGTTTGATGGATATTTCCGCACGAAGCTTAAAGATTAAGCGTGGCGTCATCTCTAAATTGTTGGATGAAGGTTTATACCCTTATACAAAGCGTTATTTAGGACATTTTAATAATCATTTCTCAACCATCGGTTTGATTGGTATGAATGAAGTAGGTTTGAATGCAAACTGGTTAAGAGCAGATATGACTGCGAAGGAAACTCAGGAATTTACAAAGGAAGTATTGAATCATATGAGAAACCGTCTTTCTGATTACCAGGAAGAATACGGAGATTTGTACAACTTGGAAGCAACTCCTGCAGAAAGTACAACCTATCGTCTTGCAAAACATGACCGCAAGAGATGGCCGGACATCAAGACAGCCGGTAAGCAGGGTGATGTACCTTACTACACCAACTCTTCACATTTGCCGGTAGATTATACTACAGATATTTTTGATGCTTTGGATATTCAGGATGAGTTACAGACACTTTATACTTCAGGTACAGTATTCCACGCATTCTTGGGTGAGAAACTTCCTGATTGGAAGGCTGCTGCGAAACTGGTTAGAACCATTGCTGAGAACTATAAGTTACCTTACTATACAATGTCACCTACTTACTCAATCTGCAAGAATCACGGATATCTTGCAGGTGAGCAGACAAGCTGTCCGGAGTGTGGTGCCAAAACTGAAATTTACAGCCGTATCACAGGTTATTACAGACCGGTTCAGAACTGGAATGACGGTAAGTTGCAGGAATATAAGAACCGTACCGAATACGATATCGAGAATTCAACATTAAAGGTGCCTGTACAGCAGACCGTGAATTTCACAAGCTATGAGAAAGATAATGATATTACGTTAGAACCGGTAAGCGAAATCAAGTATCTTTTTACAACAAAGACTTGTCCGAACTGCAAGATTGCGAAGGAATATTTGCAGAACGAAGCTTATGTAGTATTGGATGCTGCTGAGAATCCCGAATTGGTTCAGAAGTACGGCATTATGACCGCACCTACATTGGTAGTGGTTAAGGGCAATGAAGTGCAGAAGTATGTGAATGCATCTAATATCAAGAGATATGTAGATGAGAAAGCAGCGGTTTCTGTTTAAATTGCTTGAAAGCACAAACAAAACGTGTTAGGATAAAAAAGCAGACGAATAAAGTTCGCTTTATAAAAAACAAAAAGCGTCAAACGTTGCGGTTTGGCGCTTTTTTTAAGGATAAGAAAGGAAATCGACTATGATTCAGAAATTAACGGACAAAATTCAGAAAACCAATGCGCCCATCGTAGTAGGACTTGACCCTATGATGAAATTTATTCCCGAAAGCATTAAGAAGAATGCTTTTGCAGAATACGGCGAGACTTTGGCAGGAGCGGCAGAAGCAATTTGGCAATACAACAAGGGATTGATTGATGCAATCTACGATTTGATTCCTGCAGTAAAGCCTCAGATTGCAATGTATGAGCAGTTTGGCGTGGAAGGTTTGATTGCGTATAAGAAAACTTTGGATTATTGTAAAGAAAAAGACCTTGTGATTATCGGTGATATTAAGAGAGGTGATATCGGTTCTACTTCAAGTGCATATGCAACCGGTCACTTGGGTAAAATCACCATTGGAAGCAATACCTATGCACCCTTTGATGAAGATTTTGCAACCGTAAATCCTTATCTTGGTTCCGATGGTGTGAAGCCTTTTATCGATGTTTGTAAGGAAGAAAAGAAGGGTATTTTTATCCTGGTAAAAACATCTAACCCCAGTAGTGGTGAGTTCCAGGATCGTCTGATTGACGGCAAGCCTTTATATGAATGGGTTGGCCAGAAGGTAGACGAATGGGGCGCTGATTGTATGGGGTCCAACGGCTACAGCTACGTAGGTGCCGTTGTTGGTGCTACTTATCCTGAAATGGGTAAAATTTTGAGAGACATTATGCCGAAGTCTTATATTCTTGTGCCCGGATACGGTGCGCAGGGCGGTAAGGGTGCCGATTTGGTACACTTCTTCAACAAGGATGGCCTTGGTGCAATCGTTAACTCTTCAAGAGGTATTATTGCGGCTTACCAGAACGAGAAGTATGCTTCTTTTGGTGAAGCAGGCTACGCAGATGCCGCACGTCAGGCAGTAATTGATATGAGAGAAGATATTGCGGGTGCGTTAGGGAAGTAATTAAGTTATGATTTGAAACCGTGGATGTTGGTGAAGATTAGAATTTGACAGACGTGAGAAAGTTTGTAATAAACGGAGGTTTTATAAATGGAACAGTACAAAAAAGAGTTCATAGAATTTATGGTAGACTGTAAGGTCTTGAAATTTGGCGATTTTACATTAAAGAGTGGTCGTAAGTCCCCCTTCTTTATGAATGCGGGCGGTTATGTGACAGGAAGCCAGTTGATGGGCCTTGGCGAATATTATGCAAAGGCAATCCACGATACATACGGAGATGATTTTGACGTATTGTTCGGACCGGCATATAAGGGTATTCCCATCAGCGTTGTTACTGCAATTGCATACAGCAAGTTGTACGGCAAAGAGGTTCGTTATTGTTCAGACCGTAAGGAAGAGAAGGACCACGGCGCAGATAAGGGAAGCTTTCTTGGAAGCAAATTACAGGATGGCGACAGAGTTATTATGATTGAAGACGTTACTACATCCGGTAAATCAATGGAAGAAACCGTACCCAAGGTAAAAGGCGCAGCTAATGTAGAAATCGTAGGTTTGATGGTTTCATTAAACCGTATGGAAAAAGGCTTAAATTCCGACAAGTGTGCATTGGATGAGGTAAAAGAAACTTATGGATTCCCTACCGCAGCCATTGTTGATATGAGCGATGTTGTGGAACATTTGTATAACAAGCCCTACAAGGGAGAAGTTTATATTGATGATACCTTAAAAGCAGCAATCGATGCATATTATGAGCAGTATGGAGCAAAATGAAAAGAAGACAACCATATAAATTTACAATAAAAAAGATATCACCCTGGAGTGTTATGTCAACCATATTAGGTATCATAACTTTATTATCCATGGTGTTTGCAATCATTTTTACATTCCGAAACCAGGGAGAAGCGAAGGTGGGATACGGTCTTACGTCCATTCTTGCCTTGGTTTTTTCGGGAACCGGTTTGGGGCTTGGCATTAAGACCAGACTGGAAAAAGATATGTATTACATTTTTGCCAATATCGGCATTGTACTGAATGTATTGATGCTCGGTTTTATGATTTATATTTTAGTACTTGGAATTATATAAGAGAAATAAACTGTATAAAAGTAACCCGGATAGACTTGCGTTTGGCGGGTTGCTTTTATCAATACCGGGGGCTTAAACTTTATGCAGGAACGTTTTGAACTGGCGTTATCAAGAATTGTACAAATGAAAGAAGAGAATGCGGTAAAAGAATATCAGCCGTTTTTTGTTGCTGTGGCTGAATTTATCTGCGAATGTGCAAAGCAATATCAATGGCTTGAAAATGGTGGCTTGGCGCAGGCGGATATAGAAGAACTTAAGGCAAGGAATGAGGCTTTGTACAGCGACATTTTAAAAGAAAATTATGAAACAAGTTATGCCAATCCTTCTTATGTGGTGAAAGCACTTGGGGAAGAATTGGGCGTTCTTTGCAGTGTTTTGTATACAGAGGTGCGGAGCCTGATTCCTTTTGTTTATGAAAGGAACTTAGAGGAAATGACCATTCGTCTGGAGTTGTTTCTGGAAGTATATAATCTTTTTGATTGTAAAATCAACGAGGATGGCGTTGTACCCACTGCAGAAGAATTAAAGGAACTTTTATACTGGTATGTCAGTGACTATTCCGATGTGGAAACGGAAAGAAGGGTAAGAGAGCAGTTGGATGCGAATCTTACCTTTGCAACGGATATTATCGTAAAGAATGATTACAAGGATATAAAATATCTCTATGCTTATGGCGAGCGTGTGACAGAGAACGAAATCAAGACTGCAGAGTATATTCATTCTTTGCCGGAGGAGACCATTGATAAAATGGCTTTTACGTTTACGGAAGGATATCGTAAGGGATTTGAGGCTGCAGGAAAGGACTTATCCAAGAAGGATACGGTTAATATACGATACAGACTGGGATTTGAAAGAGTTATTAAAAAGGCCATTGAATATTTTGCGGAAATGGGTCTTAAGCCTGTGATTTATCGAACCGGTGCGGATATCTTTACAAGAAAAGCTGCAGGAAAAATCGGTTACTACGGTGCGGTGGCAAATCCCCAGTACGATTATGATCACCGCGAAGATATGGCTTGCTTTTTTGACGGTCACATGGTGACAAGACGTTTGGAATGTCTGACTGCGGCTTATGAGGAATATAAGGATGCGGCTGGGAAACACGCCGGACCTGCTTGTATGGAAGTCTTTGGTGAGGACATTTTCGAACCGGTTCCTAAGGATGCAAATCCCCACTACAGTGAGGAACAGCAGAAACTTGTGGTAGACTATACTTCTCAGGCCGGTATGATTACCAACACTTATATTAAGAGAGAAGAACGCAGTTTTACGATTATCGCCTTTCCTGTGGCGGAAATCGGCGAAAACTTCCCGGCAATTTTTGAAGAAGTGATTGCTTTAAATACGTTGGACTATACGTTGTATCAGAATATCCAGCAGACGATCATCGATACGCTGGATACGGCGGAATATGTGCATATTAAGGGTTGCGGACATAATCGCACCAACTTAAAGGTGCAGCTTGCAAAGCTTACGGATGCAAACAAACAAACCAAGTTTGAAAACTGTGTAGCAGACGTAAATATCCCTGTGGGTGAAGTATTTACGTCGCCTGTGTTAAAAGGGACAACGGGGGTTCTTCATGTATCCAAGGTATTCTTAAATGATTACGAATATCGCAACCTGGAATTGAAATTTGAAAACGGTGTGATTGCGGATTATAGCTGTGATAACTTTGCGGAAGCGGAGAAAAATAAGAAGTTTATTGAAGAGAATCTTTTATTCCACCATCCTACGTTACCGATTGGCGAATTTGCCATCGGAACCAATACCACGGCTTATGTGATGGCGAAAAAATATGATATCGGAGCCAAGCTTCCCATTCTGATTGCGGAGAAGATGGGGCCGCATTTTGCAGTGGGCGATACCTGCTATTCACACGAAGAAGAAGTGCGTGTGTACAATCCGGACGGCAAGGAAATCATTGCCAAAGAGAATGATTACTCCCTGCTTCGCAAAACAGAGCCGAAGAAGGCATATTTTAACTGCCACACGGACATTACCATTCCCTATGATGAAATCGGCCTTTTGGAAGCGGTACTTCCTGACGGAACCGGTGTAGCCATAATTCGCGACGGAAGATTTGTTTTAAGAGGCTGTGAAGAATTGAATAAGCCATTTTTATAAAAAGAACAGTAAAATAGTCTGCCGGCTAAGCTTTCAAATAAAGGCTTGGCTGGTAGATTTTTATAGTTTTAGTATAAAATGCACAAATAAATACTTGTTAGTAGTAAAAAACTAATAATATTTCAACAAAAAGTAAAAAAATAACAAAAAACACTTGGTATTTTTTTGATACTATGTTATGATGGCATTGTAAAAGGAGGTTGAGACCTATGAGAAAGAAATTTTTGTTGAGTGCAATTTTAATATCTGCCCTTTGTCTGTGCGGATGCAATACACAAATTACATTTGGTAATAGTACAGACCAGGGTAGCCAGACCGGTCAGGTGAATGTATCACAGAATGATTCAGTTGAAAATTCGCAGGACGGTAGTCAGGGAAATGATGCAGGAGTTACAGAGCAGGCGTCAAAGTATTTAAATGTATCTGTAGGTAAGTTGCATGACAGTGATTTTGACCAGGTATCGTTGATGTATGGTAATTGTTGTTTGTTTGAATTGGACGCGCCTGAGCATCCGGCATTGGAAGAGGCTGTTGCACAGTACAATACCGAAACAGAGCAGAACTGGATTATTTCCATGAATGAATTAAAGAGCTGGGCCAGAGAAGATTATAACGCTGCTGTTACAGAGGGATATGAATTTTATGGACCTTATGTCAGTGAAGATGAGATGTATATTACAAGAACGGATGATAAGGCGTTGTCGGCAGTAACCGAGAATTACTGGTATGGCGGCGGAGCCCATGGTATGATCGGATACAGTGCTGTAAACTTTGATACACAGACCGGAAGAAAGCTTGCGGTGGAAGATGTAATTCCAAATACGGCAGCATTACCTAACGCATTGGCTACCGAAATGTTAGAGCAGTATCCACATTTGGAGGAAGCAACCCAGAATATGTGGCAAATAAGTTTGGAAGATTATCTTGCAAGTTACTTGACTCCTGAGGAAGTTGATGATATTACCACAGAATTTACATGGACTTTGGGCTATGAAGGTGTAACGTTCTATTTCGGAGCGTATGAAATTGGTTCTTATGCCGACGGAAATCAGGTTGTGGTTTTGACATATAATGAATATCCTGAGCTTTTTAACGCTGAATATTTCACAGGCGTCACACAGGATTATGCGGTGCGGATTCTGCCTTTCTGGTATGGAGAAGAAGGATTTACGGATCTTAACGGAGACGGTGTTATGGATATGATTACCGTAGATGGAAATTATGATGCAGAGTATGACCAATATACTTCAATTAATGTAACCATAAATAATAATACATACACCCAAGATGCATGGTATTATGAAATTACCTCTTATTTGGTAAAAGCAAATGGTAATACCTATATTTATGCAGAGTGTACGAGTGAAAATGATTATAGGACGATCTATGTATTTAAAGTTACTGAAAGTTCGGTAGAATTTATTGGTGAGGTACAAGGAAGTGGTATTGTTGACTTTACCAATTCGGCAGATTTTAGTCTTACAAAGCGTTTTGATTTGTTAAGTACTTATCATGGTGAGTGCAGTTTTTGTGTTGGAGAAGACGGTATGCCTGTTCAAAAAGAAGATACTTATGAAATTAAAGTGTATATAGATACTCCAATCGTATCTACTGTAAATATTAGCGCTGAATTAATAGATGAAAACGGCAATTTGATTGGAGAAACATATGAATTCCCGGTAGGAACAGAGTATTATTTCCGCAGAACTGACGGTATGACCTATGTTGATATGATGACAAGTGAAGGGAAAGCGTGTAGATTATATACTACACCTGCGGGGTCAACAGTAAATGGTATGGATGCATGGGAAAGCTTTGAAATGCTTTACTACGCAGGCTAAATGAAATAAAATGGACAAAGTGCAGAAGTGAAGTGATGCATTTTGTCCATTTTTTAATGGAATGTATAGTACGAAGGATAAAAGCAGTTCATTGGTTGTTTTATATAAAAATTATTGTTGCTCATTGTGTAATTTTGTCATGTTTTAGAACTAAAATGCTTGCACGAAAAGCATCTTTTTAGTAGAATAAACTTGTATGCGTATGCGCAGACATATTTTTATAAAATATAAGACACAAACGGAGGTTAGGACAGTGGCACAGGTTGGTATTGTAATGGGTAGCGATTCAGATATGCCCGTAATGGCGAAAGCCGCAGAAATGTTGGAGGAGTTTGGTATTTCTTATGAAATGACCATTATTTCGGCACACAGAGAACCGGACGTATTTTTTGAATATGCAAAAACCGCAGAAGAGAAAGGTTTTAAGGTAATTATCGCAGGAGCAGGTATGGCAGCACACTTACCCGGTATGTGCGCAGCAATCTTCCCTATGCCGGTTATCGGTATTCCCATGCATACAACATCTTTGGGCGGAAGAGATTCATTGTACTCAATCGTACAGATGCCTTCCGGAATCCCTGTAGCAACCGTTGCAATTAACGGCGGTGCAAATGCAGGTATTCTTGCAGCAAAGATTCTTGCAACTTCAAACCCCGAATTATTAGATAAAGTAAAAGCTTACGCACAGTCTTTAAAAGAAGGCGTACAGAAGAAGGATGCAAAGCTACAGGAAGTCGGATTCCGTAATTACGGTAAGTAATTTAAACTAATTAAAATAATAACCGATGCAAGTTGGTTATTATTTTAGAAATGTAAAACTGAACAAAATTATTAAGATAAAATGTAAATTCAAACATACATAAACGGAGGCAAATAAAATGGATTACAAGACAGCGGGCGTTGATATTGAAGCCGGTTACAAATCAGTAGAATTGATGAAGGAACATGTAAAAGGAACCATGAGACCTGAAGTATTAGGTGGTCTTGGCGGATTCTCCGGAGCATTCTCTCTTTCAAGCATTAAGGATATGGAAGAACCTGTTCTTTTATCCGGTACAGACGGATGCGGAACAAAGGTAAAATTAGCAATTATTATGGACAAGCACGATACTATCGGTATTGATGCGGTAGCAATGTGCGTAAATGACGTGGCATGTGCAGGCGGAGAACCTTTATTCTTCTTAGATTATATTGCATGTGGTAAGAACATTCCTGAGAAGATTGCAACCATCGTAAGCGGTGTGGCAGAAGGCTGTAAGCAGTCAGGCTGTGCATTAATCGGTGGTGAAACGGCAGAACATCCCGGTATGATGCCTGAAGAAGATTACGATTTGGCAGGATTTGCTGTAGGTGTTGCTGATAAGAAAGAAATCATTACGGGCGAAGAAATCAAACCCGGTGATGTTTTAATCGGTATGGCATCTACAGGTGTACACAGCAACGGATTCTCTTTGGTAAGAAAGATTTTTGAAAACGAATTAACCCAAGAAGGATTAAGCACATATTATGATGAACTCGGAACAACTTTAGGCGAGGCACTTTTAGCTCCTACCAGAATTTATGTTAAGGCATTAAAGGCTGTAAAAGATGCAGGCGTAAGAATCCACGGATGTTCACACATTACAGGCGGTGGATTCCAGGAAAATATTCCCAGAATGCTTTATGACGGAATTCGTGCCGTTGTGGAGAAGGACAGCTACGAAATCCCTGCAATTTTCAAGCTTATGCAGAAGAAAGGCAATGTTGCGGAAGATATGATGTACAATACATACAATATGGGTCTTGGTATGGTTGTTGCAGTAGATCCCGCAGATGTAGATAAGACAATGGCTGCCATTGCTACAGCAGGCGATACTGCTTATGTGGTAGGCAGAATTGAAGCCGGTGAAAAGGGAGTAACATTATGCTAAAAGTATTGGTATGTGTATCCGGTGGCGGAACCAATTTACAGGCAATTTTAGACCAGGCGAAAGAAAATAAACTTGGGGATGTGGAAATTGTCCGCGTTATCAGTAATAATGCAAATGCTTATGCGTTGACAAGAGCGTCAGAGGCAGGTGTTTCCGGTGTTTGTGTATCACCGAAGGATTATGAAACAAGAGCAGAGTTCCACAAAGCATTTTTACAGGCAATTGATGAAGTGAGTCCTGATTTAATCGTTTTGGCAGGTTTTCTTGTGGTAATCCCGGAAGAAGTAATTGCAAAGTATCGTAACCGGATTATTAACATTCATCCGTCTTTGATTCCTTCTTTCTGCGGAACCGGTTATTATGGACTTAAGGTGCATGAAGCGGCTTTGGAACGCGGCGTTAAGGTAACCGGCGCAACCGTGCATTTTGTAGATGAGGGAACAGATACCGGTCCGATTATTTTGCAGAAAGCGGTTTATGTCAAAGAAGGGGATACTCCCAAGGACTTACAGCTTCGCGTGATGGAAGAAGCGGAGTGGGAGATTTTACCCAAAGCGATTCGTATGATTGCGGATGGAGAAGTGAAGTTAGGTTAATTGGAGGAATATACATGAAAGTATTAATCGTAGGCAGCGGCGGTAGAGAACATGCAATTGCTACCTGTGTAGCCAAGAGTAAAAGAGTAAGCAAGATTTATTGTGCACCCGGTAACGCTGGTATTGCTGCATTGGCAGAATGCGAACCCATCGGTGTAATGGATTTTGACAGAATCGTGGCATTCGCCAAGGAAAAAGAAATTGATCTTACCATTGTAGCACCCGATGATCCTCTGGTTGCAGGTTTGGTAGATGCACTTGAAGAAGCCGGATTAAGAGCATTCGGTCCTAACAAGGCTGCGGCAATTTTAGAAGGAAGCAAGGCTTTTTCCAAAGATTTGATGAAAAAGTATAACATTCCTACTGCAAAGTATGAGAATTTCAATGATGCGGATGCGGCAATTGAGTACTTAAAGAATTCCAAGTTCCCTATTGTTTTAAAAGCAGACGGACTTGCTTTGGGTAAGGGTGTGTTAATCTGTAATTCATATGAAGAAGCGGTGGACGGCGTTAAAGAAATTATGCTGGATAAGAAATTCGGTACCGCAGGAAACTGTATGGTAATCGAAGAATTTATGACAGGACGTGAAGTATCTGTTTTAACCTTTGTAGATGGTAAAACCATTCGTGTTATGACTTCTGCACAGGATCATAAGAGAGCAAAAGACGGCGACCAGGGCTTAAATACAGGCGGTATGGGAACGTTCTCGCCCAGTCCTTTTTATACGGACGAAGTGGATGAATACTGCCGTAAGTACATTTATCAGGCAACCGTAGATGCTATGCGTGCGGAGGGAAGAGAATTCAAGGGTGTTATTTTCTTTGGACTTATGTTAACTCCGGACGGTCCCAGAGTATTGGAATACAATGCGCGATTCGGTGATCCTGAGGCGCAGGTTGTTTTATCCAGAATGAAAAATGACATCATTGATGTGATGGAAGCTTGTATCGACCAGACCTTGGATCAAATCGAGTTGGAATTTGAGGATAATGCAGCAGTTTGTGTTATTTTAGCATCTGACGGATATCCCTTAAGTTATGAAAAGGGATTCGAAATCAAAGGGCTTGAGAACTTCGATGATAAGGACGATTATTTCTGCTTCCATGCAGGAAGTAAATTTGCGGATGGTAAGATTGTTACCAACGGAGGCCGTGTACTCGGCATAACCGCAAAGGGTGCAACCTTAAAAGAAGCAAGACAGAAGGCATATGATGCTACCGAATGGGTTTCATTTGATAACAAGTATATGAGACATGATATCGGCAAGGCAATTGATGAGGCATAGGATTATGTAAACATATGCATGGCATGTATAGTGTGTAAATATGATATCTAGTCAACATAAAACATTTTTAAAACGATGGGAGCAAAAAATGAAAAAACACATGATTTCCATGACAGACAGAATATGGGCATTGCGTGGCCTGTTAACTGCATTTTGTGTAGTTGCGGTTCTTTGGTGCGTATCTTTTGTCAGTTATGCGGACACAGTGAAGGGAACCATTACAGGTTCAAACGTTAATGTACGTGAAACTGCAAGTACATCTGCAACGGCAGTTGCAACTTTATCTACCAATGATCTGGTTGACGTTATAGCAGAAACTACCGGTGCTGATGATATGAAGTGGTATAAGATTACGACAGAATCCGGAGTGACAGGTTACGTACGTTCAGATTTTATTAAGAAGGCTACGGTAACCGTAGATGTGACTCAGACAGACAGTAAGACTGCATATATTGCAGGAACTAACGCGAATATCCGTCAGGATGCCAATACATCAAGCGGTCGTGTAGCAAATGCTTTGGGTGGATCTAAAGTTACTATTATTGGTGAAGCTACCGGAGCAGACGGTTATAAGTGGTATCAGATCCAGTTTGAAGGAAACGGTACAACTATGACAGGTTTTATCCGTTCTGATTTGGTTACATTTGAAGCTCCTGTTCAGGAACCTGAGGTAACTGAAATCGAAGGGGAAATGGGTGAAGGAAGCGAACCTTCAGAGGAACCTTCTGCGTCAGAGGAAACCTCAGAAGAACCTTCAGAAGAGCCTTCTGTATCAGAAGAACCTTCAGAAAAGCCTTCTGAAACCGGCAAAATCAGCATTCCTCTTTCAGGAAATGAAGGAACTTTTGTAATTATGGAACCTGTCTCTGCTGTTGAAATTCTTCCACAAGGCTTTGAACAGACAGAATTGCAGTTGGGCGAAGAGATTTTTACTGTTTGGGGTAAAGGTCAGTTTTATGTAATGTATGCATCTGTAAATGACGGGGAACCTCAATATTATTTATACGATGCAATTAATAAAAGTTTTACTGCATATACCGGATTGTTGACAGCAGATGATGTAGTTGTTGCGGATGGTGAAAAGGGACTCAATTTTAAGTTGATTTCTATTATCTGTATCGTAATTATTGTGATTTTAGCTGTTGTGATTAGTATTTTGGCATACAAGCTTTCAAATGCCGGATATCGCAATGATGATGACGATGATTATGATGACGACGATTATGATGACGACGATGACGATAATATTTTTGTAGATAATGATGATGATTTCCTGGATTTGTCAGAAACTGCAAATTTAGCGGAAGTAAGTGAAGCGTTATCGGAAGAGCCTGTTGCAGAAGAATATGTAAATTATGTACCGGAACAAGAGACATACGAAACACCGGCAGAAGATCCTATTGCAGAGTTTGAAATGTATGTGGGTAATTCTGTAGAAGAACCGGTATATAATGCATCAGCTGTGGATGCAACCTATGCAGAACCGGTTGCAGAGCAAACATATGCTGAACCTGTATACACAGAGCAGGCATATACAGAACCTGTATATACTGATTCTGTAAATGAAGAATTGTATACAACCGGTCTTGAAAATGAAGTTTATGATGCTCAGGAAGCAGTACCGGAAGAGGCAGTTATTTTAAATGCTGCTGAATATGAGCAGGACGAAAATTACGAAGAGACTTTATTTGAGGATGACGAGGACGAAGAGGAAGCACCTAAAAAATCCCGTAAGAGTAAAAAGTCAAAGAAAGAAAAGAAGAAATTCTCACAACGTTTCTTGGATTATTTTACCGTCGAAGTTGATGACGATGATGATGATGACGACGATGATGATGACGATGATTATGAAGAACGTCCCAAGAAGAAATCAACCATCACCAAATTTGATGACGATGATGATGACGATTTGAATTTTATTGATCTATAAGATGGTTAATTTTATAGAGCGAAGTTGACAAGTATAAGCATCTGTTATATTATTTGTATAACAGATGCTTGTTTCTTTTAACCGCGCAAAAGGATAGATACTATGCAGTCTGTAAGATGCTTGAAAATTACTTATCAAACTTCGAGATAAAAGGGAGTATAAAATGTTTTGGGAGATTGATTTTAACAGTGAGGAAGCTTTATATATGCAGTTGCATAACCAGATTATTATCGGTATTGCGATGGAAATATACAGGGAGGGAGACGCCCTGCCTTCCGTACGTCAATTGGCGGATGAAATCGGAATTAATATGCATACTGTAAATAAAGCATATAATGTATTAAGGCAGGAAGGTTTTGTTAAGGTTGACAGAAGAAAAGGCGCAGTCATTGCTGTGGATGTAGATAAGTTAAGGGCCTTGGAAACAATGAAAAAAGATTTGCGCATTTTGCTTGCAATTGGTGCTTGTAAGAATATTTCCAGGGCGGAAGTGCATGCTTTAATTGATGAGATTTATTTGGAATATGGAGGAGAATAATATGCAGGAGCAGTTTACGGATCAGGCGCAGAATGCCTTACGATATGCGGAAGAAATTGCCAGAAGGCTGCATCAGAATCATATCGGTACGGAACATATTTTATATGGCCTTACCAAAGAAAAAGACAGTGTTGCGGGCGCAGCATTGAATGCCAATGGTGTATCGACAAAAGAATTGCAGGAATTGTTGAAAGCTTATGGAGTACCCGGCGGCGAGACAAATTCCAGAGGTAGTAATAAATATACCCCGAGAGCGGTGGGAGTTTTAAACGACAGTCACAATCAAGCGGCATTTTTCCATGGAGGAAGTACCGGAACGGAGCATATTTTAATTGCGTTGCTTCGTGACGGTGATAATATGGCGGGTAAAATGCTGTCCATTATGAAGGTAAATGTTAAGAAGGTCTATATGGACGTAATCCTTGCTATGGGCGAGGATGCCAATGCGGTAAAAGAGAAGCTGGGACAGCGCAATTTAAAGAAGAAAAAGAATGCGCCGGATATGCTATCCCAGTATTCCAGAGATATGACGGAACTTGCACGTAAGGGCAAATTAGACCCTGTAATCGGTCGCGAAGAAGAAATACAGCGTTTAATTCAGATTATATCCAGAAGAACCAAGAACAACCCTTGTTTGATCGGTGAACCCGGTGTTGGTAAGACGGCGATTGTGGAAGGTTTTGCAGCCCGCATTGTAAATGGAGATGTGCCGGAGAATCTTAAGAATAAAAGAATTTTATCCCTGGATTTATCTGCTATGGTGGCAGGAAGTAAGTATCGCGGTGAGTTTGAAGAACGAATTAAAACCGTTATGCGTGAAGTGACGGAAGATGGTAATATCATTCTTTTTATGGATGAAATTCATACGATGATCGGTGCCGGCGGTGCGGAAGGTTCCATCGATGCGGCAAGCATTTTAAAACCGGCATTGTCCCGAGGGGAAGTACAGTTGATTGGCGCAACTACGATTACGGAATATCGTAAATATATCGAGAAGGATGCGGCTTTAGAACGCCGTTTCCAGACAGTTGCGGTGGAAGAACCTACGGTAGAAGAAGCAATTGCAATTTTAAAAGGAATTGTTCACAAATATGAGCAGTATCATAAGGTATCCATTACCCGGGAAGCAATTGAAGCGGCAGTAAGACTTGCGGACCGTTATATTTCGGATCGTAATTTGCCGGATAAAGCAATTGATGTAATTGATGAGGCAGCAGCCAGTGTTCGTTTGTCTGAGAAAAATGTATCCAAAACCTGCCAGAAACTTCAGGAAGAAATTTCTGCTGCGGATGCTTCAATTGAAAAAGCAATTCAGGAGCTGGACTTCGAAGCGGCCGGCAGAATTAAATCAGAGCAGGATGTATTATTTAAGAAGTTGCGTCGGGCGGAAGCGGCATATGAGAAGAAATTAATGCAGGATGCCATTCAAATCAGTGAAGAAGATATTGAGAGGGTTGTTTCAGTATGGACCAAAATACCGGTAACCAAATTAGCCGAAAAGGAGTCCGAGAAACTTCTGAAATTAGAGAAAGTATTGCACAAGCGTGTAATCGGACAGCAGGAGGCAGTAACTGCGGTTGCCAAGTCTATTCGTCGTGGTCGTGTAGGATTACAGGATCCTAACCGTCCTATTGGAAGTTTTCTGTTTTTAGGTCCTACCGGTGTGGGTAAAACTGAACTTAGCAAGGCTTTGGCAGAGGCATTGTTTGGTTCGGAAAGTTCACTGATTCGTGTAGATATGTCCGAATATATGGAACAGCATTCAGTATCTAAAATGATTGGTTCGCCGCCCGGATATGTAGGCTTTGAAGACGGCGGTCAGTTGAGTGAGAAGATTCGTCGTAATCCTTATTCGGTAGTGCTTTTTGATGAAATCGAGAAAGCGCATCCTGACGTTTTTAATGTGTTGTTACAGGTGTTGGATGACGGTCATATTACGGATGCCAAAGGTCGTAAGGTAAGTTTTAAGAATACAGTGTTGATTATGACCTCCAATGCAGGGGCACAGCGTATTGTAGACCCGAAGAATTTGGGGTTTGCGGGTGCAACCACAGAGAAGCAGAACTACGATAAGATGAAGTCCGGCGTAATGGAAGAAGTGAAGCGAATTTTTAAGCCTGAGTTTATTAACCGTATTGATGATATCATTGTGTTCCATCAGTTGAACAATGACAATATGAAGGAAATTATTCAGCTTCTTACAGGAAAGTTGAGCGCAAGATGCAAGGAACAGATGGATATTACCCTGACGGTATCTTCTGCATTAAAGGAACATCTTGTCAAAGAATATAGCAATGCCAAGATGGGTGCACGTCCCTTAAAGCGCGCCGTGCAGTCTGTGATTGAAGATGCATTGGCGGAAGAACTTTTAAGCGGAAGAATTCAGGCAGGGGATAAGGTTCTTGCCGGAATCAAGAATAAAAAAGTTACTTTTCAGAAGAAAATTGTCTGAAACAGTAGAAAAAAATAGAAAAATTTAGTATACTTAAAGAGTGGAAATAAGGAAGTTATTTTTATTTCCCAACGGGCATTTATGATAAATTGGGAGGATACACAAATGGCTGTAGTGGAAGAATTACTCCGTGAAGAAGCGGATGGAACAATCAGTTTTGGAAACCATACATTGGCGGACAAAGCAAAGGTAGAGGATTTTCCTCATGACGGAGATCTTTATAAGGTGAAAACATTCCAGACAATGACGAAATTAGAGAAGAACGGTATGTTTTTATACGAATCTGTTCCCGGAACCAGTGTTACTCATTTTGATGAAAAGGAAGACGGCGTATCTTTTGTCGTAGACGGTGACAATGATGCGCAGCTTACTATCGGTCTTGCTGAGAATACCGAATATCAGGTATGGATTGGCGATGAGAATATCGGTACGCTTAAGAGTAATCTCAGCGGTAAAATGAATATCAGTGTTGAACTGGCAGATGCATCGGAATTAAAGGTGCAAATCAAAAAGTAATAAAGTATAATAACCAAAGAGAAACAGCATGCCGGCGCGGTGTGCTGTTTTTTACTCAAAATAAAAGTGGTGCGGACCGGTGAAGGTGCCGCGATATACATAGTTTTGGAGTGTGCAATGGCAAAAGGCAAAGAAAAATCAGTTTTTTATTGTAAAGAGTGCGGATATGAATCGGCGAAGTGGATGGGGCAGTGCCCCGGTTGCAGACAGTGGAATACCATGTCGGAAGAGCGAATTACCGTAAGCAGTAAGGGCAGTGTTACGAAGTCAGACCGTAAAGAAGCGGTTTTAAGTAAAATGTCCGAAATCTCTACAGCCAAAGAAGAACGAGTAGCTACGGGAATGAAGGAATTGGATCGTGTTCTTGGTGGTGGTATTGTGCCCGGTTCCCTTACTTTAGTGGGCGGTGATCCCGGTATCGGTAAATCTACGATTCTTTTACAGACTTGTCGGTTCTTAGGCAATGCAGGGCATTCTGTTTTATATATTTCGGGCGAGGAATCATTGAAACAGATTAAGTTACGCGCAGAGCGCATCGGTACTTTTACGGATGATGTGCAGTTGTTGTGCGAGACGAACCTGGATATTATAGAAGAAGTAATTAAGAAGGTAAAACCGGAGATTGTAATTATCGATTCCATCCAGACTATGTATTCTGAGGACGTAGGTTCGGCACCGGGAAGTGTTTCACAGGTGAGAGAGGCGACGTCTGTTTTAATGCAGATTGCCAAAGGATTGGAGATTTCGGTATTTATTGTAGGCCATGTAACCAAGGAAGGCACGGTAGCAGGCCCTAGGGTACTGGAACACATGGTGGATACTGTTTTATACTTTGAAGGCGACAGGCATGCGTCCTATCGTATTTTACGTGGTGTAAAGAACCGTTTTGGTTCCACCAATGAAATTGGCGTATTTGAGATGCGTGAGCAGGGCCTCATTGAAGTGGAAAACCCTTCAGAGTTTATGCTGAGCGGAAGACCGGAAGGGGAGAACGGCTGTATTGTTACCTGTTCTGTGGAAGGCACGAGACCGATTCTCATTGAGATTCAGGCGCTGGTATGTCGCACCAATTTCGGTATTCCGAGGCGTCAGGCCATTGGTACGGATTTAAATCGACTAAATCTGCTTATGGCAGTGCTTGAGAAACGTCTTGGTATGTCTATGAGCGACTGTGATGCCTATGTAAATATTGCAGGCGGTATGCGCATTACAGAGCCGGCAACGGATTTGGGAATCGTGCTTGCTTTGGTATCAAGTTTCAGAAATCGAGCAATCGGTGAAGAGGTGATGGCCTTTGGCGAAGTCGGTTTGTCGGGAGAAGTAAGAGCGGTAAGTCAGATGCAGACCAGAGTCAGCGAAGCGAAGAAACTTGGATTTAAGACCTGCATTGTGCCGGCGAGCTGTAAGGATAGCCTGCAGGAAGTCAAAGGAGTGAAAATGATATATGTTTCTTCGGTAACGGATGCGATAGAGAGTATATTATCCTAAACATTGTAAAAATATTGCCAGAAAGAATAGTATTATTTTATATTGATAAACCATATGATAAAAAACAAAAAACCTTGATGCGAATTTGCATCAAGGCTTTTTAGCAGGGGAAGAGGGATTCGAACCCCCATGAACGGTTTTGGAGACCGTCATACTGCCATTGTATGATTCCCCTATGAAATTGTGGTGTTTTACCACCGAGAGCTATTATAGCATAAGCCGTTAGTAAAAGGCAAGTATTATTTTTATAAAATATAACAGAATGGGATAATTTATTATATGGTAAAGACATATTGCTTCGTGAAAAAATGCAAACAAAAAACCGGCTGGCTTGCACCACCCGGCTTTTTGTTTGTGTAAAAGGGGAATTCTTTCGGAATTGTTAATCAATGCTTGTCGTTCACTGACTAACTTTAATGAAATTATATTACTTATAAGTGTTAAAATCTATAATTATTTTGCGTAAAAATAACAATATATTAGCGCAAAGCACATATTTTGACAGTTTTATATATTTTTCGTATAATAAAGCAATAGGGGTGGTATATATGAATTATATTGCAATTGCACACATAATCTGTATTTTAATTGTTGGGGTTATAAACTTTTTGGTTTATAAGGAAAAGTTCTCGGATAACCAGAAATATCTGGGTCTTGTTTCTGTGTCAGCTTTTATTTGTATTATTGGCTGTTTCTTGGGAGATTTGGCTTCTTCAGGGGGAGCACTGATTGTTGCAATCAAAATCCAATATTTCGGTGTTACATATCTATATACGTTTCTTTTATTGTTAATTATGCGTTCCTGTAATGCAAAAGTAAACAGCGGTGTTGCAACTGTTCTGATTGTAATTGATACAGTTATGTTAATAGGCGCATTGCTGATGGATTATCATGACTTGTTTTTGGGAGAATTTTATGCCAAAAAAGTAGATGGCATGTTTCAATTGGTGTATACACCGGGTAAAATGATGATTTGCTGGTGTATATATCATTTGGGACTTTTACTCAATGCTTTTATTATTACTATACGTAATCAGATTGCATATAAAACCAAAAATTCAAAATTTATTATTATATTTCCGGTGGCATTTTTTATCTTTTGGATTTGTACAGTAATGGAGAATTTCCATATTCATCCATATGCCAAGTATTCTGAGTTTGTATTAGTAATTGCGTTGATTATTATTGCAATTATTATTTTCAGATACCGTATTTTTGATACGGTGCAGGTCGCGAAGGAAGACGTAGTACAAACCATTGATGAAGGATTCTTTGTTATCGATATCGGTAAGAACTTATTGTTTGCCAATGATGTCGCATTGTCGATTCTGCCTGAGTTAAAACTGCCCAATCAGCAGAGTCGTATCATTAACCAGATTTATCGCAGCAATAAGAAGGTTATTCACATTGGAAGTCGGCAGTATAGTATATCGGTAGTACCTTTTTATGATAAAAACACATTAAAAGGTTATAACCTCTGGCTTTTTGATAAAACAGAAGAGCAGGCGTATAATAAGCGTTTGCTTGAGTTAAAAGAGCAGGCGGAAGAAGCAAACAAGGCTAAGACTATGTTCCTTGCCAATATGTCCCATGAAATCAGAACTCCAATGAATGCGATTATGGGTACGACGGAAATGATTCTTCGAGAGAATACTTCGAAGGCTGTGGAGAATCACGCCAATAGCATCAAGAACGCCGGAAACATCCTGATTTCTATTATCAACGATATCCTTGATTTTTCTAAAATTGAGTCCGGAAAGATGAATGTAAATGATATTAATTATAAGCCGGGATTTCTAATTAAGGATATTACGGATTCCATAAGACCTAAGTTAGAAGAGAAGGGTGTTATGTTTGAAATCCATGTAAAAGAAACCTTGCCCAAGGTGTTACGTGGTGATGAAACCCATGTGCGACAGGTGTTTACCAATATTCTTACCAATGCCGTAAAATATACCCAGCGAGGATACGTTGCAATGAACGTGGACTGGGAGTTACAGAACGGCCTTGCATTAGTACGTGTTTCCGTGGAAGATACCGGTTGCGGTATCAGTGAAGAGAATTTAAAGACTTTGTTTAACAGTTTTGAGCGTGCCGATATGATTAAGAATCAGACGATTGAGGGTACCGGTCTCGGTCTTGCCATTACCAAGCGTCTGATTGAAAGTATGGGTGGTTCCATATCTGTAAAAAGTACCTATGGTGAAGGCAGTATTTTCTCGTTTTACTTTTATCAAAGTATCGTGGATTATGCGCCTACGGGTGATTACAATGTCCTGACAGAGAAGGAAGAAGAGGAATTAAAGAGTAGTAATGAAAGCTTTATCGCGCCTATGGCAAAGGTTCTTGCTGTAGATGATAATGCCACTAATATCAAAGTGATTCAGGGTATTTTATCCATGTATCAGATTCGCGTGGATACGGCCACCAGCGGTCAGGAATGCCTTGAGAAACTTACGAAGAACCATTACCACCTGATTCTTATGGATCAGATGATGCCGATTATGGATGGTATTGAAACAACGCAAAAAATCAGGGAATTTCAGGATAAAGAGATCCGTAACATTCCAGTGATTGCCCTTACAGCCAATGCAATCCGCGGAGCAAGAGAAATGTTTCTGGAAAACGGTTTCCAGGATTATATTTCCAAGCCTATGGATATTAATGTTTTGGAGAAAATGTTGCGCAAATATCTGCCTACGGAATTCATTCATTTGGTAGATAAAAAGAATCCGAAGATTAGTATCGGTAAACCGATTGTGATCCCGCAGGTTGATGTTGACGCAGGTATTGAGAACTATGGCAACAGCCGTCAAAGATATATTCAGATTTTAAGATATATTTATGATGACGGTGAAGAACAGATTGTGCGAATGAAGAAACAGGTGCGTGAGAAACGATATGATGATTATCTTTTTGAAGCGCACGCGTTAAAAGGCCTTGCCAAGGGTATTGGTGCGATGCAGCTTTCTGATAAGGCCAAAGAGCAGGAAATGGCGGCACGTGAGCAAAATTACAGTGTGATTGACGAAGGCGCTGATAGCTTATTTGAGCAATATCAAATGTTGCTTGCCAATATTAAGTTTGTATTCCAGGACAACGGAATTGCGTTGACGGAAGAGTTAAAAGTGCAGGATGTGGAGTTGACGCCCAGCGAATATACGGCACAGCTTTTATCCATGATGGGAAGTCTTGATATGTTAGAGCAGCAGGAGGCAGAGAAGAAGGTCAACGCAATACTTTCTTTCCGTATGGAAGCGGGCAAGCGAAAAACCTTGGAGAATGTAAAACGCTGTATTAAGAATTTTGATTATGACGAAGCGAAAGCCTTGGCACAGAAGTTGTTGCAGATGTAAGAAAATGCTAAAAATATAGTGGATTTTTCTGCGGTCTGTGTTATGATATTTCTAATAGGGTATAGGACTAAAGGAGGGAACGACGATGTTTGAAAACGAGAAATTAACAACGGAACAGTTTGTTGCGGAATATAAAGAAGATGTGCGTATTTTATTAAAGTATCTTCCCTGGCTTGAATCAAAACAGGGCTTGAATGTGGTATCACAGTATACACCGGAAGCGGCAACTGCAAGTACTATGCGAATTCCTACTTACGACGGAACTTTGCTTGCATTTGTGAAGGTTGCGGATAAAACAAAGTTTATTAACAAGAATTACGATTATGTGTATCGTAAACATCGTATGAACGATTATCAGGACGAACTTCGCATGATTGCAAGAGCACGTATCCAGGATATGGATTTGCTTGGGGCAATCCTTTCCCGCTATATCATCAAGGGACGTACCAAGGGTATGATGTGGAAAGAAGGCGTGGAATACGGCGTGTTTTATGCACTTGTATCTAAGATGAAAGAGTTAATCGAATTTTGGGATGTTCCTTTTGATTCAGAGGTGTAATTATGGGTGCGAAATCAGAACAGAAGAAAACATATATTTTACAGGTGGCGAAGCGTGTTTTTATCGAGAAAGGCTTTCGTACCGTAACCATGAAGGACATTGTGGAGGCCTGTGAAATCAGCCGTGGCGGTTTATATCTTTATTACAATAATACCGCAGAAATTTTTCGTGATTTATTAAAGATGGAATCAAGACAGACCGATGCCGGTTTGGAAGAACAGCTGTCGGAAGATGCTACGGCATCAGAAATTCTTATGGTATTCTTTAAGGCACAGAAGGCAGAGATTTTTGCCAGAAAAGGGAGCCTCATTATGGCGATTTACGAATACTATTATGATTACAAGGACAGTGGTTTCGAGAATGCCTTGCAGAAGCAGTTTGAGATGGGTGTGGAGATTATCCGTAACCTGATTGAACTTGGTATCGAGAATGGTGAATTCGTATGTGCATATCCTGAGCTTGAGGCAAGAAATATGATGTATGCAATTGAAGGTCTTAAGATTATGGCGCAGACTACCATGATGGAGCCGGAAGCATTGGATCAGGAGATGGCATATCTTTTGACAAGAATTACGGTGGAGCAGTAATTCGGATATAAAAGCAATTTATTTTTTTCGATGATAAATAGATATTAAAAAACCTCTTAAGGAGATTCATTCATTGAACTGCTTAAGAGGTTTTTTTATGCTTATTTCTTTTTACTTTTCTGTGCACTTCCCTTAATGCGGGGCGTAGGTGCGGAAGCTTTCTTTACGACAGTTATGGGTGCCGGCGGAGCAATTAAGGTAACGGTCTTGTTAAAAGCACCGATTTTCACACTCTTGAATTCCGAAAGCATTTTACTGAAACGTGAGTAGCCGTAGTTATGAATATCAAAGTTCGGATACTTCTTTAATAACATATTGCTTAACTGGCTTAAGTAAGCGGTTTTCTTATCGCAATTATCTAAGATGGCAACAATCTCTGCTTCAATGGCTTCCAAAGGAATGTCGGACTCGGTTAATTCCGCAGTTACCGTGGTTTCAGTGTAATTTAAGTTGATGGAAGAGAACTGTTCCAGGAACTTAGAAAACTTCGTATAGCCGTAGTTACGGATATCAAATGCGGAATAAAACTTGGTAATGCGGCTTCCTAATTCGCCGATGTCCATAGAGGTTCCGTTGATACCGTTTTCCATAATGATTTTAATAATAATGGCTTCAATAGCAGGAAGCGGTGTGATTGCAATTTCATCGTCCTTGTTATCCGCATCAGCCCCTTCTTCTGAAACCGTGTCAGAGAGGACATCCAGGAATAAGAAACGTTCGCAGGAATCACGAAACGCTTCCGGGGTTTTACGTTCCCCCATACCGATAACGGTCATGCCGGACTCGCGAAGTCTCATGGCAAGTCTTGTAAAATCGCTGTCGCTGCTTGCCAAACAGAAGCCGTCTACGTGGCCGGAATAGAGAATATCCATTGCATCGATAATCATAGCCGAGTCGGTGGAATTCTTCCCTGTGGTGTAGTTAAACTGTTGCATGGGAATGATGGAGTGTGTCAAAAGGGCATCACGCCAGCTTTTATTATTGGTCTTTGTCAAATCACCATATAATCTTTTGTAGGTAACCAGACCATATTTTGCAAGTTCATCAAGAATGGTCTTGATGTACTTGGAAGATATATTATCTGCGTCGATTAAAAGGGCAAATTTCTTTTCGTCCATAAAAGTCTCCGTTCTGCAAAATAATTCAATGAGATATCTTTTCATCGTCTGATAAAAGAAATCCATATTAATAATAAATATAACACAAAAGGGAAATAGGGAAAAGAGGATTTTGGAGTTAAAAACATAAAAAATTAATACGTTTATCGAAAATTGATATACACTTATCGAAATGCTATTTACTTATTTTGGAAAAATTATATTCTTGTCTTATCCGGATAATACAATAGTATATACGGAAAGGTCAGAAGCGTGATTACAAAAATTCTCGATTTCTTCGGAAATTGGTTCTGGGGAAATTAGGTGTGTAAAGTTTCTCCTTTCCAAGTAAATAATTCTTTGCTATATTTTATATAGAGCGGGAGCTTTATTTGGGAGGGAGAAATGGAACTTTTTTTGTATATTCTAGCAGATATCTTGCACTATTTTAATGTACTATTGGTATGTGGCATATTTTTTTCGTTTCAGCGGAGACGTTTGGGGGAACATTGGTTATGCAAAAAGTTGCCATTGATATTGACAACTGCTGTCGTTAGTGTGCTGTCTGCGATTATTTTTGTGTATGATAATGACCTTGTAGAATTGATTTCATATATTGTTGTAATAATAATATTAGTAGGCGTATTGTATAAGGAAAAATTAAAAAGTTTAATTGTAGTGACGTTATGGATATTATTTGCGATATCAATGTTAGATGCTTTGATATATATATTATGTGATATTATTCTTCGATTGATTTCCTGCTATAGTTTATATGTTTCTAATTTGGTTGTATCAGTTCTATCATTGGTTATGATTATCGCAATAGGAAAAGTCTATAAAAAAGACAACTCGACTAATATGCAGACAATTGGTTTTGCAAATTTATTTGGATTTACTCTTTTATTGGCTGTAGATATGTTTGTAGTTTCAGTTATGGTAAAGCAACCTTTTACTGAGTCGTATGTATCAGATAAAAGGAATTTGTATTTGTTAGCAGTTGTTTTTGTAATTATTGGGATTTTTATTCAATTGGCCGCCATCATTATTCTTTTTACACAACGTAATGTGCATAAAGAAAAAGAACAGATTTTGAATGTTTATTTAAATGAGCAGAAGAATCATTATGAATATCTGGAGAACAGAGAAAAAGAAACAAAGAAATTTCGTCATGATTTAAGAAGTCATATGGAGTTGATTTCTAATCTTATTCGTAATCATGAGTATGAGAAGATTGATGCCTATATTGAACAGATGCATCTTGAGATAGACAAGTTTGGAAATGTTGTTACTGTGCATAATGGAATTGTAGATGCAATTATTAATCAATACTATGTGAAAGCGAAACAGAATGGGATTGAGATGGAAGTAAGAGGAATGTTTCCGGTTGATTGTGTAATTGAGACATTTGACTTATGTACCATATTTTCTAATGCATTAAGTAATGCTTACGAGGCAGCAGTAGAAGCGGAAGAGAAATACATATTATTAGAGTGTCGTTATACTGACCAGAACATTATTGTTCTGGTGGAGAATTCATTCAATCATAAGATGCAAAATAGTGATAAGCAATCAAAGAAGAATAAGGATTATCATGGATTTGGATTGGAAAATATCAGAGATAGTGTCAATAAGTATAATGGATTCTTTGATATTGAGAAGAATGAAAATAAATTTGGTTTAAAAATTATATTCAATTATGTAGGAAAGTAAAATATGAGAGTTGCAATTGTAGATGATGATGCTAACTGGAGAAAACGAATACAAAGAAAGATTGTTCAATACGATACTATGAAGGAGATAGAAATTACTCTATTCTCAAGTGGCGAGCAATATTTGGCGAATAAGGAACATTATGATATTTCCTTAATAGATATTGAGATGCAAGGTTTGGATGGGTTTGATACTATTTCAGAGGCCAGAAAATATAATCCTGAGGGTATATATGTGATATTGACCACACATATTGAAATGAGTCGAAAGGGATATGTTGTAAATGCATTTCGTTATATAGATAAAACAGAATTAGATGAGTTGCAAGAGGCTTTGGCATCTGCACAAATTATACTTGGACGGAATAAGAGAATTAAAGTAAGTGTAGTTGATGCCGGAATGCGAGAATTGACATTAAAAAATATTATTTATGTTGAAACGGAGAAGCATTATATTCTGTTTCATACGAAGCAAGGGGTGGTTAGGTGTAGTGATAATATGAAAGATGTTGAAAAAATACTACCAACCGAATGGTTTTGCAGATGCCATAATGCATTTATTGTAAATCTTGATGAAATTGCTCGTATAGAGGATAGAATTGTATATCTAAGTAATGGAGAGGATATTGATGTTTCACAACGTAAATTAAATCAATTTAAAAAGTTATATGTTGATAGGCAGTTTGAATGTGCAAACAGATAGAAGGTACCTAAATGTCGTGAAAACGACGTTTAGGTGTTTTTTATTTGGAAATCATTAAAACAGAATCTACGGAATGACTGCACTTATCGAAAATCGGGGTACACTTATCGAAAATGTATTTAATTATATGAAGAAATATTATATAAGGATAATAATAAAAATATTTATTTAATTATAGATTACGGCATTCAACGAACTAAAGAGGACGCATTCAACTTTTTGCATTCAGCTTTTGCATTCAACTTAACTAAAGAGGATTCTTAAATTTTGTAACTTTTTGATTGGGGGTTCGTTATTATTTAGATACGTAATGAAAAAGCGGTGTGTGAGATAATTGATTTCGACTTATAGACTAGTAGGAAAATATTATAATTTAAAGCAACTATTTCAATATTACACATAAGAGCGGAATAGTAAAAATTCTGCGAAGGGTTAAAAATGGGAAAAAAACTAAAGCTAATAGGAAAATTAATGACGTATGTGGTATCAATTCTAATTTGTATGATTATAGGTTCGCAATTTGAACGAATATATCAGCAAAAATTATTAGATAAGTTAGAGAAAACAGAAAAGATAGCGATTGTAAATATGGATGAGGGAGTTTGGATTAGAGGAGAGTACATAAACTATGCAAATCAATTGATGTATCTGCCCAATGACAAATTTATTATTACCGGACTTACAGATGCAAAGTCAGGAATAGAAAATGGTACTTATGCTGCATATATAGTATTACCCGAAGATTTTTCAATAAGTATTAATTCAATAGCAGATAATCCCAATAAGATATCTATAGAGTATCAGTTTAATACCAAATTAACCGAGCAAGCAGAAATGCAAGCTGTTAATTATGTTTATAATTTTATATATACATTAAATTCAAATATATCCTTTGTATATTTAGATGCAATTTTAGCAGAATTTCATCAGGTACAAGATAAATCGGTAACTATATTAAACAATGATATGAATGAATTACAATTGCTTACAAATGTAGACGCGGATGATTTAATTGCTACAGTAAGTCCTGTTGAAGAGGTTAGCGTAGCAAAAGATTTAACAGTTATTGATTTGCAACCATATTATTCAAATAATAATGCTTATTTACAAAAAATGAAAGAAACTTTAACAGAAGCAATGGTAGCTTCTAAAGAAGAATTTTCAACTATACAGGAGTCAAGCGCTGAAATATCCACAGCGTTTAATGACTTCTTTACATTATATGATGATTACATGGTAAATATGGAACAGGAGCATAGTGAGAAAATAAAAGAAGGAGAAGAGGCTCTTTATGAAGCAATAGGAATTTATAATGCAAATATAAATTACGAGGATATGGCAATTGCTATTACGGAGCTTATAGAATATCAACGAAAGGCAGATGAGCAAGAGGCTGAGCGGCAAATGAGAGAGATTCTCAATGATTTAGGTATTAATGAGGCTCAATATGAAATTCATCTGGGAATATGTGAGGAGGCATCACGGGAGCAGATAGATGGTTTGGTAATGACTTTTTACGATAAAACACTTTTGGAGTCAGAAAAACAGAAAATTGTCGACATTGTAGAGGAGAAATTAGTAACTGTACTCTTGGATTATAATATGTCACAAAAAGAGATATTTGAAAATTCAAGAACTGAATTATTTGACAAAATGTCTACATATGAATCTAAAGTATTGGCATTTAATCCAATGAATTATGTAGAAAACGCCAATCTAAATCAATATTTATCAGATATAGAAGCCAATAGTAATGAGATGTATCGTTTAGTACAAACAAATAATCAGGAGTATATAACATATGCAAATGAAGTATATGCAACAACAAACGAGAACTGTCAGAAACTTGTTATGGCTTTGAATGAAGCAAATCAACAAACAATATTAAATGTTGAGACATGCATAGGACAGCTTGCTGATTCAAGAGTGGATGTTAATGAGCAAAATGTTGATATTCTTGAAAACTTCACACAATTATTACCTTATACAAGAGTAAGTACACAGGAGAATACGGAAATTTATGATTATATTATAAGTCCTGTAAAGACACAGGGAATAGGTATAAATGTATCTGAAAAATATTTGGAAGAAGAAATATATCTCAAAGAATTGCTATATGTTATTTTGCTTCTGGGTATTTTGGCGGGAAGCACAAATATTGTAATTAAATTATGGGTAAACAGACGTAGGAGCAGACAGATGGAGTCCGAGTAAGATAATAATCCGACGGAGCTCGGTTATTAAATATATGGAAAGGAGAAGAAGGAGTATGGCAGAAACATCTATGTTAAATTTGCAATATAGTGACATGGAAACTGAAGTTGCGAAATTAAGTCAATACGTTTCAGAATTTGAAAGTATTACTCAATCAATGAACACTAGTGTAAATAATTTGTGTGATGCTTGGGTTTCCGCTGCGACTGAAGATTATCGTCAGGATTTTCTTGAGACTACAGGAAATTTTTCACGTACGTTGGAGATTGTTACTATGTTAATTCAGTCAACAAATGATTATATTGCTGAAATGCAGGGAGTAGATCAGAAGTATGCTGTTAATAAAGTAAATTAGTACAGCAAAAATCTAATTATGCATTGGATAAATATATTTTGTCCAATGCGTAATTAGAATTATTAAAAAGGGATGAAAAGAAAATGGTTGTAAGTAATAGCCAATTATGCATAACAAGAAGCATGGTTGTGGATGGGGACGCTTGGAAGGAACGAGAAATTAATACATATATGTCTATTGTAGATATGTATGGTGCATCAGAATTATTTGATGAAGATATATATGAGAAATATGATGATTTAAGATTAGAAGAGGCAGAAAAGGATAGTGAAAGAAAAGAGCTTATATTCACGGAAATAGAGGAAGAACAGAATTTAGATAGTGAATTGGCAGATAGGCTTTTTTCTACTGAAATAGAGTTGAATAAAGTACAAGATTATGGAGAAGAAGTGGATAGTTATAAATATCTTGGATGGATGGCCGGTATTTTGGTAGCAATAATATGCATTTGTTTTTTGATAAAAATAAATTTGCAACGAATTAAAAGGAGACATCAGTATGCAGCTGAAATTAACATGGAGAATTGAAGGTCAAAGAGATGTTGATGTTATAGTGAATCCGGAACAGACAATCGTTGAAACAATACATGTATTAGTGGAAAGAGGCATAGTTGATTGTGACAACGTAAGTAATACTAAATATGTTAAGTCCATAAGGCAGATGAAACAAGTGAATACGCTTTTATCATATGATGAAGCAGCAATATATACAGGCGATATTATTGAGTTGATATAGTGAGATAAGGGGAGATTAAAAAATGTCAAATCCAAATACAACAATAACTCCTGATGAACAAAGAAGGTTAGAAGAGATAGCAATGAAAAAAGCAGAATTGCGTTCTAAGATTGCAAATTTAGAAAGGAAATTGACCAATACACAGGCAAAGAGAATCTCTTTGATACACGAAAAAGAGATATTAGAACAGTGTATCTCAGATTGGGCTTCGCAGAAGTATCTATATGAGTCAAATGAAATTGTATATGAGATAGTTATTACTAATGTTTTCGAAGGTAAGGGAGCGGAACAAATAAAGACAGATGTGGAGCAGTGTATTATAGAAATGGATAGTAATAATAGTCAGGTAAATGAATTAAAGGATGATGTTGCTGCCCAAATTTCAAGATTAAATGACTATGAGACTTGTTTACGGGGGGATATTGCCGGAACACAAGCAATGTTAAACCAATTGGGAGGAATATAGGTATGGCGCAGTTAATAAATCTACGAATGGCCGAATATGAGTTAATACAAAATAAATTATCCGATATGCATACTTTGCAGATTGAGAATATTCGGCAGGTTATTGGAGAACTTAAAAATCTCGTATCGGATGAAAATTTGTTTTTTGCAAATGAAACTTCTGAGAAAGTGCTTGTGCTCTTAGAGGTTTTAGCAACAGAGGTTATTCCGTTATTAGAACAAGCTTTTGAAGACAGTGAGTTAGGCGTTGTACGTATGGTTGAAAAAACAATAGAAACCGATGCAGTGGGAAATTAAAGCGGAAGAAGAGGAATGTGTAAATGGCAGATATAGGAATCAAACCGGAGGAAGTGGGTAGCATACTTACTGACATTATAAGCAGAGTAGAAAGTGAAATTATTGAAGCCAGTGTGGATACTAAGAATATTATCATAGATGCAATAGATAATTCAGCAGGCGATTTTGTAACCTCACTAACTGAAAATATAACCAAAGAAGCAGATACAATATGTGATATTGGAGAATTATTAATTGCGATTGCAAATTATATACAATCTGCAACGGATGAATTCGCAGCCGTAGATCAGTCACATCATACATCTAAAGTGTAAAAATACCGGGGGGATAAAGAAATGGGTAAACCAAATCAAATTTCATTAGAACAGGATCGTGCT
>CAZQBM010000021.1:0-38506 GCA_964591945.1 uncultured Lachnospiraceae bacterium | reverse complement strand
GTATTCATATTTGTACCATCAGCAGTTGAGAGGTGATGTGGAATGAAAAAATATCTTGAAAAACACACAAAGATAAAGGAGAAAAATTTAAAATATGATTTTCTTCCCTCCATGCTTGAAATTATTGAAAAACCGGAAAACAAAATGTCGGAGTTCATTATACTATTGATTACTACGTTGCTAATTGTAACCGTTATTTGGGCGGCTTTGTTTAAGGTTGATATTACGGTAACGGCATATGGAAGTCTGAATGCGGAAGGGAATATTATCCCTATCAACAATGCGTATGCAGGAAGTGTTTCCGAAGTCTGCGTAAAAGATGGAGATTATGTAGAGAAAGGAGATATTTTACTGCGTGTCGACTCTTCGGACGAGCAATTGGCAGTGGAACAGCTAGAGGAGGATATTGAAATTCTTGAGATACAAAAAGAGATGTATGAAAGAATTTATAAAGAAGAATCTTTAGAAGAATTTGACTGTTCCATTTATGGAGAATATGCACCTGTTGCAGAGGCAATTTGTATGGAGCAAAAGAGTTACCGTCTCCAATTAGAGCAGTATGATATTGTCAGACAAACTTCGGAAGATAAGAAACTGATTGATAATCTGAAAGACAATTTCGTGATAGAACGTGAATTAGAAATTTTACAGTACATAAATACATTAAAAGAACGGATTCGTCAGAAAGAGGCAGAGCTTAATGAACAGCAGAATATCATCGCAGACAAAAGTGTTATTGCTACTGCTTCAGGGAATATTTCTAACTGGCAAATTAATTCTGAGGGATACTATATATCTAATGGACAAAATATTGCATATATTATTCCGGAGGAAGCGTGTGTGATTTTTGAAGCATATATATCCACTTCGGATATTGAATATGTTCACGTGGGAGATTCGGTTAAGGTGAAATTGGTAGCTCTTGATAACTCTCAATATGAGATTGTGCAGGGAGAAGTTAAAACTATTGGGCCCCTTGCTGTGGCTGTAGATGGATTGGGAAATGTATATCCTGTCGAAGTTGCACTACAGGATGTGCCGGAAGATATGTTACATATCGGTTCGGAAGGCCGATGTGACATCATCGTAGGACAGAGAACGGTGTTGGATTATTTTCTTGAGCCTTTTATAGAGGGAATACAGGAGAGTTTGAAGGAAAGTTAAGGTGGTAATTATTATCACATAGCGAAATTCATCTTCACTTACGCAAATTATATTGTATTTTGATTAAAAAATACTAAAGTTATTCGCGTGAAAAAGTAAGTTATAAAGCCTATAAAAAGAATAATAGATTGATGAGGGCAAACCTGTTGAAAGGCAGGGACGCAAAGCTAGAAGCTGTAAAAGGGTTATTAGTTAATTAATAATCAAAGGTAGTTCGGTTGCAATCAAAGAAGAACTTTTTTTCTTTGATTGCATTTTTTTGTGGTAAAAATAGCGAAAGTTTCTCATAACTTTCTTGATATAGATAAAAACGTAAAAGGAAGGAATTCAAAAATGAAAAAGAAAACAAAAGTAAAACTGATAATAGTATGTACGCTATTATTGACTCTGTGTTTGGCAGGGTGTGAATTGTTTAAATCGGACACTCAGAAGCTAACAGAATTGTTGGAAGACAAGTATGGAGAAGAGTTTGGGGTTGAGAGTTACTATTATGCAGGTGATATGTGGTCAATGTGCTATCCGGAGAGTGACCCAACGTTGCTGTTTGAAGTGAGAACGGACGGTGAAGTAACAAAAATATCACATGATTATTACTTGCAGAATGTAGTAGCCAGACAGGTGGAAGAAGAGTATGGTCCTCTTGTAGAACAGGCTTTTCCAGGGAGTTATCTGTCGGTTGATATATCACATACCTTGTCGTCTATACCGGAAAACTTTCCGATGGCGGATACAGTTACATTAGATGATATAATGAAATATTATTCAGAGAATGGTATATCGTCAGATATTGTGTTAAATATTTTTGTGGATACATCTCAGATGTCAGAAGAAAACATAGAGAACGAATATAAATTTCTTTATGAAGTGATTGGAAGTCGGGTAAAAAATGGTGAATTGCCAGATACAATTGTTGAACTGTATTTCGGAAATCATAGTTTTGTGAACGACTGTAAAGCAATTATTATAAAAGAAACGTGGAGTGGGGATAGTGATATATATAATAAAATTAAAGAGTATCCGCAGCTATGGATTTGGTATTATGAATCGGGAGTTCCTGAGTTGTCAATGCAACAAGGAGAAATGACGTTTGAAAAATATATTGAAAAAAGAACGGAGGCATTAAATAATGGGCAATAAATATACAGAGCAGGAAAATACATGGGCGGCAATGATATTGCCGGAGAAGGAAATGACACTGTTTATGGAGATGAAGGTAACGATACGCTTTATGGACAGAATGGAAATGACACCTTAATCGGTGGAAGCGGTAGTGACACCCTGGCAGGAGGAAACGGTGAGGATGTATATAGGATTGGTGCCGAGGATGGAGATGATGTAATTAATAACTATGATACAACCGCTAGTAGACGGAATGATAAGATTATATATGGCGAAGGTGTTTTGGTTGAAGATATATCCATTACACGTTCCGGAAATGATTTGTTAATTTCCAATGCCAAAACGCAACAGATCACAGTAATATCCGGAGCATATAGTCATGAATATAATCAATTGTATAATCTTGAGTTTTATGATGAGGATACTGCTGTAATTGATTACTCTACCACATCTCTGAATATTACCTATGCTGTCAAAGAAGAGAAAGCAGAAACTGAATCCGTAGAAGTAACTGAGACACAGGAAATAGTTTCAGATATGACGGATGAACTTACAACATCGGTAGAGAATGAAGCTTCGCTATATGTGCAGGGAGAAGCTGCAGAGATGGAAACTTTAAGCGATGACAAGGCAGTTATTGTAAGTGAGGAGGATATTACCAAGATGACCGGATTGATGGTTCAGGAAATGGTAGGAGCAGATGTAGATGGAGTACCTCAGACTGTAAATCCTGCTACAAACGTTGTTGCAGAAAGTGATTCGTTACTTTGGAGTGAATAATTAAATAAGGAGAAAAATTACCCAATGAAAAGCGCTTAGGCTAATTTGCTTAAGTGCTTTTTATATGGGCTATATTCTGTCGAAAAATATTTTAGTTAAAAAAGCCGTTTCGACAAAATTTTCAAGGCTTCAGTGGTATTCTTAACTTCAAGAAGGATATGAAGTATGAAATATGAAGTTTATCTGGATACGGTATTTTTGATTCAGTTTGTGTTGAACTACTGCGTGTTAATGTTAACGGCTTCTTTTATGAAGCTAATCACTTCGAGGTTAAGAATTATTCTTGCTGCATTAATAGGCGCAGGAGGGAGCTGCCTTATGTTCTTGCCGGGCGGAAGCGGTGCGGGAATTCAGTTTGTTGTTATGTTTGGCATAATTACCTTTATGATGATTCGGGTTGCGTTTCGAGTACGAGGTTACAAACTTAACATATTGATGTTTTCGACGATTCTTGCAGTTATATTTTTGCTTGGTGGAGTGACGCAATGGGTAGTAGGAAGCCTTGGTGTGAGTGATACTTCCTGGCTGTGGCTTACTTTTATCATTGTTTTTTATAACCTGCTGCAGTTTGCATTGAAGCAGTATCGAAGGCAAAAAAGTAATTTCGTTCCGGTAACGATTGATTTAGGAACGGAAAATGAAATGCAGAATAAAATCAGTGTCATTGCCTTGATTGATTCCGGAAACCGGTTGCGGGAGGAAACAACCGGAAAACCGGTTTGTATTTTAGAAAATGATGTGGTCAAAACACAAACAACAAAAACTTATGAAGTGACGTATCATTCCTTGGGCAATAGAGAAGCGAAAATGCAGGCTTTCATAGCACCGGAGATTGTCATACATTTCGGTGAAGGTGATTTGAAACAACAAGAAGTGATGATTGCTTCATATCCTGAAAAAATCACAAAAAAAGGATCATATCATATGATTTTGCATCCGGCATATTTGAAGGAGGATTAAAAGGATGGTGCAATCTTTAAGAAACTGGTTGGTTGAAGGAAGTGTTTGTCGGAAGTTAAATTTGCCTGTAAATATCAACCCGGAAGAAGAAGGAGAAATATTTTATATCGGCGGGAGCGATGCATTGCCGCCGCCTTTGGAGACGGAGGAAGAGAATCGTTGTATTTATGAACTATGTATAAACGAGAATGAAGAGGCCAAAGCTACATTAATTGAACATAATTTGCGCCTTGTGGTATACATAGCAAAGAAATTTGATAATACAGGTGTGGGCGTGGAAGACTTAATATCCATCGGAACAATTGGCTTGATAAAATCCATTAACACCTTTCGGACTGATAAAAACATTAAGCTTGCAACCTATGCTTCACGTTGCATTGAAAATGAAATTCTTATGTTTTTAAGAAGAAACAGCAAAACGAAATTTGAGGTATCCATCGATGAACCGCTGAATGTGGATTGGGACGGGAATGAGTTGCTTTTGTCAGATATTCTTGGCACGGACGAGGATATTATCTATCGTGACATTGAACATGATGCAGAACGTAAATTATTGATGAATGCAATCGGAAGATTAAGTGAACGTGAACGCCTGATTATCAGCTTAAGATACGGTCTGAACCGTAGCGACGGACAGGAGATGACACAAAAAGAAGTGGCGGATATGCTGGGAATTTCGCAGTCCTATATTTCAAGACTGGAAAAGAAAATAATGAATCGGTTGAAGAAAGAAATAAGTAAAGAAATTTAGATGAAAAGGGCGGAAATGTAACCGCCCTTTTATCATGTTTCTAAATAGTTGCGCATGGTTTTTAATGCGTTTTTTTCAAGGCGTGATACCTGAGCCTGGGAAATACCGATCATATCCGCCACTTCCATCTGGGTTTTGCCTTCGAAGAACCTTAAAACAATGATTTCGTGTTCTCTGGCGTTTAGTTTTTTCAGAGCGTCGCTTAATGACAGATGTTCTACCCAGAGTTCTTCACGGTTTTTTTTGTCGCTGACCTGGTCCATTACATATAAGGTGTCTCCCCCTTCTGTATAAACCGGTTCATAGAGACTCATAGGGTTCTGGATTGCATCCAAAGCATAAACAATGTCTTCTTTTGGAATGCCGATTTCCTGCGATATTTCCATAATGGTAGGCTCCCGCATGTTTTTCTTCGTAAGACTTTCTTTGGCATAAATTGCTTTGTAGGCGGTGTCTTTTAAAGAGCGGCTGACACGTATGGTATTATTGTCCCGCAGGAAACGGCGGATTTCGCCGATAATCATAGGGACTGCATAGGTGGAGAATTTGACATTCAGGGAGGTGTCAAAATTATCAATTGCTTTCATTAGACCAATACAACCGATTTGAAACAAATCGTCCACGTTTTCGTTGTTAGAAGAAAAACGCTTGATAACACTTAGAACCAGACGCAGGTTGCCTTCAATATATTTTTCTCTTGCTTCTTTATCTCCTTCGGCGATTTTTTCGAACAGTTCTTCCTTTTCACGGGCGTTTAACAGTGGTAGCTTGGCGGTATTTACACCGCAGATTTCAACTTTTCCGACGGCCATGGCATTCTCCTTTTTGGTTTGTTTCAGATTTTTACAAAGCTGTAAAATAAGGATTTACGATTTGACCGATTTTATACAAAGTGACAGGGACAAAAATGCAAGCATAAGATAAAAGAAAAGGGTTGTGGCAATGTTATTTTCGGAGTTAAGAGATAAGGAAGTAATCAGTATAAAAGAATGCCGCAAATTGGGCCATGTCAGCGATATAGAATTTGATTATTGCAAAGGATGTATCGAGAAAATTCACGTCCCCGGACGGCATAAAATCTGTGGTTTCTGGAGTCAGGAGCCGGATTATGTGATATGCTTTCGCGACATCAAACAAATCGGTCCGGACATAATTTTAGTGGACATTTGACGTTTTTGGATTAAAAGCCGTAAAAATGCAGTAACAACGGCGGTTTTAGCCCTGAAAAAGTCAGAATTTGGTTGACGAAATGACATAAATGTTATAAAATTTTATGGTAAACCAAGTTGTAGTTTGATTTACGCGTTAGGATAAAAATCAATAGGGAGCGGTATGTTAAATACCGGAAGAGGAGAGCAAAATGAAGTGTCCTTTTTGTAATCATGAGAATACCAGGGTAATTGATTCAAGACCGGCAGAGGATAACAATTCTATCCGTCGTCGTCGTGTATGTGATGAGTGTGGTAAGAGATTTACTACATATGAGAAAGTTGAAACCATTCCTCTTATCATCATTAAGAAGGACAATAATCGTGAGACCTATGACCGCACCAAGATTGAGGCGGGTATTTTAAGAGCTTGCCATAAGAGACCTGTTTCGGCAGCACAGATTACGCAACTTGTGGATGCAGTGGAAACAGAAATCGTAAATCGCGAAGAACGCGAAATTTCAAGTAATATAATCGGCGAATTGATTATGAATAAATTAAAGGACTTAGATCCGGTTGCATATGTAAGATTTGCGTCTGTTTATCGTGAGTTTAAGGACGTAAATACCTTTATGGATGAGTTGAAGAAAATTTTAAAATAATAAAAGAAAAGGCCGGTGGCAAACCGGTCTTTTGATGTATTAGGAAACTGTTAAAAAAGACTTGGATTGTGAGGAAGAAATATGATTCATTTTGCAGTGTTGGCGGCAGGAGGAATTGCTGCTAAAATGTCAAAGGCAGTGGCAGGACTGCCGGAGGTAAAACGTTATGCGGTAGCTTCAAGGAGCTTAGAGAAGGCTGAAACTTTTGCAAAAGAGTGGGGCTATGAGAAAGCATACGGAAGTTATGAAGAAATGCTTGCGGATCCTATGGTGCAACTTGTATATGTGGCATCGCCCCATTCGCACCATTATGAGCATGCAAAGATGTGTATAGAGGCAGGTAAGCATGTGCTGGTGGAGAAGGCTTTTACGGTAAATGCCAAGCAGGCGGAGGAGTTGATTGCTTTGGCAAGGGAGAAGAAGGTTCTTCTTGTAGAAGCTATGTGGACAAGGTTTATGCCTGCAAGACAGCTCATTGACGATTTGCTGGCAGAAGGTACGATTGGTAGAATTATGTCCGTAACAGCAAATTTAGGATATGATATTAAGAACAAAGAACGTTTGATTAAGCCGGAACTGGCCGGAGGTGCCTTGTTGGATGTGGGTGTATACCCGATTCAGTTTGCATTGATGACAGTGCACAGCCCTTTGGTTAAAATCACTTCTGATGCGGTATTATCGCCTGAGGGGGTGGATTATTGTAACAGCGTGACCTTAACGTTTGAGAACGGAGTGATGGCGGTTTTACACAGCAGTATATTGGGGCTGACGGACAGAGAAGGCGTGATTTACGGCGAAAACGGAAGTCTTCGTGTGCACAATATCAATAATTGTGAAGGAATTTCCGTATACGATAAACAAGGACAACTTGTAAAGGAAGTAGCTGTTCCGCCACAGATTAACGGTTATGAATATGAAGTGCTGGCTTGTGTGGAAGCGATTCGTAACGGCGAGTTAGAATGTAAGGAGATGTCTCATAAGGATACTTTGCAAGGGATGAAAATGCTGGATACGATCCGTGCACAGTGGGGAATGAAATATCCCTGTGAAATATAATGTGATTACCATATTTGGTATGGATTGATTTGTATGGTCTGATAGAAAAGGTCTGAATGAAAAGATAAGATGATAAAGGATGAAAGAATAATGAAGAAAATTGTAATGCTGGAAAGAGACAATATCGGAGAGGATGTAGATTTAAGCTATTTTGAACGGCTGGGTGATTTAACCGTCTACGGAACTACTGATTACGAGCAGGTTGTGGAACGAATCGGTGATGCGGATGTTTTGGTAATTAATAAAATTCCTATGAATGAAGCAACATTGAAGGACGCAAAGAATGTGAAATTAATTTGTGTAACTGCAACAGGTACGGATAATGTGGATATGGCATATTGCGAGAACCGTGGAATTGTAGTAAAAAATGTCAGAAGCTATTCAACGGAAAGTGTAGTACAGCATACGTTCGCCATGTACTTTTATATCAGTGAGAAACTTAGATTTTATGATGAGTATGTAAAAAGCGGTGAATATATCAATTGCCCAAGATTTACCTATTTTGGCGAACAGTTTCATGAATTGTCCGGCAAGACCTGGGGGATTGTGGGTCTGGGCGAAATCGGTGCAAGAGTTGCCGATATTGCCAAGGCTTTCGGCTGTAAGGTGATTTATTATTCCACAAGCGGCAAAAACAATAATGATGCCTACGAGAGAGTGGATTTTGATACGCTGTTAAAAACATCGGATATTGTATCTGTTCATGCACCTTTAAACGAGCAGACGAAGCATTTATTTACCTATGATACTTTTGCCAAAATGAAGCCGTCGGCATATTTAATCAATGTGGGCAGAGGTCCTATTGTGAAAGAGGGCGATTTGTGCAGAGCATTAAACGAAAATTTGATAGCGGGAGCCGGTTTGGACGTGTTGGAAAAAGAACCGATGTCAGCAGAGAATCCTTTGTTTTCCATCAAAGACAGCCGTAAATTATTGATTACACCTCACATTGCATGGGCGACAACAGAGGCAAGAACCCGTTTGATGAAAAATGTATATAAAAATATTGAGGAAAACATATAAAAACTCATAAAAAAACTGTTATTTTATTTATTTTTATGATATAATTGACAAGAATATATGTATTTGGATATAAGGGAAAGCAAAAATATTGGTGAGGTGACGTTATGGATAGCAAAATTCTTTTAGAAAACGGTACAAATGAATTAGAAGTATTGGAATTTGTGGTGGGAGGAAACTCATACGGAATTAACGTGGCAAAGATTAGAGAAATTATTCCTTATCAGCCGGTAACTATGGTTCCCAATGCCCATCCCAGTATCGAAGGTATTTTTATGCCTCGTGATTTTATGATTACTGCAATTGATTTATCCAATTGTTTGCAACTTGGTGAAGGTAAGCCCGGCGGTTTGTTCATTGTAACCAACTTTAATAAATTGGACATTGCGTTTCATGTAGAATCAGTAGTGGGAATTCATCGTGTATCCTGGTCTGAAATCGTTAAGCCCAGTGCTACCGTTGTTTCTGCAGAAGACGGTATTTCTACCGGAATTATTAATATTAACGGTAAATTAATTATTATTCTTGACTTTGAAAAAATTGTTGCTGACATCAACCCCGATACCGGCTTGAAAGTATCGGAAGTGGAAGCTTTAGGTGTAAGACAACGTAATGATATTCCTATTTTGATTGCTGAAGATTCGGCACTTTTAAATGCATTAATCTGCGATTCTCTTAAGAAAGCAGGATATTGCAACGTGATCAGTTGTGAAAACGGCAAGGAAGCTTGGAATGTTATTCAGGATTGCAAGGCAAGAGATGTCTTGGATGAACATGTTAAATTGGTGATTACAGATATTGAGATGCCTCAGATGGACGGACATCATTTGTTAAAACTGATTCGTGAGGACAGTGCGACAGAAGAAATTCCGGTTATCATTTTCTCTTCATTAATCAATGACGATATGAGAAGAAAGGGAGAGGCACTTGGTGCAAACGTACAGCTTACGAAACCTGAGATAGGAAATCTGGTTCGTGAGATTGACGCTTTGGTTCTTTCATAAGTTTTCAAAAGCCGGGAATCACTCCCCGGCTTTTTCTACTCTAAATACAGGTGCGTGTATTGTGCAGGAGGAAGTTTCATGCAGTCTACGGAAGAATATTTGGATAGTCTTTTGGCATCGGTCAGTGAAGAAGATAATCACAATGACCCAAATGAGAATCATAAAAAACATCATAAATCTATCGAAGATTTGGAAGAATCGGAATTGACAGAGGAAGCGTTACAGAAGCAGCTTGCTCTGCTTTTAGGGTTGGAGACCGAAGAAGATATGGATTTTGATGATGAGCCGGAAGATGATTTTATGGCGCAGTATGCTGCACAGATGGCAGTGGATGAAGTCGAAACATTTGATACAATTGTACAGGAAATACAGGAAGAACCGGTACAACAAGTGGCAGAGGAGCCCGTTGTGCAATCTGTTACTGAATCGGAATCATTTTCGAAAATTGAATCGGAACCTGTAGTAAGTGCGCCTCCCACAACTTCTGATAGCGGGGTATTATCACCGGATGAAATAGCAGCTTTATTTGCATCTATGGAAGCAGATAATCAATCAGAGGCAGAAGTTGTACAGGAATCAGAAGTAGCAATCGAGCCGGAAACGAGTGTTGCTGAAGCGCTTAAACCGGAACCGGCCGCAACAATACCTGTAGCGCCTACAACCTCTGACAGCGGTGTATTATCGCCGGATGAAATAGCAGCTTTATTCGCCTCTATGGAAGCAGAACATTCTGAGAGTACATCGGAGAGCGAGGAAACAGACGTAACAGACGAAGTATTACTTGGTAAAACTCAAGGTTCGGAAGAACTCCCGGCGGATAACAGCGGTAGCATTACCAGAGAAGAGCTGGAAGAGTTAGGTCTTGGGGATATTGCCGATGTTTTGGTAGACGGTGAGCAGGAAATTTTATCTGAAACTGCAAATGATGAATCGATTTCATTGGAAGAAGCAATGGATGTTATGTCAAAAATTGACAGCAGCAATAACGATGAAGGAGAAATTGTAGAAATTCCGGATTTCGATTTTGGCGAAGAAATGCTTTTAGAGCTCGAGAATGTGGAGGCGATGTTAGAGGCCACTGCCAAAATGGCGGAGGAAAGTGTTCAGACTGATGCGGACACTATGGCAGAAGAAGACATTATGGCTATGTTAAACCAGTTTGAAGAAGAAAGTATTCAAGAAAGCATAGCTGCACAGGAGGAAAGCGAAAAAGCTGCGCAGGAAGCGGTAAATCGTGCTATGGAAGAAGAAACATCGGAAAATGCGGAAGCGTCAGATGATGTTTTGAATGGCAATAAAAAGCGTAAAAAAGCGAAAAAGGAAAAGGTTAAGAAAGAAAAAGTAAAAAAAGAAAAACCGGCCAAAGAGAAGAAGGATAAGGTTTCTCTTAAAGAAAAAATTTTTGCATTTATGTTTGAGGATGAGAGTCTTGACGATGGCAAAATTCCATTAGGGGACAGCGAAGAGTTATCTTATATGGACTTGCCAACAGAAGAAAAGCCTGAAGAGAAAAAGCCTGCAAAGAAAAAGAAAGAGAAGGCTCCTAAGAAGGATAAAAAGGCTCAAAAAGCATCCGGTGGTAAGGCAAAGGATGAAAATGCCGAAATTGCAGCAGAGTTAGCTGCAGAAGATAAAAAGAAAGCGAAAAAGAAGGAAAAACCTAAAAAAGAAAAGAAGGCCAAGAAGGTAGTAATTGCAGACACATCTGCAAACGAAGCAAAAGAGAAAGATTCAAAGCGTGGTATAGGCGCCAAAGGCATTGTGGCTACGCTATTGGTGTGCGCATCACTTCTTGGATTGATTTTGGTGGGAACTTATTTTGTTCCCACGCAATTATCTCTGATTCAGGCCAGAACTGCTTTTTATACCCAGGATTATGAAGAGGCTGTTATGCGCCTTATGGGAAGGGATTTAAACAGTAGTGACCGTATTCTGTATGATAAAGCAAATCTTTTATATGGTTTGGAAGAAAGATATCATCAGTCTGAAATTTATATAAAGAATGGTATGACCAAAGAAGCCTTAGATTCTCTTTTGCAAGGTGTAGTCGCATGCAACAAAGAAGAAGTGTTGGCAAATCAGTTAGGTATCGACACCGAATGGAGAATATGCAAAGAGCGTTTTATGCTTGCATTGCAGGAGCAGTACGGACTGGATGCGAAGACCGTGGAAGCAATTTGTGCTTTGAGAAATCCGGATTATACTGTTGCGGTAGAAAATATTCTTGCCGGAAGGATGTATGACGATAAGTCGGCGTACGGCGGAGAGGCATCTGACTTAAATTCTGCGGATGAGGAAAAGGAAACAGACGATACGAGCGGTAGTGAAGAAACAATACCGGACGGTTTGAATCCGGACGAATTAGAAGATCTTTTACCGGAGGAGGAAGCAATTCTTGAACAGTTACAGCAGGAAACTATCGAGGCAGAAGACGTTTCGGAAAGTGATACGAATACAACCGGTGATAATGAGTTGTATTCCGGTTCCGTAGAAGGCGGACAAGTAAATTTTGTGGAATAAAAAGCAAAACGGTTGCCGATTTTGGAAACGGTGAGGAGATAAAATGATAGCAATTATTGATTATGATGCAGGTAATATCAAAAGCGTGGAGAAGGCTTTACAATCTCTGGGTGAAGAGGTAATTGTAACCAGAGATGCCGGGGTGCTTTTGAATGCCGAGAAAGTAATTTTGCCGGGGGTGGGAGCCTTCGGAGATGCAATGGACAAAATTCGAAGCTATAACCTGGAAGGAGTCATTCATCAGATTGTAGACAAGGGAACACCGTTCCTGGGAATTTGTCTTGGTCTTCAGCTGATGTTTGAAGAGAGTGATGAAACGCCCGGAGTGAAAGGCTTGGGAATTTTACCCGGTAAAATATTAAGAATTCCGGATGGCGAAGATTTAAAGATACCCCATATGGGTTGGAATTCCCTTCATTTTGAAAAGGATACCAAGCTTTTTGCAGGAATTAAAGAAGGCGCGTATGTTTATTTTGTGCACTCATACTACCTAAAAGCAGAAGAGGAAGGAATTGTTGCGGCGTCTACGGAGTACGGAACTCATATTCATGCGGCAGTAGAAAAGGGAAATGTATTTGCCTGCCAGTTCCATCCGGAGAAATCTTCTGATGTGGGATTGGCTATTCTTAAGAATTTTATTGAATTGTAGAAACACGGATGAAGTGTTTGTAAGAAAAAGGTAAGAAACGTGTAAGTGTATAGAACTTATACTTTTGAGGAAAGGTTGTATCATGCATACAAAAAGAATTATTCCCTGCCTTGACGTAAACGCAGGCAGAGTGGTAAAAGGTGTTAATTTCGTTAATTTAATTGATGCGGGAGATCCTGTAGAAATTGCAAGAGCTTATGACAAAGCCGGTGCGGACGAACTGGTTTTCCTTGATATTACGGCATCTTCTGACGGACGAGATACAGTGGTGGATATGGTGCGTCGTGTGGCAAGCCAGGTTTTTATTCCGTTCACCGTAGGCGGCGGTATCCGTACCGTTGATGATTTTAAAAACATTTTACGCGAAGGTGCAGATAAGGTTGCGGTGAATTCGGCGGCAATTATGAACCCCAATTTGATTTCAGAAGCAGCAGAGAAGTTTGGAAGCCAGTGTGTGGTTGTAGCGATTGATGCCAAGAGACGTGCAGACGGCAGCGGCTGGAATATTTACAAAAACGGTGGTCGCGTGGATATGGGCATTGATGCTGTGGAATGGGCAATGAAGGCTGATAAGTTAGGAGCCGGCGAAATTCTTCTGACCAGTATGGACTGTGACGGAACCAAGGCGGGATATGATTTGGAACTTACAAGAATCATTTCAGAGAATGTATCTGTTCCTGTCATTGCTTCCGGCGGTGCAGGAACCAAGGAACACTTCAAAGAAGCCTTGACCATCGGTAAGGCAGATGCTGCGTTGGCGGCATCGTTGTTCCACTTTAAAGAACTGGAAATTTGCGAAGTGAAGGAATATTTGCACGAGAACGGCATTTCGGTTCGAAGAATGTAAAAGAAGAGTACAAAAAGGAGAAGTACTATGGCAGCAATTTCAAATGACTGGTTGGAGTATATTCAGCCGGAATTTGGAAAAGAGTATTATAAAGAATTGTATACAAAGGTAAAAGAAGAGTACGCCACCACAAGAATTTTTCCAGATTCGGGTGATATCTTTAACGCCTTCCATTTGACACCGCTCTCAGATGTGAGGGTGGTGATTTTGGGACAGGACCCTTATCATAACGTAGGACAGGCGCACGGTTTGTGCTTCTCAGTGAAGCCGGGAATCGATGCACCGCCTTCCCTTGTAAACATTTATAAGGAGTTGCAGGATGATTTGGGACTTAAGATTCCCAATAACGGTTACCTTGTCAAATGGGCAGAACAGGGGGTATTATTACTGAATACTGTTCTTACGGTTCGTGCCCATCAGGCAAATTCCCACAGAGGAATCGGCTGGGAGCAGTTTACGGATGCTGTAATTAAAATACTTGACGCCCAGGACAGACCTATAGTATTTCTTTTATGGGGAGCACCTGCCCAGAAGAAGAAAGCAATGCTTCATAATCCGAAGCATTTGATTCTGGAAGCACCTCATCCAAGTCCCTTGTCGGCATACAGAGGGTTCTTTGGATGCAAGCATTTCAGCAAGACCAACGAATTTTTAGTGGCCAACGGCTACAAGGCCATTGATTGGCAGATTGAAGATATTTAGACAACTTTAGGAGGACAAGAAATGAATAAGACACCATTTGTCAGCAAAGCACAGATTGAAGAGATTGTAAAAGATATTCCCACACCTTTTCATATCTATGATGAAAAGGGAATTAGAGCCAATGCACAGGCGATGAAGGAAGCTTTTGCATGGAATAAAGGATTTAAGGAATATTTTGCGGTAAAAGCAAATCCCAATCCCTTTTTGATTAAGATTTTAAATGAATATGGTTTCGGATGTGACTGTTCTTCCAAGACAGAATTAATGTTGAGTAAGGCAATGGGCGTTACAGGAAGTGATATTATGTTTTCTTCCAATGCCACACCTGCGGAAGAATTTGAATATGCGGCTAAATTAGGCGCAACTATTAACCTGGATGATTTTACACATATTGAATTTCTGGAGAAAACTATCGGCTACATTCCGGAGACTATTTCCTGCCGATATAATCCCGGCGGTGTATTTGAAGTATGCAACGGCATTATGGATAACCCCGGCGATGCAAAGTACGGTTTTACACCGGAGCAGATGGTGGAAGGCTTTAAAATTCTGAAAGAAAAGGGCGCAAAACACTTCGGTATTCACGCGTTTTTAGCAAGTAATGTGGTACAGAATGAGTATTATCCCATGCTTGCGAAAGTGTTATTTGAACTTGCAGTCAAGTTAAAAGAAGAAACCGGTGTGCATATTGCATTTATCAATCTTTCCGGTGGTGTTGGAATTCCTTACAGACCGGATCAGGAACCCTGCGATATTCGTGCGGTAGGCGAAGGTGTACGTAAGGTATATGAAGAAGTTCTTGTGCCTGCAGGTATGGATGATGTGGCTATTTTCACGGAGCTTGGCCGTTTTATGATGGGACCTTACGGCGGACTTGTTACCAAGGCTGTTCACGAGAAGCACATTCATAAGGAATATATCGGATGCGATGCCTGTGCGGTAAACTTAATGCGTCCTGCGATGTACGGTGCATATCATCATATTACCGTGCTTGGCAAGGAAGATGAACCATGTGACCACAAGTATGATATCACAGGTTCTTTGTGTGAAAATAATGATAAATTCGCAATCGACAGGATGTTGCCTGAAATTGAAATGGGAGATTATCTCTTTATTCACGATACGGGTGCGCATGGCTATGCGATGGGCTACAATTATAACGGTAAATTAAAATCCGCAGAAATCCTTTTGCAGGAGGACGGTAGTGCGAAGCTGATTCGTCGTGCCGAAACGCCAAAGGATTATTATGCGACTTTGGATTGTTTTGATATTTTTGGAAAGTTTGATTTTTAACTATTCGGAGACAAAGGAAAGCTACAAAGTAGCGGTTTTGCGAATGGAGCTCTGAATGGTTGTAGTGAAGTGATATGTTTAAAAATTTGATAGGTGATAAAAAATTTTACGGGATGGTGCTTCGAATCGCCATCCCCATTATCATACAAATGGCAATTACCAATTTTGTCGGTCTTTTGGACAATATTATGGTCGGTCAGGTCGGTACGGAGCAGATGACAGGCGTTGCGGTTGTGAACCAGTTGCTGTTTGTTTTTAATATTTGTATTTTCGGCGGCGTATCCGGTGCGGGAATTTTCGGGGCTCAGTTTTACGGTAGCGGAAATGAAGACGGACTGCGGTATGTGCTACGTTTTAAAATGATTATATGCATTGCCATATCAGCAATTGCAATTGTGTTGTTGCTTTTATGCCCGGATTTTCTTATCAATTTGTTTTTGACGGATTCGGGGGAAGGCGATGTGGCAGCGACTCTAATGTACGGCAAACAGTATTTGGTGGTTATGCTATGGGGACTTGCGCCTTTTGCCATTAAAGAAGCATATGCCAGTTCATTGAAAGAGACGGAAGAGACTGTACTTCCTATGATTGCAAGTACAATAGCGGTTGTTATTAATTTGATATTAAATGCTTTGCTTATTTTTGGCTTGTGCGGTTTTCCCAGACTTGGAGTGGTTGGTGCAGCTGTAGCAACCGTAATTTCAAGATATGTGGAATTTGCTATCGTAATCATCAGCTGTCACAGGGGCAAAAGAGCCTTTTTTAAAGGGGTATATAAGAAGTTTTATATTCCGAAATGGTTGATTCTTCAAATTATTTATAAGGGGGCACCCTTGCTTTTGAACGAGACATTTTGGTCTGCAGGGATAATTGCAATGAATCAGCGATATTCCCAAAGAGGTTTGGGCGTTGTGGCGGCCATTAACATTGCATCTACTATTGCAAATCTTTTTAACGTGGTGTATTTGTCCATGGGCAGTTCAATTTCGGTAATTGTGGGAAAAGAACTGGGCGCAGGCCGTTTGAAGGAAGCAAAGAGTACAGCGACAAAGATGATTGCGTTTTCTGTGGCATGTTGTTTGATTACGGGGGCATTGATGGCGGCCTGTTCTTACGGATTTGCCAATATTTACAATACCACGGATGCCATTAAGGAATTGGCAGTGATTTTTATTTGCATTTGTGCAATTTTAACGCCGGTGGAAGCCTTGAATAATGCAGCATATTTTACAATGCGTTCCGGAGGAAAGACTTTTATCACATTCTTATTTGACAGTGTATTCTTGTGGGTAATCAGTATTCCGGTGGCAACGGTACTTGTAACATATACGGATTGGGGAATTGTGCCTGTGTATGCCTTTTGCCAGTCGCTGAATCTGATTAAGAGTGTAATCGGTATTATTTTGGTTAAAAAAGGCATATGGATTCAGAACGTAGTAGTACATAATTCGATTGCGGAAGAATAATTTTATACAATATAAACAAATATTTGCATTTTGGTTATAAAAAAATGTGAAAAAAGGATTTTTTTTGCTTGATTTTTTTGACAATTGCATTTTATAAGTATATAATTAAAATGGTTTTCTTTTATAAGGGGAAAATTTCGATTTTCGGGAGGTAGAGTAATGAAAGAATTGATGATCATGTATCATCCGGTTAAAAAGGAAATTCGATTTTTAGCGAAGGCAAAAGGAGAATTTGTTGAGATTCCGTATGCTATGTGTCCCTGGTTGTCCCAGTACGGACCGGATAAGGGTGAATTCTTATTACAGAATCATGGAAATAAATTCTTCGAGGATATTTGGGAGCAGTTCTTACGTGATAAGGTAAGTCTCGTATTTAAAGGCACCAAGATTGATTATGAAGATTTTGAGAAGAAGGTAAAAGAATACAATACGACTTCGGGGGAAGAACGTTTTGTAATCAATAAGTTTATTGAATTGCCTACAGTAGCTGATATTTATACCTGTATCAGCGAATTTTGTGATGATACTATTAGTGTATTCACGAAAGAATTGCAGGGGTCTGATATTCAGAAGTCTTTCCTGACACGTAAGGCAGAATTTGAAATTAAGAGAGAGAAGTTAAACAAGAACGATGTAAATCTTTGTCTTGTTGGTACATACAGTGCAGGTAAGTCAACCTTTATCAATGCATTGATTGGTAAGAGAATTTTACCGGAAAGTATTAATTCCGAGACGGCTAAAATGTTCCGTATTAAGAATAGTGATAAACCGGCAGTATCTTTTATCGTAAAAAAGGGTGACAGCGATAAGGCAATTATCGCCAATATTGTTTGGGATGAAACAAAGAAGAAATTTGCGTTCCATGCAGATGGTGAGTGTGAATTTACACAGGAAAAGGTGAACGGAGAAATCAATTCAGCGCTTATGTTCCGCTTACAGCAGCATGAGCAGTTGTATCAGATTCTTAAGAAGTTAAATGATATTCCCAATGCGCCTACGGCGGATTGTGAAGAATATATTGACGGTATCATTGAAGTTAATTTCCCGATTCCTTTGGATGAGAACATTAACTTTACATTCTATGATACACCGGGTACCGACAGTAACTCCAATGAGCACTTACTGGTACTTCAGAAAGCGCTTCACCAGCAGACAAACTCTATTTTGATTGTGCTTTATGAGCCTACCAAGATGGAAGGTACCGGTAACTCCATTCTTTACAATTTGATTAATTCTTCTAAGAATAACGAAGAGACAAACGGTGCGGTAACCATCGACTTGACACGTTCATTACACGTAATTAATCAGGCTGATACCAAGGGATTGGCTGATTTGGCAGAGTTAAAGAATAAGAAAGTTGAAGTTACCTTAAAAGAAACCGATAAGATTTACAACGAAGAAGCGCAGCAGATTGATCTTGCGAAGGAAAGATTGTTCTTCGTATCATCCAAGGCAGCTTATATTTCGAAGGCAATTAATAATAATGTAGATACGGAAGACGAAAGAAGATGGCTTGCAAACCACAGAAATGAAATTAATAATGAGCCTGTGGAAGATCCGTTCTTAGGCAAGGCGAAGGCTTCTGAAGTTGAAACCGGTATGTACTTTAAATTGGATAAAATGGCGGATGCTGACAATGAAACCAAACAGCTTATTGAAGAGTGTATGGAAGAGTTGAAGAAGTGCGATAATCCGGATGATGCCAGCCTTTATCCTATTATTCAGCGTCTCTATGTAAACTCAGGTATGTTTGCAATCGAGCAGGAAATTATCAAGTATGCACAGAAGTATGCGTTGGCAGTTAAGGCGAAAGGCCTTTATGACGGCATCAAGAACGTTGTTAATTTCATCAAGGAAGATTACGAAGTAATCGAAAATCAGGCAAGACTTTCCAAGGAAGAGATTGCAAAGAATATTGATTTGATGAAGAACAATATGGTAGGCGATATTGATGCTGCTTATGCAGATTACTTACAGAATATGACTACCGAAAATATGGTATTCCAGATTGACGATATTAACACTCTTTACACAGTAATGGGTAACCGTCAGATTCAGGCAGGTCATATTGCTGATAAGATGAAATGGATTGCGCTTCGTCCTGAAGTATTTGAGGAGAAGAACAATATCATTCGTAACGAGTTGAATCGTTATTTGCAGGAAATCGACGATTACTACAAAGTAAATCGTGGTAGAATCCTTCAGCAGCAGATTGAAGAATTAAAAGGTATCATCATCAAGAAGATTACCGGTTACAAGGGAATCGATGAAGAACTCATTAAGAGAATTACCAACGTTGCGGATACACAGATTCCTCCTTCAAGCTTAACTGCATTGAAGATGGATGATTATATCAACAAGCAGAAGGCAATCTTCATTTTCTCTACCAATGACAAGAAGTCATACAAGAATGACGTAGAGACAATGTTTGCCCAGACTACAAGAAAGCAGTTTGATTCTTATATTGATGAAATCACTGAGGTTGCCAAAGTTAAGACTGCAGAATTGATTCAGGAATTTAAGAACAACATTGATGTAATTTCAAGTAATTTGGAACTTCTCATCAAAGATGAAAAGAAAGCAACAGCAGAGCAGAATAAGGCTAAGGCAGTGCTTGAATTGGTTGAGAAGAAAGACGTCGAACTCAACAAGAAGATTTGGGGAGAAGAAGACTAAATATTTGCCACAATGGGCGCCGGTTTATACCGGCGCCTTTTAAATGCGTATATGGGGGCTTAATGATATCAGCCGTGGATAAAACAATAGGTCTTAGGGACACTTTCGCTTGGTTGTGTTACGTAGCGGTACATAAGGTTGTAAAAAACACAACCTAAGTACCGACGAACACAAACACCCTGCGAACCTATTTGTTTTATCCACGGCTTCGGTTATATAGCTCCCAATATCCGCTGTTTATGAAAAGACGCTATTGGAAATCAGAGGCGTGATATTGCAGATGTTTTATGCGAATATTTTATGGATGATAAAATGTCTACAAGGTGTAGAAAAAGTATTGACAAAGTATTCTACAAGGAGTAGACTGATGGTGTATTCTACAATGTGTAGACTGATGGTGTATTCTACAATGTGTAGACATTGGTGAGTGAAAATATTATATAAAAATAGATTGCCTATTGTTATTGATTAAGTATGGAGATGGTCAATATAGGCAACATTAAACGGAGGATACTATGACAGAATACAGATTGGGCGAGATTGAAATGAAGTTTGCGGAAATAATTTGGGGCAATGAGCCCATTGCATCAGGAGAACTTGCGAAACTTGCACTGGAGAATTTGAGTTGGAAGAGAACAACAACGTATACCGTGTTAAAACGTCTCTGTGAAAAGGGGATTTTTCAGAATGAGAAAGGGACGGTGACTTCTTTGGTTTCCAAAGAGATGTTTCAGGCAAAACAAAGCGAAGAATTTGTAGAAGATTCTTTTGAGGGATCCTTACCTAAATTTGTTGCGGCTTTTATGAATTCAAGGAAATTGTCCAAGCAGGAAGTGGAAGAATTAAGGCGAATGATTGACGAGGCAGATGTGTAATCAAAACGCAGGAATCGAAGCGCGGGTTTGTTAAAAGTGTTTTGTGATAAAGAGTGAGGGATGCGTATGTTACAGATGATATTTGAAACGGTTTTACGAATGAGTATGCAGGGTGCAATTATTTTTGCAGTTGTATTTCTGATGCGTTTTATATTAAAGAACTTACATATTTCGCACAAATATATTGCAGTTTTGTGGGTAATTCTTTTCTTTTATCTGGTGTTCCCATGGAAGATTGAACTGCCCATAGGATTTTGGAATACAGATGTGATTCAATGGGTGAATAGTAGTGAAGGTGCTTTGGATGGTGATGAAAATGAAGCATTTAATATCGCAGGTACAATGCAGGAAGAAGCGTTAGCAGTTAAAGAGCCGACGAACGTAACCATGTCGCAGGATTATCTTACACTTCAACCCATAAATCCGTCAGTCCCAATAGAGTATATTGAAATACCTTTTTCGGGTGATGAGGTTGTAGATGCCACTGACGAGGGCGGTGTACATACTTTGTCTGAAAGTCAGGTAAAAGGATCATTTTTGACAGGTGTAAAATCAGTGATACCTTATATATGGTGCGTTATCGCAATGGTTTTGTTCGGTCATTTTATATGGTCTTATGTGACAATACAGAAGAAATTATCTGTGAGTAAAAAAGGAAGTGACAATATTTATTATGTTCAGGATATTGAAACCGCTATGGTGTTTGGCGTAATAAAACCACGCATTTATCTGCCGTTAACCTTGGAGGAAAACAATCTTTTTTATGTACTGTCTCATGAGAGAATGCATATCAAGCGGGGGGACCATATTTTTAAAATTATCACATATATCGTGTGTATGATGCACTGGTTTAACCCGTTGGTATGGGTGGCATATCATATGCTTGGGGAAGATATTGAGAAAGCCTGTGATGAGGCGGTGATATTGGGAATTGGCGAAGATAAAAAGAAAGATTATGCAAACGCCTTATTGCTTGCGGCGGAAACAGGGAACAGAAAGGGGAAAAGAGTTTTTGTGGCACCGATTTGTTTTGATGAAGGGAATGTGAAATCACGTATTAAAAATATTATAAAATATAAATATACTTTACCCATTGTAGGCACAGTGGTACTTGTTGTTGCAGTTGTTTTGGGCATTGTTTTTATAACGAAGGGTAGCGATGAAACGGATATCCCAAATAACGAAGAAAACATTTTGGCAGAAGATACAATTGAAGAAGGCGAGCCGCAAAACGGCGATATATCAATGGATAATACAGTAGAGGAAAGTATTGCAGAAGAAAGCGGCAGTCAAGTAATTACAGACCCTTATTATATTGACAGCGAAACCATGCGTCGTGTTAGTTTTCATGATTTGCTCGGGTACGATGGGTATTTTATTACCAAAAAGGATAGCACTCCGATGGAGACCACTTATTATGCAGTGGAAGGGGATGAGACTTTCATTATTGCAAAAAGCTGGGGATTTGAAAGAGACGATTATTTCCGTGATGTGGACGGGGATGGCGTTCGCGAGTTGCTTTGCAATGTGTGCTGGGGCGATGGTGCGCAGGATACACTGATTTATCGTAGATTCGAGGATGGTATCCGGGTTGCTTATGGTAGCTCATTGCTGGATGAAGAATATGATAATTATGGTGTGTATAGTTTGTATTCGTCTTTTGATATTACATCCCAAAAGGTTGTAGTGGAATATTGGAAAGAAGAGAATCAAAGTTACAACATGAATGCCTATGAATTGAATTTGGAGGCTATTCCCACATGGTATCGTCCGGACATTCCGGAGACGGGGGATTATATATTGAAGTCGTTGGATTTCTATGTTGGTGATATACCGGTTACGGTAGCGGCATTCGGAAAAGAAATTGGTGATTATGAAATATATGGCATAAAAGAATTGGATGTTTATATTAACGACAGCTTGAGCCAGACCCTTATTATGCAGGAGGCCATTGAAAAAGATGGTATTCCTATGGTGGAAGAGGGGTATACCAGGTGTCCCGAGAGTAGTGCGGAAGAACATCTTATAAAAACCGTTGACATTAATTTTGACGGATATTTGGATTTACAGGTTTTTGCATGGAATACCAAAGATGATGATATATACTATTATTATTGCTGGAATCCTAATGAGAGCAAATTTGAATATGCTTTTTGCCTGAATACACCGGAGATTGATACAGAAAATCAACTACTGATTACCTATAATATTGTAAGCAGATATGAGATGTATCATTACAAATATTATAAAGTCAACGAAGACAATACATTAGAACTGGTAAAGACCGTAGAAGACCCTGTGGAGGATGATGGGTACTAATATATCATAGCACAGCAGGGGACCGGGATTTCTCTTGTTCGATGACCGTTTTCAACCCGTCGGTTCTTAACGAGAGGATTTGCATGCAAATCTTCGAGTTTAGCATCCGTTTCTTTAAATAACGAGTCATAAGACTCGTTTGCGCCCTCGCGTATACGAAGTATAATTACCGCTACGCGAGGTGTGCATCTATGCGGAGCAGTACGCGAGTATCGCGTACCGAGCGAAAGCGTGTCAGAGAACATAGAAATCCCGGTCCCCTGCGTCCTATTTATATATCTGCCCGTTTCTTCAGCATTTCATATCGTTTCTTTGCATTTCTTTCAGCTTTTTCAAACAGTTCCTTCGCACGTTCAGGGTTATTGCGCAGTAACGAATTGTATCGTACTTCGCTTGCTAAAAATGTCTGGAAATCGCCTTTTGGTTCTTTCGAATCCAATTGAAAAGGATTTTTACCTTCATATTCCAAGCGGGGATCGTAGCGGAAGAGATGCCAGTAACCGGCTTCCACTACGGCTTTTTCGGTATTTTTTGCTTTGGTCATACCGCCTTGAATTCCGTGACTGATGCAAGGTGCATAGGCCACAATCAGGGAAGGGCCGGGGTAACTTTCGGCTTCCGTAAAAGCCTTGATACATTGGTTAAAATCCGCCCCCATAGAAACCTGTGCCACATAAGCATGACCGTAGCTCATGGCAATGGCGGTTAAGTCTTTTTTGCCGGATTCTTTGCCGGAGGCAGCAAACTGGGCAATGGCACCCAAAGGAGTTGCCTTGGAGGACTGTCCGCCGGTATTGGAATAAACTTCCGTATCAAAAACCAAAACATTCACATCGGAATTGCCGGATAAAACATGATCCAAGCCGCCAAAACCGATATCATAGGCCCAACCGTCACCGCCTACAATCCAGTGGGATTTCTTTGCGGCATAATCCCTGTGTTTTAAGATATAGTCTTTATCTTCATCTATGCAGTCACAGGCTTCCAAGGCGGCAATCATATTGCGGGTTGCGGGACCGTTTTCCGAAGATGAATTCTGTGTATCCAGATATTTTTGGATTACTTCCCGGATGCTTTCGTGTTTGCTTTTGTGCATCAGGCGTTCTGCAGCGTCCAGGATAGGTTTGCGTAGTGCAAGGCTTGCTAATTGAATGCCGTATCCGAATTCTGCATTGTCTTCAAACAACGAGTTTGCCCAAGCAGGTCCGCGTCCTTGCTTATTTACCGTATAGGGCGAGGCCGGCGAGGAACCGCCCCAGATGGAAGAGCAGCCCGTAGCATTGGCAATATACATTCTGTCTCCGAATAATTGTGTTAAAAGCTTCGCATAGGGCGTTTCGGCACAACCTGCACAGGCACCTGAGAATTCCAATAAAGGCTGCTTAAACTGGCTTCCCTTTACAGTCTTTGGCGGGAATTTTTCAAATACTGCTGCAGGTGTTTCAATGGAAGCACCGTAGTCAAACATTTTCTGGGCAGGACGTTGTGTTTCAAAAGGTTTTAAAAGAAGGGCCTTTTCGCCTTTTTTACCGGGACAAATATTAACGCAGGAACCACAACCGGTACAGTCCAAAGGTGAGATGCTGATTGCAAACTTATGCCCGGGAATACCTAACAAATCTACCATAGTGCTTTCGGGAGCCTTCTGCGCCTGTGCAGAGTCCATTGCAATCGGGCGAATGGCTGCGTGGGGACATACATAGGAGCAGAAGTTACATTGAATACAGTTATCGGGATTCCAGCTCGGTACGGACAATGCAATACCGCGTTTTTCGAAAGCGGAAGAACCAGCAGGCAGAGTACCGTCTGCATATTCCATAAAAGCGGAAACCGGCAAGGTATTACCCATTTGACGGTTGATTTTATTTTGAACTTGGTTTACATAATTTGCAACATCGGCACGTTCGCTATGGGCCTGGATTTCTAAAGGCTCAAAATCTGCCTGTCCCCAGCTTGCAGGAATATCGATTTGTTGGAATGCGGTAGCACCGGCATCAATGGCAGCGTGATTCATTGCAACGATATCGTCCCCTTTTTTAGCGTAGGTGGCAGTGGCAGCTTCCTTCATAAGGCGGATTGCATCTCTAACCGGAATAACATCGGAAAGGACGAAAAATGCCGCCTGTAAAATCGTATTAATGCGACCGCCAAGACCGATTTCTTTGGCAATTTTAAATCCATCAATTACATACAAGCGGATTTTATGGTCGTACATATATTTACGCATTTGTCCTGGGAGTTCGCGCTCCAATTCTTCAAGCGTCCAGCCGCAGTTTAACAGGAAAATACCCCCGTCTTTTAAGTCCTGGACCATATCATATTTACGGACATAAGAAGGCTTGTGACATGCTACAAAATCTGCTTTGTGTACGAAATAAGCAGAGTGAATGGGTTTCTTACCAAATCGCAGGTGAGAGATTGTGACACCACCGGATTTTTTGGAATCATAGTCAAAATACGCCTGGGCATAAAGGTCTGTGTTATCGCCTATAATTTTAACAGAGTTCTTGTTGGCACCTACCGTACCATCCGCACCAAGTCCCCAGAATTTGCAACTTATATTTTCTTTTGGAGTGGTATCTGATAACTTGACTCTGTCTAAGGAAAGATGAGTGACATCATCAATGATTCCCAAGGTAAAATGTTGTTTAGAGGAGTTTTCAAACACAGCAGCAATATCACCGGGAAGCGTGTCTTTGGAAGAGAGCCCGTAACGTCCCGCATAAACAGGGATTGTTTCAAAAGGACTTCCTTTCAACGCAGCAACAACATCAAGGTACAAGGGGTCACCGATGGCACCGGGCTCTTTGGTGCGATCGAGAACACTGATTGCTTTGCAGGTTTGCGGAATCACCGACAATAAATGTTTTGTGCTAAAAGGGCGGTAGAGGCGAACTTTAATCAGACCGACTTTCTGCCCTTGGGATATAAGATAATCAACGGTTTCCATCGCGGTTTCGCATACGGAACCCATAGCAATAATAATATGGGTGGCGTCCGATGCACCATAATAATTAAAGAGTTTGTAGTCTGTGCCGATGCGGGCATTGATTTCGTTCATATAATGTTCTACGATGCAGGGAACTTCATTATAAAAGGTGTTACAGGCCTCTCTTGCCTGAAAATAAACATCGGGATTCTGGGCGGTGCCGCGTGTGACGGGATGTTCCGGATTAAGAGCCCTTTGTCTAAAGGCGTCAACAGATTCCATATCGCAGAGTTCTTTTAAGGTTTCATAATCCCACACATTAATTTTTTGAAGTTCGTGGGAAGTACGAAAACCATCAAAAAAATGCAAGAAAGGAACTCGTCCTTTGATGGCTGCCAGATGTGCCACAGGGCTTAAGTCCATTACTTCCTGCACACTGCAGGTTGCAAGCATTGCAAAACCGGTCTGGCGACATGCGTAAATATCGGAATGATCGCCGAAGATGGATAGTGCATGGGTGGCCACGGTTCTTGCGCTGACGTGAATGACGCCGGGAAGCAGTTCGCCGGCGATTTTATACATATTGGGTATCATAAGAAGGAGACCCTGGGATGCGCTGAACGTTGTGGTTAAAGCACCGGCTTGAAGGGAGCCGTGGACTGCGCCTGCCACCCCTGCTTCGGATTGCATCTGTGTAAGAACTACGGGTTGGCCAAATATGTTTGTGCGTCCTTCGTGGGACCATTTGTCGGTATAATCGGCCATGGGGGATGAGGGCGTAATCGGATAAATTGCCGATACATCAGTATAAGCATAGGCAACGTGTGCGGCGGCTGTATTGCCGTCCATGGTTTTGATTTGTCGTATCATAATCGGAACTCCTTTGACACTTTTTTAATATAGTTTGGACAAAGCGGTTCTGTTTCATTCGGACTATTGATTTTTTATACAAAAACATTTAAAATGAAGAAGTATTGGTGTAGTTTTATTAAACTATAATTGTTAAATCACAGATAATATCAATGAATGATGGGGTAGGGGTATGAAAAGAGTAAAATGTATCATTCTGATTGCGATTTTGACACTTGCAATGGCAGCGTGTAATACGTCTGCAGTGACGACTTCAGAGGACATTTCTTCCGGTTCTGAGAATACAGAAGTTGTATCTTCGGAAGAAGGCAGTGAGGAACTGCAAGAAAGCAGTGTTGAAGCGGAAAAAGAAGCATCCGGGCAGGCATCTGAAGAAGATATGAAAGAAGAGCAGGATTCTTCAAAGGAAGAGGTATCTGATTCCGAGAATGCTTCGGAAGAAACATCTGAGACGGAAGAAGTTTCGGAAGAGGAAGAAAAATCTGAAGAACCGGAATTTACGGTAGAAGAGTATAACGCTGTTTTATTTGTAAAGAAAGCGGTAAATGTTAGAAAAGGACCGTCTACCGATTACGAAAAGATTGGTGGATTGAATAAGGGTGAGCAAATTCAAATTACGGGCATTGCAGATACGGGCTGGTATCAGATTCAGTATAACGGTATGACTGCATATGTAGCATCTTCTTATTTGATGGATGAAGCTTCTTATCAGGCAATGATTGCGGAAGAAGAGGCTGCAGCATTAGCGGCACAGCAGGCAGCACAGCAACAGGCAGCGGCAGAGCAGGCGGCAGCGGAACAGGCGGCACAGCAACAGCAGGTGGCGCAAGGTGATTACAAGGCACAGGTGGTTGCACTGATGAATCAGGAAAGAGCCAATGCCGGTATTGGCGGAATCAGCCAGAATGCGTCTTTGGATGCGGTAGCACAGATTCGTGCACAGGAAATTGCGCAAAGCTTTTCACATACAAGGCCCAATGGTACTTCTTGCTTTACCGTATTGGATGAGGGAGGAATTGCTTATATGACGGCAGGTGAAAATATTGCTGCGGGTTATGGTGATCCTGCTTCGGTTATGTCCGGTTGGATGAATTCGCCGGGACATCGTGCCAATATTTTAAATGGTTCCTTTGGCCAGGTGGGAATCGGTTACTATACGGATCCGAATTCCGGATACGGAACTTATTGGGTTCAGATTTTTACAAATTAAAAAATATATTTTAATATAAGACGAACGAACAGAAGCGGAAATGAACTTTCTGCTTCTGTTTTTTATAAAAATAGACAAATGATATGTTTGACACGGAAGTGAAATCAACTTATAATATGAGTGTTGCTTATTTGGACTGATTAGGGCACAGATGGATGTCGGGCCCTTTTTAATGTAGATGAATATATTTAATTACAACGTGGAGGTACGTATTGTGAAAGCGTATGGAGTAAACGAATTACGTAAAATGTTTCTTGATTATTTCGAGGCAAAGGATCACTTGAGATTAAACAGCTTTTCGCTGGTTCCCAAGAATGATAAGAGTCTTCTTTTGATTAACTCAGGTATGGCACCTTTAAAGCCTTATTTTACAGGTGCGGAAATTCCGCCTAAGAGCAGAATTACAACCTGTCAGAAGTGTATCCGTACCGGCGATATCGAGAACGTAGGTAAAACTGCGCGCCACGGTACGTTCTTTGAGATGCTTGGTAACTTCTCTTTTGGTGATTATTTCAAAGAAGAAGCAATCAGCTACACATGGGAGTTTTTGACCGAAGTGGTAGGCCTTGATAAAGACCGTCTCTATCCTTCCGTATTTGAAGAGGATGATGAAGCGTTTGAAATCTGGAACAAGAAGATTGGTATTGCGCCGGAGCGTATTTTCCGTTTCGGACGTGCCGATAACTTCTGGGAGCACGGCGAAGGTGCCTGCGGTCCTTGTTCAGAAGTATATTATGACCGTGGAGAGAAGTACGGTTGCGGTAAGCCTGATTGTAAAGTTGGTTGTGACTGTGACAGATTTATGGAAATCTGGAACGACGTATTTTCACAGTTTTACAATGACGGTAAGGGTAATTATACAGAACTTGAAAAGAAGAATATCGATACCGGTATGGGCCTTGAGCGTCTTGCATGTGTAGTGCAGGATGTAGATTCCATGTTTGACGTAGATACGATGAAGGCCTTAAGAGACCATGTATGCCGTCTTGCAGGCAAGCAGTATGGTGAAGATTATCAGACTGACGTATCTTTGCGTGTGGTAACCGACCATATCCGTTCTGTTACTTTTATGGTATCAGACGGTATTATGCCCGAAAACAGCGGTTGCGGTTATGTTATGAGACGTTTGCTTCGTCGTGCATGCCGTCACGGAAGAATTCTTGGTATCCAGGGTGCATTCCTTGCTGATTTGGCGGTAACTGTTATTGAAGGTTCTAAGGACGGATATCCTGAATTGGAAGAAAAGAAGGAATTCATTCTTAAAAATATTGCAAAAGAAGAAGAACAGTTTAATAAGACCATCGATCAGGGGCTTGCAATTCTTGCCAAGATGGAAGAAGATATGGTGAAAAAGGACACTAAGGTGCTTTCCGGTGAGGATGCATTTAAGTTATACGATACCTTTGGCTTCCCTATTGACTTAACCATTGAAATTCTTGAAGAAAAAGGCTTTACTTATGATGAGGAAGGCTTTGAAAAGGCAAAGGCAGAAGCTAAGGCACAGTCTAAGGGAACTTACGTTGGTGCTGAGCATATGGCAGGTCGTGCAAAGAACGTATACGATGATTTGGATTTGAATTTAGAGACCAAATATGTGGGTTATACAGAAAGTTCGTGCGGTGCAAAGATTACTGCATTAACCACAGATGCTTCCGCGGAAGATGCGAAGGTGACAGATGTTCTTACAGAAGGACAGAAGGGTACCGTAGTTTTGGATACAACCTGTATGTACGGAACTATGGGTGGCCAGCTTGGTGATGCAGGTATTATTTCCACTAAGGACGGTGAATTTACCGTTATTGAAACCATTCATTTGACCGGTGCTAAAATGGGTCACGTAGGTTTCGTATCCCGTGGTGAAGTAAAGGTTGGAGAAGAAGTGCTTGTAACAGTAGATGAAGTGAAGCATGCAGCTACCTGCAAGAACCACTCAGCAACCCACCTTTTACAGAAGGCATTAAAGACAGTGCTTGGTAATCACGTAGAGCAGAAGGGTTCCTTGGTAACACCTGACCGCTTACGTTTCGACTTCTCTCACTTTGAAGCTATGACAGCAGAGCAGATTGCAGAAGTGGAAGCACTTGTAAATAAAGAAATTGCTTTAGGCTTACCTGTTATTACAGATGAGATGAGCATTGCGGATGCAAAGAAGACAGGCGCTATGGCATTATTCGGTGAGAAATACGGCGAAAGCGTACGTGTTGTAAGTATGGGTAAAACTGACGCAGAAGAAATCGAGGAAGCCTTCAAAGATGCATTCTCCGTGGAACTTTGCGGTGGTACTCATGTAAACAACACATCTACCATTCAGTCCTTCAAGCTTTTATCCGAATCCGGTGTAGCTGCAGGTGTAAGACGTATTGAAGCATTAACAGGCGAAGGTGTGTTGGCATACTATGCAGACTTAGAGAAGAAACTTAATAAAGCAGCGGAGCTTCTTAAGACTACAACCGATAAGGTAGACGAAAGAATCGCTCATTTATTGGCAGACAACAAGGCTCTTGCTTCCGAGAATGAATCCTTAAAGAGCAAGGCTGCTAAGGATGCATTGGGCGATGTAATGAACAATGTCAAAGAAGTAAAAGGCGTTAAATTACTTGCAACCAAGGTTTCCGGCGTTGAAATGAACGGTCTTCGTGATTTGGGCGACCAGTTAAAAGAAAAGCTTGGCGATGGCGTTGTTGTATTAATCTCCGATAAGGACGGCAAGGTAAATATGATTGCTATGGCAACTGACGGCGCTATGAGCAAGGGCGCACATGCAGGTAACTTAATCAAAGGTATCGCAGCTCTGGTTGGCGGCGGTGGCGGCGGAAGACCGAATATGGCTCAGGCCGGCGGCAAAAATCCTGCCGGAATCGATGCTGCAATCGCGGCTGTAGAAGAGGTTCTTGCAGGCCAGTTATAAAAATGTCAAAAAAAGGTTGACGAATTGTAATTTTATGATATAATCTATTTTGTGCAATTTAGAAGTACCCGAACAGTCAGTGCACAATTTAGGACTGGGAGGAGGGTGAGTGTAGATGTCTAGAGTAGAAGTAAAAGAAAACGAATCTTTGGATAGCGCATTGCGTCGTTTCAAGAGAAGTTGTGCTAAAGCAGGTATCCAGCAGGAAATCCGTAAGAGAGAGCACTACGAGAAACCTAGCGTAAAGCGTAAAAAGAAATCTGAAGCAGCTAGAAAGCGTAAATTTAACTAATTAAAATTAAGGAACCATCGCGATGCGGTGGTTCTTTTTATGTGGAGTGATTGGTTGAGCTTTGTATATATTCTTCTTATGGACGCTTTCGCTTGGTTGACCTACGTAGCGGTACATAAGGTTGCAAAGGACGCAACCTAAGTACCGACGAGGTCAAAACACCCTTCGAAGAATATATACAAAGCTCAACCTGTTTACTGCATAGAAGAAAAGATGGATTTATTAAAAACAACCTTAGTTTATGAAATGAAAAAGAAAGGTAAATAATTTGATTAAACCTTGACACTTCGCATATATATATATAATGTTTTTACCTAAAATTTGGTCTAAAAAGTGAGGAAAACAAATGAAGAAGTTATTGGTAATAATGATTGTAGTTTCACTGAGTGTGGTGATGTTGGCAGGATGTACAAACAATGCTGAGAACGCGACCGATACCGGTTCGGAGCAGATTGGAACAGAAGTGGAATCGCAGGTGATAACGGAAGAATCCGAAGTTGAATCAGAAGAAATCTCAGAGGAAGTGAGTGAAGAAGTATCGGAAGAAGCGGTTGCGGATTATTCTGCGGAGGCTATTATGGCAAAGATTGATGAAATCATTGTAGCGTGTCCTTATGATGACCCGGAACAGATTAAGGCGGCAGTGATTGGTGTGAATTTGGAGTACATATCAGACGAGGATTTAACCACTTTGATGGATACTTACGGGTATACATTAGAGGAATTAAAAGATTTGTTTGATGATTATATGGAGCAGTATTTGCACCATATGTGGTTAACAAACCGCTATCATATTGGTGCCGGAGAAATTATTGATACCATGGATTTGGAGAAAGATTTATTAAAGTACCGCGCTAACATTGCGGATATGTATATTGGACAGGAAGAAGCAAAAATTACGGTAGATTATATCGTTACCGCTTTATGTGAAAATGATGTTGATAAAATGGCACCATATGTAATGCCTGATGAATATCCTAATACAGAAGAATGTCCATATAATTATCAGAGCGATGAATTAACGAGTAATGAAAAAGCGATCATAAATTATATTTGCTTATACAATGAAATAATGGCACTGGAAGGTAACGCAGATATTGCGTCGAATTTAGAGCATATGTTACCGTATGATGTTAAATTAAGTGCTCAATAGAATTTATAGATGAGAACTTAAATTTGCTAAATTCATAGCACAGCAAGGGGAGGGCTTTCCTTTGTTCGATGACCGTTTTAGCTCGTCGGTGCTTAATGAGAGGATTTGTATACAAATCCTCGAATTTAGCATCCGTTACGTAGATAAACCGAGCGGAAGCGTGTCAGAGAACATGGAAAGACCCTCCCCCTTGCGTCCTAATATATACTTGCAAATTCATAACTAATCTGCTAAAATAAAGCCGAAAATTAAATATTTCAGAAGAAAGGAAAAGTAAAATGAAAAAAAGAAGATTTTTAGCAGGTCTTCTTCTGATGATTTTACTCACAAGTACTGTTGCACTGAGCGGATGCTCAGGTGATAAGGAGAATTCCTCTTCATCGATCACCATCGGAATTCCTCAGGACATTGAGGACAGTCTTGACCCCCACGATATGCTGGCGGCAGGAACTAAGGAAATCTTTTTCAATGTCTACGAAGGTTTGTATAAGGCAGATTCCGAAGGTAATTTAGTGCCCGCAGTAGCAAGTGGTGTGGAAATTTCAGAAGACGGACTGACCTATACCTTTATGGTTAAGGAAGGTGTGAAGTTCCATAACGGAAACGCAGTTACGGCGGAGGATATCAAATATTCAGTTGAAAAATTCGCCGATGTTGAGGGTGGTGCACCTTCGATAGCGGCGTTTTCTAATATTGAGGCTGTAGAGATTACGGCAGATGGCGCGGTAGCAATCAAACTTGCACAGCCCGACAGTGATTTTCTTACAATGCTTTCTACTATTGAAGCGGCAATTATCCCTGCGGATAACGCAGATCCGGATGCAAATGCCATCGGTACCGGCCCTTATAAGTATGTATCACGTTCCCCTTTGACCAATGTGAAAATGGAACGCTTCGATGATTACTGGGGCGAAAAGGCCCATATTGAAAAGGTTACTTTTAAAATTTGTGCAAATGCGGATACCATTGCCATGGAATTAAACGGTGGTTCCATTGATATGTTCTCAAGGCTTACCACCGCCCAGATGGCAGAGCTTGATATGGAGAAATACAATGTGTTGGAAGGTAATATGAACCTTGTACAGGCTTTGTATTTAAACAACGACTTCGAGCCTTTTAGCGATGTGCGCGTGCGCCAGGCACTTTGTTATGCAGTAAACCGCAAAGAAGTATTGGATTTCGTATCTGACGGTAAAGGAACCATTATCGGAACCAGTATGATTCCGGCATTCGGCAAGTATTATGATGAAAGTCTTACGGAGTTGTATCCTTATGACGTGCAGAAAGCCAAAGAACTTTTGACAGAGGCCGGATATGCAGACGGATTTACTTTTACCATTACGGTGCCGTCTAACTATCAGCAACACGTGGATACTGCCCAGGTTATTGCAGAACAGTTAAAAGATGTGAATGTTACTGCGGAAATCCAGTTGGTTGACTGGAATACCTGGTTAAGCGAAACTTACAGCAACCGTAATTATGAAGCAACCGTAATCGGTGTAGATGCGCCTCAGCTTACTGCTACGGCCTTTTTGGACCGTTTCGTAAGTACGGCAGGAGATAACTTTGTAAATTATGCAAATGCGGATTATGACGTGGCTTTTGCAAATGCAATGGCAACCACGGACGAAGCGCAAAAGGTTGTGTATTTTAAGGAATGTGAGACCTACCTTGCAAAAGATGCGGCTAACGTATATATTCAGGATTTGCCTGAGTTTACCGCATTGAACAAGAAGTACGCCGGATATGAATTTTATCCGATGTACGTAATGGATGTGTCTAAGATTTATATTGTAGAGTAAAACAGAAAGGAGACCCAAGATGGCAAAGTACATGTTAAAGAAAATTTTAATGCTTGTACTGACCCTTCTTGCGGTCTCTTTTGTGGTGTTTGCGGCCTTTTCTATTTTGCCGGGAGATCCTGCCTTGCAGAAGCTGGGAACGGAGGCAACACCGGAGAAACTGGAAGCCATGCGAGAGCAGATGGGCTTAAACGATCCTTTTATGGTCAGATACGGCAAGTGGTTATTGGATATGCTTACCTTTGATTTTGGCAAATCATATTCGTATTCTATGAGCGTTACGGATTTAATCGGAGATAAAATTTTGATCAATTTTACCATGTCGGCCTTAGCTCTGGTGATTGTGTGTGCGGTATCCATTCCCTTGGGAATTTATACGGCGAAACGCGTGGGTGGCGTGGTTGATAAAATTTTTATCGTAATCAATCAGCTGTTTATGTCTGTACCGCCGTTCCTACTGGGGCTTCTTCTGACCTTTGTATTTGGCCTGACCTTCCGCTTGTTTACGCCGGGAGGCTATATTGATTATCATGATAATTTTATAGGCTTTGTGGGGTATCTTATATGTCCTGCGATAGCCATTGCTTTGCCGAAATGCGCTATGTGTATCCGCCTGTTAAAAGCGAATATTCTGGAAGAGGCGAAGAAGGATTATGCAAGAACGGCTTACAGTCGCGGAAACAGTACCACGAGTATGCTGTACCGGCATATTCTGCAGAATGCCATTATGCCTACGATAACGTTTATCGGAATGGTTGTGGCGGATATGATTGCATCCGGCATTATCATTGAGCAGGTATTTGGTATTCCGGGACTTGGAAGAAGTCTTTTATCGGCCATATCGACGCGAGACTATCCCGTGGTTATGGCAATTGTAATGCTGATTGCGGCAGGAATTGTAATCATCAGTACGGTGACAGATTTAATTTATGCCTGGGTAGACCCGAGAGTCAGGGTGACCGGAGAGGAAGAGTAAGGAGAAATTTACACAGGTTCAAAGGGAGTTATAAAAAGATTCTGTTTTGGATACAAAGCGGCTGGATTTTGGCGGGGTAATAGAGAGGAAACTTTGCAGTTGTTGTGAAAAGGAGTGGATTGAGTTGAAAATGTATAAGTCGAGAACATGGCAACATGAGGTCACTGGCTTTGATGGTAACGTAATTCTGTTTGGGATAAATATATTTGAATATGAATGGAATAGGACTGGTGAAAGCATATCGGTGCAAGACCCACTATATCATCAGGATTACAAGTTTCCTATCTATACTGTAAATATTGATGGAGAACTTCATAGTTTTGCTGCTGGCGAATTTAGTAATTGTGTATGGGGATTCTATTTATTTAAGTATTAGATAAAACAATTTTAAATATTGTAGTGAGAGTAAACTTTCAGTTTCACGAAGCCTTTCTCCATATCGACACATCGCAACTCTTCGTATGAAAGGATAAACCAATGAAAAAAACAACCACCAACAAAAACTTCATAATCGGTTTCTGTATGGTGCTGGCAGTGCTTGTATTTGCGCTGGCAGGTCTTGTTTTTGCGCCTTTTGATCCGGAGGAAATGGATGCGGCATCAAAGCTTGCAGCGCCGTCGCTAAAGCACTGGTTTGGCTGTGATAATTTCGGCAGGGATATTTTAAGCCGCGTACAACAGGGAACGCGAATGACGTTATTGATTGGTCTTGGTTCTACGGCAATCGGTGCAGTAATCGGTACTGTTTTAGGTGCGGTGATGGGGTATTTTGGAGGTCTTTTGGATGAAGGCCTTATGCGTGTGATTGACGTGTTGTTTGCGATTCCAAGTATTCTGCTTGCGCTGATTTTTATCAGTCTTTTCGGTACGGGAACTTTCAATGTGATTCTTGCTTTGGGCTTTGCCATTGTGCCGAGTTTTGCCAAGATGGTTCGAACCGAATTTATGAAACAGAGAGAGATGGATTATGTCAAAGCTGCAAAACTGATGGGCGCAGGCAGAGGCAGAATTCTTTTTGTGCATATTTTACCCAATGTTATGCCTACGCTTTTAAACTGCGTCTTAATTTCTTTGAATAATGCGGTTTTGGCGGAAGCTGGTATGAGCTTCTTAGGCATTGGCGTACAGCCGCCCCAGGCAAGTCTTGGACGTATGCTTTCGGAGGCACAGGGGTATTTGCAGACGGCGCCTTTTTATACCATATTCCCGGGCCTTGTGATGATTATTATGCTCCTTGGTTTCGGTCTTATGAGTGAGGGAGGAGGTTTGAAAGATGCTTTCCGTAGAAAATCTTAAGATTGAATTTTTTGACCATTCTCTGCCTGAGACTGCGGTGGATGACGTGACTTTTACCATGGGAGAAGGGGAGATTCTTGGAATTGTAGGCGAGTCCGGTTCGGGTAAAAGTTTGACGGCCCTTTCCATTGCGGGGCTTTTAAACCGAGGCGACATTACCAAATCAGGAGATATTGTTTTTAACGGTCTAAATCTCCTTCATTGTAAAAGAAGTGAATTGCGCAAACTGCAGGGCAAGGATATTGCCATGATTTTTCAGGAACCCATGACCTGCTTAAACCCTGTAAAAAGGATTGGCTGGCAGGTGGAAGAGGCCTTACGTGTTCACGGCGAAAAAGATATAATCAAGTTAAAAGAAGAAGCAGTGAGGGCATTGGCGGATGCCGGATTGGAAGATGCAGAGCGGATTTATGCGTCTTTCCCCCACCAATTATCCGGTGGTCAGAGACAGCGTGTGATGATTGCGGCGGCAATGATCAGTAAACCGAAACTTTTGATTGCGGATGAGCCTACCACGGCTTTGGATGTTACGGTGCAGGCGCAGGTCATTGAATTGCTTCGAAGAATTAACAGGGAGAAGAAGACGTCTATTCTTTTTATTTCCCATGATCTTAGTCTCGTGCGTCAGTTGTGTCAGCGCGTGCTGGTAATGAAAGACGGTAAAATCGTGGAGCAGGGTGAGACGGAAGATATTTTTGCAAATCCGCAGGAAGAATATACGAAGGAATTGATTGCGGCGATACCGGTGGTGAAGAAACCATAAGAAAGGCGGTGTGAAGAAATGACAAATGAATATGTATGTAACGTGCAGAATCTTTTCTTCACATACGGAGGAAAGAAAAACAAACCCACGTTGGAAGACGCCTCATTACAATTAAAAAAGGGCGAAATTTTAGGACTTGTAGGCGAGAGCGGCAGCGGTAAATCCACCCTTGCCAAAGTAATGACAGGATTGTTAAAAGAAGATTCCGGTACCGTGGAATGTGCGAAGACCGCGATGATTTTTCAGGACAGTTACAGTGCCTTAAATCCTGCGAAAACAGTGGAATGGCTTTTGCACGAAGTCCAGCGTTTGCAGGGCGTCAAAGAGAAGGGAACAAGACAAAAAGAAATCCTTAAAATGCTGGATGCCGTGGAATTGGAAGAACAATATCTAAACCATTATCCGTCTGAATTATCCGGCGGACAGAGACAGCGTGTTATGATTGCAATGGCGCTTTTATCAAAGCCGGAGGTGCTGATTGCGGACGAACCTGTTTCGGCTTTGGATGTAACGGTACAGAAGCAGATTATTTCTCTTCTAAAGCGTTTAAGCCATAAAAGAAATTTGGCCGTTCTTTTTATCTCACACGATTTGCGTACGGTTTATGAACTGTGTGACCATGTGATTGTAATGAAAAAAGGAAAAATAGTTGAAGAAGGCGCTAAGAATGCGTTATACTTTAATCCGAAAGAAGAATATACAAAAGCATTGCTGACGAGTGCAGGAATAGATTGGGAGTAAACATGTTTAAAGCCATTTATCCGGATGAGTATTTGGATTCTACTTATGAAATTGATTTTGAACAATTGTATGAAGATGGGTACCGCGGTGTTATTTTTGATATCGATAATACATTGGTTCCCCACGGGGCACCTGCGGATGAGCGTAGCAAGAAACTTTTAAATTATCTGCGTGACCGCGGTTTTAAAATTGTTCTTTTATCCAATAATACCAAGACAAGAGTAGATATGTTTAATAAGGATTTGCATTTGGATTCCATTCCAAGAGGCGCAAAGCCTTTTTTGAAAGGGTACAAGAAAGCAATGGAGATTATGGGAACTTCCAAGGAGAATACCTTCTTTGTGGGTGATCAGCTTTTTACGGATGTGTGGGGTGCGAAACGATTGGGAATCCGTTCGATTCTGGTAAAACCAATTAATGCCAAGGAAGAAATTCAGATTGTTTTGAAGCGAAAATTAGAAAATATCGTCCTGAAAGAGTACGATGAAAAGAAAAAAAATTAAAAAAAGCAAAAAAATGTTGAAATATGCTTATTCTTATATTAAACTATTGATG
>CAZQBM010000020.1:0-38849 GCA_964591945.1 uncultured Lachnospiraceae bacterium | reverse complement strand
GCGCCGGGGAATGGCAGATTTTCAGGCATATTTGTCTGCCTTTATGTAAGGGTGCCCTGTATTCGGTAGCAATTCTTGTTTTTATTGATTTCTGGAATATGGTAGAGCAACCGCTGATTTTATTGACCAATGCGGACTTGCACCCTTTATCAATCTTTTTGTCAAAGATTAATGCAGGGGAAATCGGTCTGGCGTTCGCAGTGGCAACCGTATATATGGTGCCCAGCTTGCTGGTATTTTTATATGGCGAAGATTATCTGGTAGAGGGCATTACCTATCAGGGCGGAGTAAAAGGATAACGGAGGAATAGTAATGGTAGCAATAGAGAATGAAAATAAAGGAAGCCGTAAAAGAGAGTGGATTAAAAATATCGCGATTATCTTTTTGACGATTATGCTGATTCTGACTTTCTTTTCCAATACGATTATGAATTATTCACTGCCCCAGGTAGCAACCCGCTATGTGGAGAGCGGTTCGATTTCTGCCCAAATTCGCGGTACGGGTACCGTGGAAGCGGTAGATCCTTATAATGTGGTGGTAAACGAATCCAGAGTGATTTCTTCGGTGGCGGTAAAGGCTGAGTCTTACGTGGAAAAAGGTGATGTGCTTTACTATTTGGAAGACAGGGAAAGTGCCGAGCTTGAGACTGCAAGGGAAGAACTTGCGGCAGCACAGCTGGCATATGATAAGGCTATTTTAAACGGCGGACTGACCAGAGCGGAAGTTGCAGAAATTGAAAACGGTTTAGTGGAAAGCGTAACCCAGAGCCAGGCACGTCTCGAAGCTGCTGATGCGAAAATTGACGAATTGCAACATACGGTGAATGTATACCAGGCTGACGTAAATGCCCTTCAGGCACGCATTGATACCCTGGCTTCTTCCAAGGTGGATGCAAGTGCGGAAAGCAAGGCTTTAGCGCAGGCTGAAATCAATTTAAACAACGGAAAGGCAACACTTGCCCAGGCGCAGAATGCCTATGATGCGGTGAAAGATTTGCCGGATACAGACCAAAGTAAAATTGATGCGGCTACCAAACTTTATCAGGAGCAGGATAACGTGGCAAAACTTGAGGCTGCAGTATCCAATGCGAGAGTGGCGTTGGAATTAAAGACAGGAAGTGCAGATATTGCCAATCAGATTGCGGCATTGGAAAAAGAAAAAGTAGGTGCGAATAATGTTTTGTCAGCCGCACAGATTAATCTTGAGAATGCCATCAAAGAAAAAGATGAAATGCTTAGTGAAATCCTTACGAAGATGGACATTGCCGATGCATATCAGGCAATTAAAGATAAAAAGGCAGAAATCGCTAAGCTGGAAGCGGATTCGGTCGGAGGCGCTATTACGGCACCTGTATCCGGAACCGTAACAAACCTTTCTTATACAGCAGGTGAAGCTACAGTGGCAGGTGAGCCGGCAGCGGTTATCCAAATTGAAGGCAAGGGTTATACCATGACGCTTTCCGTACCAAATAAGCAGGCATCTACCGTAAAAGTGGGTGACCCCGTGGAATTGCAGAATGCATGGTATTATGATGATGTGACAGCTTCGTTGGTTGCAATCCGTAATGATAAGACAAATCCCGGGCAGAATAAGGTGCTTGAGTTTCAGCTGACCGGTGATTCCTTGGTGCCCGGACAGTCCTTGAGCGTAGCAATCGGACAGAGAAGTGTTAACTATGATTTGATTGTGCCTAACAGCGCAATCCGTGAAGACAATAACGGCAAATTTATTTTGATTGTGGAATCTAAGTTTGCACCCTTTGGTAACCGTTACGTGGCACAGCGCGTGGATGTGGAAGTCATTGCAAGCGATGACACCCAGACTGCAATTAAGGCAGGCTTGTATGGTTACGAATATGTTATTACAACATCAACTAAACCAATAGAATCCGGTGATCAGGTTCGTTTATCTGAGGAGATGAATTAATGATAAAAGAAGTGTTTTTTCGAATTAAAGAACGCTTGATGCAAATCGGACTTTTTAAAACAAGTGTATTGTTTCTGACTTTTATAATGCTGCTAACGGTGGCAGTTCTGGGAATTGTATTGCAGGTCGGCAAGAATTCTTTGGAAGACCAATTGATGGCCAAACGCTGGTCGATGAAAAAGGACGTGGCGCAAATCAGTTGCTTTTATTCTCAGGATGCTTTTATGACGGAAGACAGTATTGAAGAGATGCGCTATCTTCTGAGTAAAAAGTTGCAGGAACTGGCAATTGAGCCGAATACAGCAAATGCAAGATTGTATATTGACGCCTATTCGGCGCAGGGGACGATTTCCATACAAAGCGATAAAAAAAGCATACAGGCCACTGCCATCGGTATCGGCGGAGATTTTTTCATGTTTCATCCGGTTAAGCTGAAGGGCGGAATGTATTTTAGCGGTAACGATTTGATGCAGGATGCGATTCTTCTGGATGAAGAGGCAGCATGGCAGTTGTTTGGTTCCAATGATATAGCGGGTAAAACCGTGACCATTGGGGGATTGCCCTATCGCGTGGCAGGTGTTTATGAACGGCAACAGGGTGACTTGGAGACTCTGGCAGGCAGTGCTGACACGACGGTTTATGTGCCTTTTAGCACATTGAGTACTATGACATCGGCTTCTGTTACCTGTTATGAAATTGTAATGCCAAATCCGGTTGATGGTTTTGCAATGGACCGGATGCTGGAAATTAACTTAAGTTCTGAAGAAATGGTGAAAATGGTTGAAAATTCCAATCGTTTTTCGTATATTTCATTATACAACGTTTGGAAAGAGCGTGCTGCAAGAAGTATGAAGACCGATGATATTGTACTGCCTTTCTGGGAAAATTTGGCCAGATATAAGGAAGAGCAGATGATGGAAGTGGCCCTTTGGCAGGTGGTGCTTGCGGGTATTCTCTTGATTTATTGGGGAATACAAGGTATGATTTGGGTAATCAGGCACAAACCTACCGCGCAGACCTTTGTCAGAATTGGGGATTTCATAAGTGAGAAATGCCGCGGGGTGAAGAAACGCGCCAAGGCAAAAAGGAACGCCCGAAAGGAACTGGAGCAGAATACATATATTGATGAATAAATGTATGTTTATGTCCGCAAAGTGGTTTGTTTGATTTATGTGTAAAATATAAAAGTAAGAGGAGGAATTATGATGAAAGGAAAGATTAAAAAAGCAATTTGTATGGCTTTGGCAACCACTATGGTGGTGTCTATGACTGCCTGCTTTGGAAAAGATGGTGGCGGTGATTCCAGCGATGCATTGGCACAGGCTTCGGATTCTGCCAATGCGAAAGAAGCCGTTTTTAAGGAAATCGGCAGTTTGAATCCGGATGCAGAATGGTTTGATGATGTTCTTGTAGACGGTGAAGAAGTTATTGTTGTGTGGTCTGAGTATGTAGATATTTATGGTGAAGAGGGCGGAGAACTTATGCCCGGTGGTGAGGCTGTACCATATGAAGAAGGTATGACGGAGACGCCCGCCACGGAAGAGATGCCGGAAGCGGAACAGGAAGCAATCACTGAGGATGTTGCAATGGAAGAAGGCAATACAGATTCGGTCGTAATCGTAGATGACCCTATGATGCCCATGCCTGAAGTAGAGTATATCCCTGAGGATAACTACAGTTTTTATTATAAGTTAAACTTAGGCAGAGTAACCTTTGGCGGAACCGGAATGTCGGTAACAACGATTGAATTGCCCGAAAAAGAATACAGCTGCGGAATCGAGCTTGATCCTAGCACGGGAAATTATGTGATTATGACTGAGCGTACCATAGAAGATTACAGCAATCCCGATAACTATTCCTATGAAGTGCATTGGTATATGAATGTATATTCCAAGTCAGGCGAACTTGTAAGCCGTGAAGAGTTGAATTTGGGAAATGATCCGGACGAGTATTTCGGTATCTATGGTATGGGTATTGCAACAAACGGTGATATCTGCCTTTTGACAGACCGTACTTTAGTTGTGTTAAATTCTTCGTTACAGAAGGTTGGCCAGATAGCATTTAGCGACAATCAGTGGGTGGAAAGCTTCTTTGTGACTGCAGACGGTGTACCTTATGTATACATTTGGACAGAGGGCGGAGAATCTTCAGAGAGTACCTTCCATGAGGTTGATACCCAGCAGGTAAAAATCGGTCCGGCAATCGAAGCGCCGAAAGAGTTCTGGGGCGGCGTAAGACCGGGTGCCGGACATGATATGTATTACACTACCGATAAGGGGGTATATACATACGATTTCGATACCAAAGAGAATAAGAAGATTCTGGATTATGTAGATTCAGATATTGACTATAATTTCGTAAACTATTGTGTACCCATTGATGAAACACGCATTGTTGCAGTGGTAAATGATCCCGAGACTTGGGAAGCGTCAGTTTCTTTCTTAGAGAAAGTGCCACCCGAGGAAGTAGTGGACAAAATCATCATTACTATGGGTATGGTTTATACGGACTATGAAATCCGCAGTAAAGTCATTGCTTTTAACAAGGCAAGTGACAAGTACCGAATTCGAATGATTGAGTATTATGAGTATAACAATGAGGCTGACTGGAATGCGGGACAGAAGATGTTTAACAATGATATTATTACGTCTAATGCGCCGGATATCATTGTAATTAACAGCGGTATGCCCGTAGACAGTTTTATGGATAAGGGCGTGTTCCTTAACTTAAATCCTTATATTGAATCTGACCCGGATGTAAATAAAGAGGATATGGCGCCTAACGTTCTGGCATTGGGTTCCAGAGGCGATGATACTTATATTTTGACAGGTGCTTACACCATTAGCACAATGGCAATGAAGAAGTCGCTCGTACCCAACGGCGAAACCATTACTCTGGCAGAATTACGCCAGATTGAGCAGAAGTACGGTACTTTGGCATTCCGCGATGCTACAAGAAATGATGTACTTTACTATGCAATGGAAATGAACTATTCAGAATTCCTTGATTTAAAGACAGGTAAGTGCGATTTTAATACACCTGCATTTTATGAGTTGTTAGAATATGCGAAACAGTATCCTGAAGAAATTGATTGGGAAAATATGGACGATAATTATTGGATGGAATCTGAGACTGCAATCAGAGATAATAAAGCTTTGTTGGGATATTATACAGTTGGCTATTTTAACAATATGGCATGGACCGAGCAGGGTATTTACGGTGAAGAAGTGGCATTGGTTGGTTTCCCCGGAAGTGCCGGAAATACCGGTGCAATTTACCCCTATTTCCAGATGGCGATTTCCAAGGATTGTGAGCATCCGGAAGAAGCTTGGCAGTTTATGAGACAGTTCTATACCTATGAAGGCCAGAAGGATATTGACTATGGTGCCCCCTTAAATCTTCAGGTAATGGATGAAAGATTGGAGCAGGCGCAGCAGAGACCTTACTGGCTTGATGACAACGGCAATAAGGTTGAGTATGATGAAACCTATTGGATTGGCGATCAGGAAATCATTATCCAGCCCTTAAGCGCTGAACGTGCACAGGAATTAAAAGAGTATACATTATCCGTAGATAAGTTGTATTATTATGATTCTTCCATTAGCGATATTATCGCGGAAGAAGCCGCACCGTTCTTTGCGGGGCAGAAGACTGCAGAGCAGGCAGCTGACATTATTCAGAGCCGTGTGCAGATATACGTAAACGAAAACATGTAAGAGGTAAAAAATGGCAGAAGAAAATGTATTTGAGCGTTTTACCAGCGATGGTAAATCCAAATCTAAAAAGAAAAATGATATCAAAATGCCGAAGGGCATCGGTAAAATTATGATTGCTGTTGTAGCAGTGATTGTGCTTATGATTCTGGTGTCGCAAAGTACTTACACCATTCGTGAGCAGGAGCAGGCGGTTTTAGTAACCTTTGGTAAGGCTGAAGCGGTAACCGAGGCCGGCTTGCATTTTAAGATTCCTTTTATCCAACAGGTAAAAAAGGTAAATACTACGATCCAGGGATTTTCTATCGGTTATTCTTCTGAGACCAATGCCACAACAGAAGATGAATCTTTGATGATTACATCGGATTACAACTTTGTTAACGTGGATTTCTTCGTGGAATACCGTGTGTCTGACCCGGTAAAAGCATTATATGCGTCGGAGGAGCCTGTGGAGATTCTTAAGAAGATTTCACAATCCTGTATTCGTAACGTAATCGGCAGTTATGATGTGGACAGCGTTTTAACTACCGGCAAAAACGAAATCCAGGCACAGATTAAGGAAATGATTATCGAGAAGCTGGAAGAACGTGATATCGGTATTCAGTTAGTGAATATTACCATTCAGGATGCGGAACCTCCTACAGAGGCGGTTATGCAGGCATTTAAAGCCGTAGAAACTGCTAAACAGGAAAGCGAAACTGCCGTAAACAATGCAAACAAGTATCGTAACGAGCAGATTCCTGCAGCCCAGGCTGAGGCAGACAGAATTGTGCAGGAGGCAGAAGCGGATAAAACAGAGCGTATTAATGAAGCAACTGCCCAGGTGGCACGCTTTGATGCTATGTATGCAGAATATGTAAAATATCCTGAATTAACGCAACAGCGTATGTTCTATGAAACAATGGAAGAGGTATTACCGGACCTTACGGTAATTATCGAAAGCGGTAACGGTGAGACCCAGACTGTTGTACCGGTGGCACCTTTGTTCGGCAATATTACATCAAGTCCCTATACAACGGGAAATAATGAAGGATAGGAGGAGAGAATAATGAAAAAAGGAATTGTTGCTGTAGTGATTACGATTGTAACCTTTTTATTAATTATTACTCTTGGTTCTTCTATCGTAGTGACACAGGAAAATGAATACACATTAATTAAGCAGTTTGGCAAGGTAGATCGTGTCATTGACGAGGCGGGCTTAAGTTTTAAGGTTCCTTTCGTTGAGAGTGTTTATACATTGCCGAAAGAAATTCTTTTATATGATTTGGCACCCTCGGACGTTATTACCGGAGATAAAAAGACCATGATTTGCGATTGTTATGTTCTCTGGGAAATTACGGATGCGCTGAAGTTTTCACAGACCTTGAATTCTTCTGTGGGAAATGCAGAAAGCCGTATTGATACAGTGGTTTACAATGCCACCAAGAGTGTAATCAGCAGTATGACTCAGGAGCAGGTGATTTCAGGCAGAAGTGACCAGTTACAGGATGCAATCATTAACAATATCGGAACTTCCATGGAACAGTACGGTATTGCAATTCTTGAAGTGGAAACCATTAAATTAGACCTTCCTAATGATAATAAGGAAGCGGTTTATGAGCGTATGATTTCAGAACGTGATAATATTGCGGCAACCCACATTGCACAGGGACAGGCAGAAGCTCAGAAAATCAGAAATCAGACCGATAAGGAAGTTGCAATTATGATTTCTGAGGCTGAGAAAGAAGCTGAGATTTTGCGTGCGGAGGGTGAAGCGGAATACATGCGCATTCTCTCGGAAGCTTATTCCGATGAGAGTAAGGCAGACTTTTATGCGTATGTAAGAAGTCTTGATGCGGCCAAGGAAGCGTTACAGGGTGAGGATAAGACGTTAATTCTTTCACCGGAGTCACCAATGGCGCAGATCTTTTATTAAAAGTACAACTATCAATGTAACCAAAGAATAAAATACCATCAAAGGTATGCAACCAGAATGAAAGGAAACGAAGGCATGGCAAAAGTAGCAATTTTTCTTGCAACCGGATTTGAAGAAATCGAGGCTTTGACTGTAGTGGATTTATTGAGACGTGTTCACGTGGATATTGATATGGTATCTATTACCGGTGAAAAAAGGGCAATCGGTTCTCACGGAATTGTAGTGGAAACGGATAAAATTATTAACCAGCTTAATTTTAACGAATATGATATGCTGATTTTGCCGGGAGGAATGCCGGGAACCTTGAACCTTGAGGCTTGTGAAGTTTTAATGACTCAGGTGGATGCATTTTATCAGCAGGATAAGTGGCTTGCGGCAATTTGCGCAGCACCCAGTATTTTCGGTCATAAGGGCATTTTAAGCGGAAGAACGGCTTGCTGTTATCCGGGCTTTGAGAAAGATTTAAAAGGCGCAAACGTGTCTATGGAACCGGTATGCGTAGATGGGACAATTATTACTTCTCGAGGTATGGGTTGTGCAATTGACTTTGGCTTGAAGATTGTGGAACTTTTATTGGGTGAAGAGACAAGTGATAACCTTGCAAAAGGAATTATCTATTAAGATATAAGCCTGTAAATGAATATGTTAGAATGAAAAACCGACTCTCGATTGTGGGAGTCGGTTTTATATTTATTTCATTAAGAATAAAAGGTTTCTACATAAAGCATTTTAATATAATTGCAAACAGAAGCGGTACTGAATAGAGAAGGCTTCTGAGTAGTACAAGATACTTTTCTTCTTGCATGGAAAGTACTTTGTTTTCGGATTTGAAGTTCGGGTGATTGATTACTGCCATACAAATCAATCCGAACACGGCTACAGCCATAAATGCTTTCAGCCCGGCGTTGGGAAGGTTTGTTTGGAAGAAGGAATACACGCTGTCGTATTCGGCGCTTCTTGCCGGCAAGTGAATGTAAATCCCGTTGAAAAAGAGGAAGTCATTTACCATGTAGTAGACCATCAAACAGCAGGAAACCAACATTTCTAAAAGTAAATTCATTCTGCGGTAAGCAGGTTTGGTAAGCATCAACAGGAAGAATACTGCAAATAAGTATATCGGGCGGTAGCTTTCGTAAATTGTGAATGCGCAGAAACAAAGGAAAGGCAGTGTACAATAGTAGAGTATGCGATCTTTGGTATTAGCTTTATGATTGTCCAAATAAGCCATAAAGTAAACAAACAATAGCGCTAACACAAATACCGAAATGCCCACGGGGGAAATATCAAAGGTAGCTTCTAATAAAAGCCCAAGTACATTTGTGGTAGGTCCGTAGGATAAAGATTCTTTGTACATCGGTACTGCAAGGAAAGGTATCTTTTGTAACACATAGATACTAATTCCGGCCAGACCGTAAAGAAGAATTTTATGCAACTTCTTTTCTCTGTATAAAATAATCGCAATGTAAGAAAATGCAAAAAAAGGTTTTAATGCAATGGACAGAGCAGCAAAGAGTACGAAGGCCTTTGTTTTGCCTTTTAACAATTGATACATTGCCCATAAAAAGCAAAGAATTACCAAAATGTCATTTTGACCGATATAGACAATACCTGTTAATACAAAGAGAGAAGTAGAAAATAATAAAACGGTTTGCCACGCTTCTTCGGTTTGGGTAAAGAAGAGGCTGGCAATCTTGTAAATAACAATACAGGATAATGCCAGTAAAACAATCAAAAAACACTTGGAATAAAACAGCATAAGCGGGTGTTCCAAAATTGCAAGACCGCCGAAACGCTGCATTGCCCAAATGGGAAGGTTCCAAATGCACCAGGGAAGATAAATGAGTAAATCACTTCCTACCATAGCGTGATCTAACATATAAAGATTCTCTGCGCTGTATGCGTAAAAGTTCAACGGATTGCCGGTAAAGTACCAGGCATCCCACAAATTGGTTGTCCAAATGGTCAATGAACGCAGGTCCGTATAATAGCAGGTGATTGCTGCCAGACCAAAAATCAGCATTGACCATAAGAAGGATATTTTATACATAAGCGGAAGCTTTTTGAAAGATTCTATTAATGACTTCATAAGTTATCTCTTTTCTTTTTGTATATATTGATACAAACTATCATAATCATACCACAGATGCGGAAATAATGTCTATAAAAGCAAACATAAAAATAGCAAGGCACTATGCCTTGCTATTAAGTCGTTGCAGTTATTTTTAGACTGAAATATCGATGTTTCCGCCGAGATGAGGCTGTACGGAACGTTGCATTGCCGCACTATCAATCATCTGTACAAGCTGTGCACCCTGTGCTTCAGCTGTACTCATAGCTTTGTCTAAAACAGCTATACCAACTTTGGTTCCGATATTATTCTGTGCCATTGCCATTGATAATCCTGCGATATCCATAAGCTCACGTCCTTTCAATCCATTCTCTTTCCCTTTGAACTAAAATGGTATTCCCCTAATTCTATGCCTACATTATAATGCATTTATGGGAAAAAAGCAATGGATTTCTTGGGCGTAATGAAAGGTGTCGGGGATTTATTAATTGGAATATGGAGAATGTGAATCCGACAAAATAAAAATGCACCCAAGGGCATTTGCATACGATTGAGTGCATTCTGGTTTGCACGGAAAGGTTCTATGTAGAACCTTTGGGTGCATACTTATTGATTCAGAGTAAAGACTCTATACATAATTTCATCCGAATCCGGCATCTTAAATGATAGCGGATGGATTACTGCATAGATTCTTCCTGACGCTGGATCATTCTACGAACCATTTCACCACCGATAGAACCGGCTTCTTTGGAAGTAAGGTCACCATTGTAACCTTCCTTTAAGTTGATACCTAATTCGCTTGCAACTTCAGTTTTGAAACGATCTAAAGCTGCTTTGTGTGTTTTAGCTGTTGAGCTTGAATTGCTATTGTTTTTTGACATAGTGTTTTCCTCCAAATTTTATCTTATTTTATAGTTTCAGATAAGTTATCACTTATCTTGATGTTAGTATGACCGCATTGGAATGAATTATGTTGGTAATTTTTAGTGGTTTCTTTCAATCCGTAGTTGAAACGCAATTTTTTGCTTTTCTTTTAAAAATGTTTGTGCTATAATCGTATAATGACTGTAAATATGGTCTTTTATCAATTTTAGAAATGGATTCGCATGATGTGCGATACATATAAGGAGGAAATAAAAAATGAGTTTCACAATCGAAAAATTAGACAAGAATATGGCAAAGCTTACTATTGAAGTTTCAGTAGAAGATTTTGAAAAAGCAGTAGAAGCAGCATATCAGAAGAACAAAGGTAAAATCGAAGTTCCCGGATTCCGTAAGGGTAAAGTGCCCCGTAAGATGATTGAGCAGATGTACGGTAAGGAAGTATTCTTTGAAGATGCTGCAAATGAAGTAATTCCCGAAGCATACGAGAAAGCATATGATGAGTGCGAAGAAGAAATCGTATCTGCACCTAAGATTGAAGTAACACAGATTGAAGCCGGCAAGCCTTTTATCTTCACAGCAGAAGTTGCATTAAAGCCTGAAGTTAAATTAGGTAAGTACAAAGGCATCAAGGTTGACAAGGTTGCTGTAGAAGTTACAGAAGAAGAAGTAAACGAAGCAATCGAAATCGAAAGAAAGAACAGCGCAAGAACAGTATCTGTAGAAGACAGACCTATTCAGGACGGCGATACTACAGTAATCGACTTCGAAGGATTTGTTGACGGTGTTGCATTTGAAGGCGGTAAGGGCGAAAACTATCCTTTGACCATCGGTTCACACTCTTTCATTGATACATTCGAAGAGCAGTTGATCGGTAAGTCAATCAACGAAGAAGTAGAAGTGAACGTTACTTTCCCTGAAGATTACCATGCAGAAGAATTAAAGGGTAAGCCCGCATTATTCAAAGTTACAATTAAAGAAATCAAAGAAAATCAGTTACCTGAACTTGATGATGAATTTGCAGAAGAAGTAAGTGCATATGATACATTTGCAGAATACAAAGAAAGCGTTAAGAAGAACCTCGAAGAAAAGAAAGAAGCTGACGCTAAGAATGCAAAAGAAGAAGCTGTTGTAGAAGCAATTATTGCAGATGCTGAAATGGAAATTCCTGAAGCTATGGTTGCTACACAGCAGAGACAGATGGTTGATGAATTTGCTCAGAGACTTGCTATGCAGGGGCTTAGCATGGAACAGTACAGCCAGTTTACAGGTATGACAGCTGCAGCTATGATGGAACAGGTGAAGCCTCAGGCTGAAAAGAGAATTAAGTCAAGACTTGTTTTGGAAGCTGTTGTAGAAGCTGAAAAGATCGAAGTAAGCGATGCTGAATACGAAGAAGAACTTGCTAAGATGGCTGAAGCTTACAAGATGGAAGTTGAGCAGATTAAAGAAATTATGGACGACGAAAGAGCTGTTGAAATGAAGAAGGATATGGCTATCCAGAAGGCTGTTGAATTCGTTGTAGCTAACGCAAAAGAAAAATAAATCAGTGAAGTAACTGAGAATGAAATCTAGAAACAGGAGGAATTCAAATGAGCTTAGTACCTTACGTCATTGAACAGACAGGCCGTGGAGAAAGATCCTATGATATTTATTCCAGACTTTTAAAAGATCGTATTATCTTCCTTGGTGAAGAAGTAAACGAAGTAACCGCAGGACTTGTGGTTGCACAGTTATTGTTTTTGGAAGCGGAAGATCCGGACAAGGATATCCAGCTTTACATTAACAGCCCCGGAGGTTCAGTAACCGCAGGATGGGCAATTTATGATACTATGCAGTATATTAAGTGTGATGTTTCCACAATTTGTATCGGTATGGCTGCATCTATGGGTGCATTTTTACTTGCCGGCGGAGCCAAGGGCAAGCGATATGCGCTTCCGAATGCGGAGATTATGATTCATCAGCCTCTTGGCGGTGCACAGGGTCAGGCTACCGAAATTGAAATTGCGGCAAAGCATATTTTACAGACAAAAGAGCGTTTGAATAAAATACTTGCGGCAAACACAGGCCAGCCTTTAGAGGTGGTTGCGGCCGACACTGAACGTGACAATTGGAAAACTGCAGAAGAAGCAAAAGAATACGGATTGATTGACTGTGTTATTACTTCACGTAGTGAACAGGAAGAAAAGTAAATCTTTAAATTTGGAGGCTTAGAATGGCAGGAAAGCGTTCGGACGATAAAATTAAATGTTCTTTCTGTGGGAAATCTCAGGAACAGGTTCGTAAAATGGTTGCAGGTCCTTCCGGCATTTATATTTGTGATGAGTGCGTGGAAATTTGTAACGATATCGTGACGGAAGAATTGGAAGACTTCGAGTACGATGCTGCGGATTTTGATTTTAATTTATTAAAACCGATTGAGATTAAGAATTTCTTGGATGATTATGTAATCGGTCAGGAAGAAGCCAAAAAGGTTCTTTCTGTTGCGGTATATAATCATTACAAGAGAATTATGGCACCCAAAGATTTGGGCGTTGAATTGCAGAAGAGCAATATTATTATGATAGGACCTACCGGTTCCGGCAAGACCTATCTTGCACAGACATTGGCTAAGATTATCAATGTGCCGTTTGCAATTGCAGATGCAACGACATTGACAGAGGCCGGTTATGTAGGTGAAGACGTTGAGAATATTCTGTTGAAGTTAATTCAGGCAGCAGATTATGAAGTGGAACGTGCGCAGTACGGCATCGTTTATATCGATGAAATCGATAAAATTACCAAGAAGAGCGAAAACGTATCCATTACAAGAGACGTATCCGGTGAAGGTGTGCAGCAGGCACTTCTTAAAATTATTGAAGGTACTGTTGCGTCTGTTCCTCCGCAGGGCGGAAGAAAGCATCCTCATCAGGAATTGATTCAGATTGATACCAGCAATATTTTATTTATTTGCGGTGGTGCGTTTGATGGTTTGGATAAAATTGTGGAGAAGAGATTAAATCGTAAATCCATCGGTTTTAATTCTACCATCAGTGAGAATACCGATAAGTCATTGAGTGAACTTCTCAAAGAAGTAACACCTCAGGACCTTGTGAAATTTGGTTTGATTCCGGAATTTATCGGCCGTGTGCCCATCAATGTTTCTTTGGAAGGATTGGATGAGGATGCATTGGTGCGTATTATGACGGAACCGAAGAATGCTTTGGTGAAACAGTATAAGGCATTGTTTGGATTGGATAATGTACTGTTAGAGTTTGAAGAAGATGCAATTCGTGAAATTGCAAGGGAAGCACATGAACGTAAAACCGGTGCAAGAGGACTTCGTTCCATTATGGAAAAAACGATGATGGATTTGATGTTCCGCATTCCTTCTGACGAGACTATGACAGAGTGTATTGTAACCAAAGAAGCAGTTCTTGGAGAAAGCGCGCCGATTGAGAAACATATTGAATCGGAAGAACCGAAGAAAAAAACAACCAAAAAAAGAGCTTAAGGGAAACGCCGCCATTCTTGGCGGCGTTTTTTAAAAAGGACGTTGTGAAAAGTATATTCCCGTCGGGCACGTTCTCACTACGTGTCGCACGTAGCGGTACGTAAGGTTCTAAAAAACAGAACCTAAGTACCGACGGCTCCCCAGTACCCTCCTTTGGAATATATTTTTCACAACTTTCTTAATGAAAAAAATAGCTCGGAAAGGTGGCGTATTTTGAATATGATGGATAATGATAAAATTGACTGGATGCCGGCGATACCGCTCAGAAAGATGACGGTTTTGCCCGGTATGATGGCATATATTGATATAAACAGAAAGAAGTCTGTTACTGCGTTCGAGCGAGCAACAAAGGGTGGTGGAAACAGACTGTTTTTGATAACCCAGAAACACGTGGATATAGAGGAGCCTGCCCGGGGTGATTTATATGAGATGGGCTGCATAGCATGTATTAAGCAGGTGATGCATCTTCCGAATAAAGTAATTCGTGTTTTGGTTCAGGGTGAGTCAAGAGGACGTCTTTTATCTTTTGATGAAGAACAGGAGAAATACTTGTTGGCTGAAGTCGAAGTGCAGTTTTTACAACGGGTATTTTATGAAAGAGCAGAAGAAGAGGCGCACGTACGAATTCTAAAAGAACGTATGCAAGAATATCTTTTATATCAACCGAATGTGCCTAAGATTGTGCCAATTACATTGGCAGAGTCTTTTAATCTTTCGGAGTTGACGCAGGTGTGTGTGAATAACTTGTCGTTTGATTATCAGATCCGGCAGCGATTCTTGGAAATATATGAAGAAGAAAAGTTGTACGAAGCATTATTGGAACAATTGACCAGTGAAGTCGATGTGTTTCGTATCCGTCAGGACCTTGATAGCAAAATCAAACAGAAGGTGAACAAGCACCAGAAAGATTTCATCCTGCGTGAGCAGATGAATATGATTAAAAAAGAATTGGGTGAAGACGATTCTGTTTCGGATGCGGAAAGTTTTGCGGAAGAGCTTAAGAAACTGGATGCAGATGATGCCATTAAGGAGAAAATCCATAAAGAAATTAATCGTTTTAAAAGCTTAAACGGAAGCAGTTCGGAGAGTGCGGTTCAAAGAGCTTATATTGAAACACTTTTGGAATTACCTTGGAATAAATCATCGAAGGACAATGCAGACATTCATCGTGCGGAAAAGATTTTAAACCGTGACCACTATGGTCTGACCCAGGTGAAGGAACGAATTCTTGAGTTTCTTGCAGTACGCACATTGACCAGTGAAGGCGAAAGTCCTATTGTGTGTCTGGTTGGCCCTCCGGGAACCGGTAAGACATCAATTGCCCGTTCTGTGGCGGAGTCTCTGAAGAAGGAATATGTAAGAATTTGTTTGGGCGGTGTCCGTGATGAGGCTGAAATCCGTGGTCACAGAAGAACCTACGTAGGTGCTATGCCCGGTCGAATTGCTACAGCATTAAAGAATGCCGGTGTAAATAATCCGTTGATTCTTTTGGACGAAATTGATAAGTTAAGCAATGATTACAAGGGTGATCCGTCTTCTGCATTGCTGGAGGTGTTGGATTCTAAGCAGAATCAGGCTTTTCGGGATCACTACGTAGAAATTCCTTTGGATTTATCTAAAGTGTTGTTCCTTGCGACAGCTAACTCAATATCGGATATTCCAAGACCTCTGCTTGACCGTATGGAAATCATTGAATTAAGCAGTTATACTGTTCGGGAGAAGTTCCATATTGCCAAAGAGCATTTATGGGGTCGTGCGTTAAAGAATAATGGTTTGACACGAAAGAATATCAGTATTACGCAAGAAGGATTAACCGAGCTGATTCTTTTATACACAAGAGAAGCAGGCGTCCGTGAGTTAGAGCGTAAAATCGGTGAGCTTTGCCGTAAGGTGGCCAAACTGATTGTAAAAGGTGAGAAGACCAGTGTTCGTATTACCGATAAAAATCTGGAAGAATTTCTTGGTAAGCCTAAATTCCGTCCGGATGAAAAGAATGAAAAAGACGAAATCGGTATTGTGCGCGGACTTGCTTGGACTGCAGTTGGTGGAGACACCTTACAGATTGAAGTTAATATTATGCCCGGTAAAGGCGTTGTGGAATTGACAGGCCGTTTGGGTGATGTTATGAAAGAGTCTGCGGCTGCGGGCATCAGTTATATCCGTTCCGTTGCCGATGATTATAAAATAAATTCTGACTTTTTTAAGAAAAAAGATATCCATATTCATATTCCCGAAGGTGCTGTGCCCAAGGACGGACCTTCCGCAGGAATTACTATGGCAACAGCTGTGTTGTCGGCAATTACCGAAATTCCGGTATACGCAAATCTTGCCATGACAGGTGAAATTACTTTGCGAGGCCGTGTTCTTCCCATTGGAGGCGTGAAAGAAAAGATTCTTGCGGCCAAAACCGCAGGCATTACCAAAGTAATTGTTCCGAAGGAAAATGAACGTGATGTGATAAGACTGGAAGCAGAAATCACGGAAGGTATGGAAGTGGTTTATGCAGAAACTATGGAAGATGTATTAAAAACAGCTTTTACAAAGAGCGTGGAGAAAGGAAAGAAGACAGGTGAAAATAAAAAGCGTTAATTTGGAAACAGTCATTGGTATTACAAGTAAACTGCCGGAAAATACCCTGCCGGAATTTGCTTTCGCAGGTAAAAGTAATGTAGGGAAATCGTCTTTGATTAATGCCATTATGAACCGTAAGTCCTATGCGAGAACCAGTTCACAGCCCGGTAAAACCCAGACGATAAATTTTTATAATATTAATGAAGAGTTTTATCTTGTTGACCTGCCCGGTTACGGTTATGCTAAGGTTTCTCAGGAAACCAAGGCTAAATGGGGAAAGATGATTGAGAAATATCTTCGTCGTTCCGAGCAGTTGAAGGCAGTATTTCTTTTGATTGATATCCGCCATGAACCTTCGGCCAATGACCGCGATATGTACGAGTGGATTGTGCACAATGGCTTTGAACCGATTATCATTGCAACGAAGTCTGATAAAATCAGCCGCGGACAGATTGATAAACATTTGAAAGCAATACGTACGGGCCTTAAAACCAGACCGGGTACCATTATGATTCCTTTTTCATCCTTAAATAAAAATGGTTTGGACAAGGTATATGAAGTGCTGGACGGGTATTTGAATCCGGCAACGGAAGAAAGCGCAGAGAACGATTTGAAGGGCGAAAGTGTATCGAAAGAAGCATTGAATACAGGAGAGTAATATTCGCAGTTGATTAGAGATAATACAGAAAGAATATGAAATATGAAGAACTATAAAATCACAATTCAATATGAAGGTACCCGTTTTCAAGGTTGGCAACGTCAGACTTCTACCGACAATACCATTCAGGGTAAAATCGAAGCGATTTTATCTAAGATGTGCGGAGTTTTGGTGGAGATAAACGGTGCCGGGCGCACTGATGCCGGCGTGCATTCCAAGGGGCAGGTTGCCAATTTTAAAATCCATACGGATAAAACAGCGGCAGAGATTATGGATTATTTGAATCTGTATTTACCGGAAGATGTTGCTGTTGTGGAAATTGAAGAGGTAAACGACCGTTTTCATGCAAGGCTGAATGCTAAGGGCAAGCATTATCAGTATCGGTTACGCACGGCCGTAACATCGGATGTGTTTAGTCGGAGAACCGTATGCCCCTATGCGGAAATTCCCAATGTGGGAATGGCTGATAAGGCACAGGAGGAAGCGTCAAAATGCGTAAATAAAGAGTGCGTGCTTGACGTGAATGCAATGAAGGAAGCAGCAAAACTTCTTGGCGGAAAGCATGATTTCAAGGCGTTTACTTCAAACCACAGAACCAAGAAGTCTACGGTACGAACCATAGATATTCAGATTACGGAAACACCGGAAGAAATTATATTTGATTATACAGGGGACGGATTTCTTTATCATATGGTGAGAATTCTTACCGGAACCTTGGTTGAGGTGGGTGAAGGGAAACGCACCCCGGAAAGTATGACGAATATTTTAAACAGCGAAGAACGCGCCAATGCAGGTGTATTGGTGCCGGCCAAGGGATTGACCTTGGTTGAGGTATATTATAGTTAACAAAACCAAGTCGTGCAGCATACTGTAAAAGTATGATTGCACGATTTTTTTAATGGAGGCAACGGTGAAGGCGTACTTAATCGGCGGTGACAGCAGAGAAAAATACTTAGCATACCAATTGGAGCGAAACGGCATTGAAATCATACACCCTGAGCAGGTTGACCGGTTAAAAGATAAAAAAGCGGATTTCATAGTATTGCCCACTCCGGTCACTATGGACCGTTTTACGGTAAAGGCCACGGAAGGCCAGCGGAAAGTTACTTTAAAAGAGGTGCTTGAGATTGCTGAACCCAAGCAATTGATATTTGGCGGCATGTTTCCGGCTGAATTTCGTAAGGCTTTGGAAGAAAAGGGTGCCATTGTGAATGATTTTATGAAAATGGATGATATTGCAGTCCAGAATGCCGTCGCAACAGCAGAAGGTGCCATTGCGGAAGCAATTTTTATGAGTAACGAAGTGATTCATGGGCAGGAAGCGTTGGTGCTGGGGTATGGCAGATGTGCAGAAGTACTGGCAGATAAGTTAAAAGGAATGGCGGCAAGGGTTACAGTGATGGCAAGGCGGGAAGAAGCAAGGTCGAGGGCTTGGACCTTTGGAAATGAGACCAAGGCTTTTGATGATTTGGAAGGCCTGGAGAAGTATCATTATATTTTTAATACTGTTCCGCAGTTGTGTATTACCAGAGACTGGATTGACCGCTTAAACCGGTACTGTTGTATTGTGGATATTGCCAGTAAACCCGGTGGTGTGGATTTTGACTACTGCAGTAAAAAGGGGATTCGGGCGAAACTCTGCGGTTCATTGCCGGGGCGATATGCACCGAAGACTTCCGGAGAACTTCTGGCCCAAAAGATTGAAACTATTTTAAAAGAGACCAAAGGATACGGGTATGAAGAGATACCGTTTTAAAAACAGTTTTGTTCGTGGACGGAGGGAATAATATGGATTGCAAAGATATGAAAATCGGTTTTGCGCTGACAGGATCTTTTTGCACGTTTACAAGGATTTTGGAAGTGATGCGGGGATTGAATGATGCGGGCGCAGACATTCACCCAATTTTTTCAAAAAATGTTTCGGAGATGGATAGCCGCTTCTGGAAGTCGCGGGAATTTATTGCAAAAGTTCAGGAAATTACCGGACGTCAGGGAATTTTTACCATTCAGGAAGCAGAGCCTATCGGACCGAAAGGGTATTTGGATGTGATGGTAATTGCACCCTGTACAGGGAATACGTTGGCTAAACTTGCTGCAGGGATTACGGATACGCCGGTGCTGATGGCGGCAAAGGCACATTTGCGCAATGAGAAGCCTTTGATTATTGCGGTTTCCACGAATGATGCTTTGGGAATGAATTTAAAAAATATTGGTTTGCTGATGAATACAAAGAATATTTATTTTGTACCCTTTGGTCAGGACGATTATATTAAGAAACCCTTATCCCTTGTGGCGCATATGGAGGAAATACCGGCAACCATTGAAGCAGCGTTGAAACGAAAACAGATACAGCCGGTGGTGAAAGAGTATTCGAAATAATATGAAAAATAAAAGCAGAAGTATTCAAAAAAATGATACTTCTGCTTTTATTTAAAATTAATAACATCATTTGGCGTACAGCCGATAATTGTACACAGTTTCTCTAAGGTTAAGAGTGTAATATTCTTATCCTTCTTTAAACTGTCTAATGTTTTGTTGTCGATTCCGGATTTGAGAAGATGGTATTGTGTGATGCCCTTCTCTTTCATTGTTTTCCACAAGGGTTCATAACTAATCATAAATTGACCTGCAGTTTTTCTTTTATTATATTTTGGTATTGTGAAAAACGACATTGTGATTATATCCACAATATGTTATAATGTGGATTACATTTTGGATATATGAATAATGATATATTCAGAAGGAAAACAAAGGATTATTAATTGATATGAATAAAGAAAATATAAAAAGCATTGTGGGAAAAATAAAAGAATATCGTTGTTTATTTTTAAGCGGTTTGATTTTTGGCGGCATCATCTACTTTCTGCTGATTTCAAATGGTTTGGTTAATTCTAATGACGGGTTGTGGGAATATAATTATTACAAAGCAGGAAAGTGGTCTCTTTCATTGGGACGGTGGTTTTGGTTGTATCTTGATCGTTTGAGATTTGGTATCAGTACGGAACCGTTAACCTCGCTTATTTCATTGGCCTGCTTTTCGGCCGGTTTTGTCTATATTGCGGACTTATTTGAGTTGGGTAAAAGCAAGGTTTCTTATTTGGCAAGTATGCTCTTTTTGAGTAGTAATGTGGTTTGTATTTCGCTTTCCTATCGTTTTATGTCGCCTACATTTGGACTTGCATTTTTGTTAAGTGCTCTCGCGGTCTGGGTTGTCTGTAAATGGAAAAATAAGATATGGGGAATCCTGTTTGGGGGTGCATTTATGGCACTTTCTATGGGATTATACCAAGCTTATATAGGTTGCACCTGCCTTTTATTTGTAGGATATGTTCTTTTTGTGCTGAGAGACAACAATATTATTCTTAAAGACATTTTAAAATTAATCGGGCGAACTCTGCTTTCGGCTGTTGTGGGTGGAGGTTTATATATCGGAATTTTAAATTTACACTTAAGAGTATTCCATGTCAGTATGTCTGATTATAATGGTGCAAGTTCTTATTCTGTTGGAAATATGATAAGAAATATTGTTGGCAGTGTGAAGGGCGCATATTCAACATTTTCAAGATTTTTCTTTGAGAATTATTTTAAGGTAAATGTTTTACAGGATTTTTATCTTTTTTATGTTGCATTTGCATTGATTGGCGTATTACTGCTGATTGGTATTATAAAAGTATGGAGAATCAGTAAAATACGCGCAGGTATTTATCTCATATTCATCCTTTTAATTCCTGTTGCATCCAATGCTGTATTGCTTATAGCAACGCAGGCATGGACCGGTCTGTTGATGACTGCGCCTATGGCATTGTGTTTTCCGGTCTTTTTGTGTTTAGAGGAAAAAAGTGTCGGGGAAAAAAGAAGTAAATTACAGTGGGTGAATATTGTATTGATGTGTTTGATGTTGTATGGAAATGTATATCAGGTACAAATTGACCAGCAGGCTATGTTAGAAGGTCAAATTGCCACGACAACTATGGCAGAGGATATTCTGCACGATTTAAATGATGCAGGTTATTTGGATGGCGAATCGGAATACTGTTTCCTTGGAGTTCCTGCCGCTAATGAGATGTTTGCTACGTCGGTGATTTATGAGAAAGCAAATACCGATGCCAGATTCGGCGCGTGGTATAGGGATACAAATTGCAATATCCGATCATGGCAGGGTGTGTTTACCTATTTATGCGGTTCTGATATTAAAATCTGTGATGCATACGGATATCAGACAGCAGTTACTGACGAGGAAACCGCTAATATGCCGGTTTATCCGCAGGAGGGTTATATACGAAAGATTGGAGATATCGTAATTGTAAAAGTTTCGGAATAAACTGTAATTTTTCCCCTACTTTACCCTTGAGCCTTCGTAAAAACTGTGCTATAATTCAAAACGATTATGTTTGTACATAAAATTTTTTTATAGATTACGGAGGAAATGATAATGTATTCATTGGAAGAAATCAAATTGGTTGACCCCGAAATCGCCCAGACAATTGTGGACGAGCAGGAAAGACAGAACAGTCACATTGAGTTGATTGCATCTGAAAACTGGGTAAGCAAGGCTGTTATGGCTGCTATGGGAAGTGTACTTACCAATAAGTACGCAGAAGGTTATCCTGCAAAGAGATACTACGGCGGATGTGATTGCGTTGACGTTGTAGAGAATCTTGCAATTGAAAGAGCTAAGGAAGTATTCGGTTGCGATTATGCAAACGTTCAGCCTCATTCAGGTGCACAGGCTAATATGGCAGTGCAGTTTGCAGTATTGAACCCCGGAGATACCATTATGGGTATGAACCTTGACCACGGCGGACACCTTACACACGGAAGCCCGGTTAATATGTCAGGTAAGTACTTCAATGTTGTTCCTTACGGTGTTAACGATGATGGTTTCATTGATTACGATAAATTACGTGAAATCGCTTTGGAATGCAAGCCTAAAATGATTATTGCAGGTGCAAGTGCATATGCAAGAACCATTGATTTCAAGAAATTCAGAGAAGTTGCAGATGAAGTTGGCGCAGTGCTTATGGTAGATATGGCGCACATCGCAGGTCTTGTAGCAGCAGGTCTTCATCCTTCACCCTTCCCTTGGGCAGACGTAGTTACCACAACTACTCACAAGACCTTAAGAGGACCCCGTGGCGGTATGATTCTTGCAAACCAGGAAGCTGCAGACAAGTACAACTTTAATAAGGCTATTTTCCCCGGAATCCAGGGTGGTCCCCTAATGCATGTAATCGCAGCTAAGGCTGTATGTTTCAAAGAAGCATTAAGCGATGATTTCAAGGCATATCAGCAGCAGATTATGAAGAATGCGCAGGCACTTTGCAAGGGTCTTATGAGCAGAGATATTAAGATTGTTTCCGGTGGTACAGACAACCATTTAATGCTTGTTGACCTTACAACTTACGATTTGACAGGTAAGGCAGTTGAGAAGCTTCTTGACCAGGCACACATTACCTGTAACAAGAACACAATCCCTAACGATCCTAAGTCACCTTTCGTAACCAGTGGTGTTCGTCTTGGTACCCCCGCTGTTACCAGCCGTGGTATGAAGGAAGACGATATGGACCAGATTGCAGAAGCAATTGCAGCTGTAATCAAGGGTGGCGAGGAGAAAGTTCCTTACGCAAGAGAAATCGTAGACAAGCTTACTGCTAAATATCCCTTAATTTAAGCGGAGAATATAAATGAATTTTTATAAAATAAGTAAGACAGCAAAAAGGGCACCTTTTATAAGGCTTGCCCTTTGTCTGTTGAGTGTGGTTTTTATTCTGACTTTGACAGGGTGTAAAGGTGATAAAACCGTTGTACTTACAACCGGCCTGTCAGAGGATGAAATTTTTAAAATTGAATCGGAAGTATGCACCAGGGCAGAGGTTATGTTATACCTGACCAATATGCAGAATGTATATGAAGGGGTGTACGGCGAAGAAATCTGGAGCACGGAGGCGGATGGAATTTCCATTCAGGATTCCTTGAAAGAGACCGTACTGGCACGTATTTCCAGGGTAAAAGTGTTAAAACTTCTGGCCGAAGAGGAAGGCGTTTCCTTAAATAAAGAGGAAAAGGAAAAAGCCAAAGACGCCGGGAAAGAGTATTTTGATACGTTAAGTGATGAAGAAATTGAAATTCTTGGTGTGACGGAAGACCTGGTTATATCCATGTATGAGGAGTATGCGCTGGCGGATAAGGTATATCACTATCTGATTCAGGATGTGAATCCGGAAATCAGCGATGATGATGCCAGAACCATTACGGTATCGCATATTTTAATCCGTACCTTCCATGTGGATTTGGATGGTAAGGTGGAACCTTATTCTGCGGCAGCCAAAGAGGAAGCTTATCAACGTGCAACTGAAGTACTTCAGCTTGCAAGAAGCGGTGAAGATTTCGAGCAACTTGTGTTAACTTACAATGAGGATGTGAAAGGAAGTTTATCTTTCCGCAAAGGCGAAATGCCTGCAGCTTATGAAGAAGCAGCGTTTAATCTTGCTACGGATGAAATCAGTCAGCTGGTGGAAACCGAATATGGTTATTACATTATAAAATGTTTGAATACTTTCGAACGGGAAGAAACTGACGCAAATAAAATCATTATTCTCGAGGAGCAGAAGGAAGCGGCTTTCCAGACAGTGTACGAGGAGTTCCTAGGTACGCTTACCGGTCACTTGAATACAAAAGAGTGGGATAAAATGGTTTTGATTGAGAATCCTGCGGTGACGACGGACAGCTTTTTTACTACCTACGAAAAATATTTTGTAGAAAATGCAGAACCTTAATTTATTTGAATAAAATGCAAGTTATTAGCACTCTCGTGAGATGAGTGCTAATTTTGTATTGACTTTTGCGTGTGGGGGGATTACAATGATATTCGATGAGAAATTTTATCTTGTGCACAGGGGTAAAAGAATACAAAAGAACGAAACAAGAATGAATGGAAAGGAAATAAAATACAATGGCAGTAAGAACAGGCAGTTTGTCAATTAACAGCGAGAATATTTTCCCGATTATTAAGAAATGGTTGTATTCAGACCATGATATTTTTATGAGAGAATTAATTTCCAACGGATGTGACGCAATCACCAAGTTAAAGAAACTGGATATGATGGGCGAATATACTTTGGAAGATGATTATAAGGCAAAGATTAGCGTAGTTGTGAATCCGGAAACGAAGACTTTGGCATTCACAGATAATGGTCTTGGTATGACCGATGCGGAAGTGGAAGAATACATTAATCAGATTGCATTTTCCGGGGCAACCGATTTTATCGAAAAGTACAAGGATAAAACCAACGATGATCAGATTATCGGTCATTTCGGTCTTGGTTTTTATTCTGCATTTATGGTTGCGGATAAGGTAACGATCGATACATTATCCTACAAGGACGGCGCAAAGGCGGTTCATTGGGAATGCGACGGCGGTACCGAATTCAGTATGGAAGACGGCAGCAAAGAAGGCGTTGGAACCACCATTACTCTTTATTTGAATGAAGATTGCTATGAATTCTGTAATGAATATCGTGCAAGAGAAATCATTAAGAAGTATTGTTCTTTTATGCCGACAGAAATTTATTTGAGTAAGGCAAATTCTACAGAGACCCAGACCATTAAGGCGGATGAACTCCTTGAAAATGATGTAATTGTGGAGACTATTGCACCTGAAAAAGACGGTGATGAAACTAAACTGAAAATCAATAAGCGTCCTGAACTTTTGAATGATACAACGCCTTTGTGGACAAAGAATCCTTCCGAATGCGAGAAAGAAGATTATTTGGCATTTTACCGTAAGGTATTTAACGATTATAAGGAGCCTTTGTTCTGGATTCATTTAAATATGGACTATCCTTTTAATTTAAAGGGTATTCTCTATTTCCCTAAGATTAACACAGAGTATGAGTCAATCGAAGGAACCATTAAGTTATACAACAACCAGGTATTTATTGCAGACAACATCAAGGAAGTAATTCCCGAATTCCTTTTACTCTTAAAGGGTGTGATTGACTGTCCCGATTTGCCTTTGAATGTATCCAGAAGTGCATTGCAGAATGACGGTTTTGTTAAGAAAATTTCTGACTATATTACAAAGAAGGTGGCAGATAAGCTCTCCGGCATGTGCAAGACCCAGAAAGAAGAATATGAGAAGTATTGGGATGACATCAGTCCTTTCATTAAGTTTGGTTGTTTGAAGGATGATAAATTCTGCGAGAAGATGACAGATTATATTCTCTTTAAGAATTTAGACGATATTTATATGACTTTACCTGAATGCCTTGAGGTAAAACCCATTGACACGGAAGAAGAGAATGCTACCGATGAAAATGGTGAGAAGGTTGAAGCTGAGGTAGTAGAAGAAGGTGCAGATGCTGCTGAAGATGAAAAGGCAGAAAAGGTAATTTATTATGTGACTGATATGGTCCAGCAGAGTCAATATGTAAATATGTTCCGCAAAGCCAAGATGGATGCGGTTGTATTAACACATCACATTGACCAGCCTTTTATCTCTCAGTTGGAAGCAAAGAACGAAGGAATTAAGTTCCAGAGAATCGATGCGGATTTGACCGATGCGTTCAAAGCGAAAACTTCTGCTAAAGTTGCCGAAGAGTTAAAAGCGAAAGAAGAAGAACTCTCTAAGCTCTTCAAAAAAGTGACCAAACAGGACAATGTGGCAATTAAGCTTGAAAAGTTAAAAAATAAGGATGTTTCTTCTATGATTACACTTTCCGAAGAAAGCCGTCGTATGCAGGATATGATGAAAATGTATGCGGCTTCCGGTATGGATATGGGTATGTTTGGTAAGGATGGTCAGACTTTGGTATTAAATGCCAATAATAAATTGGTTCAATATGTATTAGAGAACCAGGATGGTGAAAATGTTTCTTTGATTTGTGAACAGTTATACGATTTGGCTATGATTCAGCATGCACCTTTGGATGCAGAAAGTATGACCAAGTTTGTAAACCGTACAAATAAGATTATGCTTTTATTAGCACAGTAGGTGATTTCAGTGACAGAGTTGTCGAAACGATAGCTCTGTCACTTTTTGTAACTGTTCTATTATAAAGTCGTGTAAAAAGATGTGTAATGAAGGTTTTGTAATATATAAAATGTTATGTAAATCGTAATGGCATTAGGTTATTTTTTATCAAAAAAAGCCCCGATTTTGTCTTGACATCAAAGGGGCAAAAAAGTATACTTCATAAAGGTATGTTTAAATGGCGAAAGAAGGAGAAAGAGCAATGGGCGGATTTTTTGGCGTAGCTTCAAAAGAAAGTTGCATCTTCGATTTGTTTTTCGGAATCGATTATCATTCACATCTTGGTACAAGACGTGGCGGTATGGTTCTTTACAGTGAAGAAAAGGGATTTGACCGTGCGATTCATAATATTGAGAATTCTCCTTTCAGAACGAAATTCGACAAGGATTTTGCCACAATGGACGGACATTTGGGTATCGGTTGTATCTCGGATCATGAACCCCAGCCCTTGTTGATTCGTTCACATCTTGGAAATTATGCTATTACTACTGTAGGTAAAGTAAATAATCTTAATTCTCTTGCTGAAAAGCTTTTTGATTGCGGTAAGTCGCATTTTCTAGAGATGAGTGGCGGAGAAATCAATCAGACAGAGTTGGTTGCAGCACTCATCAATCAGAAAGAATCCATTGTAGAAGGAATGTTATATGCGCAGGAAGTCATAGATGGCTCTATGTCTATTCTTTTGATGACCAAAGAAGGTATTTATGCAATGCGTGACCGTTACGGACGTACGCCGATTGTAATCGGTAAGAAGCCCGGTTCTTTCTGTGCGTCTTTTGAGAATTTTGCATATTTGCATTTGGGATATTTGGATTATAAGGAATTGGGTCCCGGAGAAATTGTATATATTACACCGGAAGAGATGAAGGTAATGGCACCCGCAAGGGATGAAATGAAAATATGTACATTCCTTTGGGTATATTACGGGTATCCTACTTCTTCATATGAAGGCGTAAATGTAGAAGAGATGCGAAATCGTTGCGGTAAGTATATGGCACAGCGTGATACAGCGGATGTGGATTTGGTTGCAGGTGTGCCGGATTCCGGACTTGCACATGCAATCGGCTATTCCAATGAAGCGCATAAGCCGTTTGCGAGACCTTTTATTAAGTATACACCGACATGGCCCCGTTCTTTTATGCCCACCAAGCAGGAGCAGCGTAAGTTAATTGCTAAAATGAAACTTATTCCGGTTGAGCCTTTTATCAGGGATAAAAAATTATTATTAATTGATGACTCGATTGTAAGAGGAACCCAGTTGAGAGAAACTACGGATTTTCTTTTTAACAGCGGTGCAAAAGAGGTGCACATCAGACCGGCGTGTCCTCCGATTATTCATGGTTGTAAATACTTGAATTTCTCACGTTCGAATTCGGATATGGATTTGATTGCCAGAAAGGTAATTGCGGACAGAGAAAAGGAAGTCACCCCTGAAGTTCTTGCGGATTACAGCAATCCGGAAAGCAAGAATTATAAGGAAATGGAGCAGTGTATCTGTAAACAGATGAATTTTACATCATTGTCATATAACCGTTTAGATGATATGATTAAGGCAGTGGGTATCGAACCTTGTAAATTGTGTACCTACTGTTGGAATGGTAAAGAATAGAAATGTTTTACGGATTTCATATAGGAAGACGGTTTGAAGAAATTTTTTAAGATAAAATGATATTTTAGATAGAAAGATATTTTAGGAGGAAGTTATGGGTAAACGTAATGACATTCACAAAGTACTGATTATCGGTTCCGGTCCCATTATTATTGGACAGGCCTGCGAATTCGACTATTCGGGAACACAGGCATGTAAGGCACTTAAGCAGTTAGGATATGAAATTGTATTGGTAAACTCAAACCCCGCTACAATTATGACAGACCCTACCACTGCAGACGTAACTTATATTGAACCCCTCAACGTGGAGAGACTGGAGCAGATTATTGAAAAGGAACGTCCTGACGCATTGCTTCCCAACCTTGGCGGACAGTCCGGCTTGAATCTTTGTTCAGAGCTTGCACAGGCCGGCGTTCTTGATAAATATAATGTAAAAGTAATCGGTGTTCAGGTAGATGCAATTGAAAAGGGTGAAGACCGTATTGCTTTTAAGGAGACTATGAATTCCCTCGGTATTGAGATGGCACGAAGCGAAGTTGCTTATAGTGTGGAAGATGGTCTTCGTATTGCAGAAGAATTAGGATATCCCGTTGTTTTAAGACCTGCTTACACCATGGGTGGTGCCGGCGGTGGTCTGGTATACAATGTAGAAGAGTTGAAAACCGTTATCGCAAGAGGTCTTCAGGCCAGTCTTGTAGGACAGGTTCTTGTAGAAGAATCTATTTTGGGCTGGGAAGAATTGGAAGTAGAAGTTGTTCGTGACTCTAAGAACAATATGATCAGCGTATGTTTTATCGAAAATATTGACCCTCTCGGTGTGCATACAGGTGACTCTTTCTGTTCAGCTCCTATGTTGACTATTTCTGAATCTTTGCAGAAGAGATTACAGGAACAGGCGTATAAGATTGTAGAAGCCGTAGAAGTAATCGGTGGTACTAACGTACAGTTCGCACATGATCCTGTATCTGACAGAATTATTGTTATTGAAATTAACCCCAGAACATCACGTTCTTCCGCACTTGCATCTAAGGCAACAGGTTTCCCTATTGCCCTTGTGTCTGCGATGCTTGCGTCAGGACTTACTTTGGATGAAATTCCTTGCGGTAAGTACGGCACATTGGATAAGTATGTTCCCGGTGGAGATTATATTGTAATTAAGTTTGCACGTTGGGCATTTGAAAAGTTCAAAGGCTCAGAAGATAAATTAGGTACTCAGATGCGCGCCGTAGGTGAAGTTATGAGTATCGGTAAAACCTACAAGGAAGCATTCCAGAAAGCAATCCGAAGCTTGGAAACAGGCCGTTACGGTCTTGGCTTTGCCAAGGATTTCCATAACAAGACCAAAGAGCAGTTGATTGAAATGCTTCATACTCCTTCCAGCGAGAGACAGTTTATTATGTATGAAGCGCTTCGTAAGGGCGCTACCGTAGAGGAATTATATCAGCTTACCAAGATTAAGCACTATTTCTTAGAGCAGATGAAGGAATTGGTTGAGGAAGAAGAAGCACTTATGCAGAATAAGGGCCAGGTTCCTGCCAAAGAAGTGTTGGAGCAGGCTAAGAAGAATGGTTTCTCTGATAAGTATTTAAGCCAGATTCTTGCAGTTCCCGAGGATGATATCCGTAATGCACGTAAAGAATATGGTATTACCCAGGCTTGGGATGGCGTACACGTAAGCGGTACCGAAGACAGAGAATATTTCTATTCTACTTACAATGCACCGGATAACAGTACAACCAACGAAGAAAAGCCTAAGGTCATGATTCTTGGCGGTGGTCCTAACCGTATCGGTCAGGGTATCGAATTTGACTACTGTTGTGTACATGCAGCCTTTGCATTACGTGATTTAGGTTTCCAGACCATCATTGTAAACTGTAATCCTGAGACTGTATCAACAGACTATGATACCTCGGATAAGTTATACTTCGAACCTCTTACATTGGAAGATGTTTTAAGTATTTATGAGAAAGAAAAACCTGTAGGTGTTATTGCACAGTTTGGTGGACAGACTCCTCTTAACCTGGCAGATGACCTTGAAAGAAATGGTGTTAAGATTCTTGGCACACCGCCTGCAGTTATCGATATGGCAGAGGATAGAGATTTATTCCGTGCCATGATGGAAAAACTCGAAATTCCCATGCCTGAAGCAGGAATGGCAGTTACCATTGATGATGCAGTAGAAATTGCCGAAAGAATCGGGTATCCTGTAATGGTTCGTCCTTCCTTCGTATTGGGCGGACGCGGTATGGAAGTGGTATATGATCAGGAAAGCTTAAGAAGCTATATGGCAGCTGCCGTAGGTGTAACTCCGGACAGACCTATTCTGATTGACAGATTCTTAAAGAATGCAATGGAATGTGAAGCGGACGCAATTAGTGATGGTACAAACGCATTTGTACCTGCTGTTATGGAACATATTGAGTTGGCAGGAGTTCATTCCGGTGATTCAGCATGTATTCTTCCTTCTATGCATATTTCAGAGAAGAATCTTGAAAAGATTAAAGAATATACCAAGAAGATTGCTGTCGAAATGAATGTTCGCGGTCTTATGAATATGCAGTATGCAATCGAAGATGATGTAGTATATGTACTTGAAGCCAATCCCCGTGCTTCAAGAACCGTGCCTTTGGTATCTAAGGTATGTAATATTCAGATGGTACAGTTGGCAACACAGATTATTACAAGTGAATTGACAGGAAATCCTTCACCTGTACCTAATTTAAAAGAAAGCAAATACGATTACTTCGGTGTAAAAGAAGCGGTATTCCCCTTCAATATGTTCTCAGAAGTTGACCCCTTATTAGGACCTGAAATGCGTTCTACCGGTGAAGTTCTCGGCATTGCATCTGATTTTGGTGAGGCATACTATAAGGCGCAGGAAGCTACCCAGAATCCTCTTCCTTTAGAAGGAACTGTTTTAATCAGTGTAAATCGTCAGGATAAGCCTGAGGTACCTGAAGTTGCGAAGGCATTCCACGAATGTGGATTTAAGATTCTTGCAACCGGTTCTACTTATGAATTAATCGTAGCAAACGGTATTCCTGCAGAGAAGATTAACAAGATGCAGGAAGGCAGACCTAATATTGTAGACGCCATTACCAATAAGCAGATTCAGTTGATTATCAATACTCCTGCAGGTAAGGAAAAGGTATTTGATGACAGTTATGTACGTAAGTCAGCAATTAAGCACAAAGTACCTTACATTACTACTATGGCGGCTGCGAAAGCAAGTGCAGCAGGTATTAAGGCTGTAAAAAAGAATGGTAAAATTGCTGTAGATTCAATCCAGCACATTCACAGTACAATTACACAGGAATAAAAGGTTGATATACTAATACGCCCCTGTATGATATATTCCTTTGCGGACACGCTTACGCTCGGATTTGTCACGTAGCAGTTCTAAACTCGTGCGATACACTCGTTAAGAACTGACGGACAAATAACGGTCCTTGAAGGAATATATCATACAGGGGCTGCTTTATATATACAACAGAAATGATATAAGTGTGGGGATATGATGTTAAAATGATTGTATGAAAGGTTGATATAAGAATTTTAAGATTTTATAAACAGACATAATTTTTTAACAAATTATGCCGATATAGTATATACGAATATTTAAGGCCTAAGGTATTTAGTAAGTCACCACGGATGGTACAGCAAGAAAGAAGGAAGTTTTCGAACTGTACTATTTTTGTTTTATAACGGACAAGGAGGGAATGGAATAAGGCAGTGACTCGATGAGAAAGGAAGAATATTGCGAATTGAATCCAGCGTAATAGGAATGGAGTCCGCCCGAAGATTTCAGTCTTCGAGAGTACATAATAACCGTTTTGTGTTGCAGGATTACAACAGTGAACGGACCAAAAATAATTTATATTTAACACAAGGTGAGCCGGAAACGGAAGAAGCAGAGTCTAAAAATGCTACGAAAACGGAAGAAAAAGTCGCTAAGGAAAAGTCAGTGTGGGAAGAGAGAATGTCCACCCTGCGAAACGGTAATTTAAGCATTAAAGAAAGCCGTTTTGATATGTCAGCGCAGTTTCATTATTATTCCACACAATACATTTTTATGCTTTTGTTTGGCGAGCGGGCGAGAAGTATCTTTGAAGAGAATTTTTTTACGAAAGATATGAGCGGTCAGACTAATATGCAGACGGCAACCCTGGAATTTACCCCTATGAAGCAGGTGTCTTTTACAAGTGAAAATTACTACGAAGAGACCGAGAATGTACTGTATAAGTCCAAAGGAAAGGTTACCACGGCAGACGGCCGGGAAATTGATTTTAACTTAGAATTGGGTATGAGTCGTAGTTTTTGTGAGTATTACCGTGAAGAATACAATATTGCTGAGCTACAGAGGGTTTGCGACCCTTTGGTCATTAATTTTGACGGTAACGTGGCGAATTTGACCGACCAAAAGTTTTACTTTGATATCAATGCCGACGGTAAGAAAGATGAAATATCGCAATTGGCTGCAGGCAGCGGGTATCTTGCATTGGATCATAATAATGACGGTCAAATCAATGACGGTAGCGAGTTGTTCGGACCGGAGTCGGGAGATGGATTTGCCGATTTGGCAGAGTATGATGAGGACGGTAACGGATGGATTGATGAAAACGATGCTGTGTGGAAGAAACTAAAAATCTGGTGCCGGAATGAAAATGGTGAGAATGAATTATATACCCTTGCCGAAAAAGGCGTGGGCGCGATTTGCCTACAGAAGGCAGCTACCAATTTTGCATTGAAAAATGCAGACAACAGTGATAAAGGTTTTATCCGCAGTACTGGGATTTTCTTATACGAAAACGGCAATGTAGGCTCAGTTCAGCATTTGGACTTAGCGCAGTAAAAATAATGCACTTTTTATGTCATTTTTGAAATGATGTAAAAGGTGCATTTTATTATGCCGAAAAATATAGCCAGATATGTGAAAAGATTGGTAAAAAATGTACTTGAAAAAATAGTGCAATAGTGGTTAGATATATGATATAAAATTGCGTGTATTGTGTGCAGGTATTACGAAACTTTATTTGTGGTAAAAAAGGTCTTACATATACAGGCAAATTTTAGAGGTGATAAAAGTGGTTTTCAGTAGCTTGGAATTTATATTTATATTTTTGCCAATCTTTTTTATATTGTATGCAACTGCGCCGGGAAAGTGGAAGAATGTCGTAATTGTGTTTGGAAGTCTTGCCTTTTACGGGTATGGTGCCAAGGATAGCCCGGAGTATATTTTGTATTTTATTTTTACGATTCTGTTGAACTTTTCTATCGGAAAATGTCTCGGCCTTGGAAAAATCCGCGACCGCATATTAGTATTTATTGCATTGGTATTTAATCTTGTACCGCTGATTTGGTTTAAGGTAAACATAGATAATATTATTCTGCCGGTCGGCATCAGTTTCTTTACCTTCCAAAACCTGTCTTATGTAATGGATGTGAAGCGCAAAACAGTGGAAAAGGAAGATTCCTTGATGAATTATGCGGCTTATATCAGTCTGTTTCCACAGCTGATTGCGGGGCCTATTGTTACTTATCGCCAGGTTAAGGTGCAATTAAATAAAAGACGCGTAACGCCGAGAAGAATGTATCATGGTATCAGTCTTTTTATTCTGGGACTTGGGTTTAAGGTTTTGCTTGCAAACCGTATCGGAAATTTGTGGTTTAACATTGAGAGTATCGGTTATCAGAGCATATCCACGCCCTTGGCCTGGATGGGGCTGATTGCGTTTTCGTTGCAGATTTATTTTGACTTTTACGGATATTCTTTGATGGCTATGGGCCTTGGAATGATGATGGGCTTTAAGTTTCCGCAGAACTTCGACCATCCCTATACTTCCGTGACGATGGCTGAGTTTTACCGCAGATGGCATATGACGTTGGGAAGCTGGTTCCGGGAATATTTATATATTCCTTTGGGCGGTAACCGCAAGGGAACGGGCAGAACAATTTTTAATCTTTTTATCGTATGGTTCATGACCGGGTTATGGCATGGAATTAATTGGAATTTCCTGGTGTGGGGCCTTGGGTTGTGGCTTATTATCGTACTTGAAAAATGTGTGTATCGCAAGTTCCTTGAGAAGCATCGTTTTATCGGCCATTTGTATGTGATTGTAATGATTCCGGTTATGTGGTTTGTATTTGCAATGACGGACTGGAATGATTTCCTTACATATCTGTCGAGACTTTTTCCGGTAAAAGGTACTTGGGTAGGTGTGTTTGCGAGAGATTATATTAAGTATTTGTCCCTTTACGGTGGATACTTTGCAGCAGGACTTCTTTTGTGTACAAGACTGCCTGAGAAAATATGGAGTAAAATCAAGAATAATTTCTTTGGCGTAATTATACTGCTGGCTATTTTCGCGGCAGCGGTATATTGTATGTATTTGGGGCTTAACGATCCCTTCCTGTATTTTAGATTTTAATGGTAAAAGAGGAATAAGAAATGCGAAAGCGTAAAAGAGACGGATGGTATGTGTTGCTCATGCTTTTTGCAATGGTTGGCATCTGCTGGATTCTGCAGATGAAAGAGGCGGAACGGCAGGAACTCTCGATTCAGGGAGGTAGTGCGGTTTTGCCCGAGAACCTGGTGCATTTGAGCGACCATTCCTATAGAAGAATAGTAACAAACGGTCATATTGCGGCGGGCGAACTGGACGGGGATATGGTTGTGGTTCGCGAGGATGAAGAACTATCAGACCCCACACAACCGGGCGGCACGCCTGCGCCTGAAACGATTCCTGCGCCGGAATCCGGAACTTCCGAAGTTGTAGAACCGGGGAATAATCCGGAACCGCAGGTGGTGGTTACCATAGGAACTACGGATATGGCATATTTTGATGATGCTTTATTTATTGGTGACTCCAGAACGGTCGGTATTGCAGAATACGGATATCTTGAAAATGCGGATTATTTTGCGGATGTCAGCATGACCGTGTTTAAGCTTTTTACGGCCAAATTGTCCGTAGATGGTGGCGAGAAGGTATCGTTAGAGACTGCATTGACGCAGAAACAATATGGTAAGGTATATGTTATGGTTGGTATCAATGAGTTGGGCCATAACCGTGAACAGGCAGTGGCGAAATTTGGCGAGTTGATTAGCTTGATTGAGACTACACAGCCCGGAGCAACCATTTATATTTGCGCCAACCTTCATGTGACGGAGAGCCGTTCCAAAACAGATGCGATTATCAACAATGATAATATTAACAGTTATAATAAAGAATTGTCCGCCTTTGCGGATGGTGAAAATAAATTTTATATTGACGTAAATCCTGTCTTCGACGATATGAGCGGAAGTTTGAGTGAAGATTATGCTTCCGACAGTGCCCATATGGAGGCACAGCACTACGATATGTGGTGTGATTGGCTCATGGAGCAGGCGGTGGTCAAAACTTACCAATAAGGGCAGATATACCACTTTCAAGTTATTAAAATGACATAAATCTGATATAAAACAAAAAATAGTTCAAAAATCTGCTAATTTTGTGCAAAAATATCAAAAAAATCATTGATTTATCCCAAAAATTAGTTATAATAACAATATAAAGTAAATGGGGACGTGATATTTTACATGCACAGGATAAGTTAGGGGTAAGTTACCTGTGGATATGTAGAATTGGTAAAAGGGAAGTGCTTTCTGCTATGGGGATGGCAAATAAGACGAGTACGAAGATACCGTAATAATGCATTGGGCGGTTACAAAGTTTTGAAGCGCAAGCTTCACGTAAAAGGCATTTACGGGAAAGAGTACCTTTTACAAAAATTATTTTTACATAAAAAAAGCAGTGAGATGACTTGGGTAAAGGGAAAATCATTATACTGCTTTTTTTATTGTGTGGAAGTGAGGGTGCCGGGAATTTTATGATTGTTTTCGGACGCGCTCTCGCTCGATTGTGAATGTAGCGGACACTAAGCTCGAAATGAATTGGCATTCATTTTTTGCTAAGTGCCGACATTCACCAAAGGTCCTCAAACAAAGCATAAAATCCCCGGCACCATTTACGTTACGATGGAAAAAGATATAATGGATTTTTAGAACAGAAAGAGATGAATATGATAACAGAGCAAAAAAGAATATGTGAGTTGTTTCAAGAGCAGATGCAGAAGGATTATTGCTGCAGTTTGGAACAACTCAAGTCAACGGATAATGAATATACAATCAGAGCGCTAAATGAAGGGCGTCGTCGTTTCAAGAAAGATGATGCGATTCTTAAGGTACTATGCATCAACGGTAAGTGCATTTTCTCGGGCAGGGAAGAGATTATGGAAGAGTGCAAAGCCACGTTTAAGGACTTAAACGGTGCGTGGATGTCACAGTATAAATATATGTATTGGCTGGATGATTTGTTATTGCAGCACAAGTATTTCCTGGAAGATTTGCATCATTACTATCTGCCGTTTGGACAGGAGATTTTAACTGCACAAGAGATGGATTGCTTAACCAATGAGTATGAAGTGCGTTGGTATGAGGGAGAAGAAATTGAACAGTTCCGTGGAGATGAGCGATTCGTTCATGCTTATTCCTTTTTGCCGGATGCGCCGGATGTACTAGGCGTGGCTGTGGTAAGAAACGGTGAAATTCTTGGAATGGCGGGAGCCAGCGCGGACAGTGATGTAATGTGGCAAATCGGTATTGATGTAATGCCTGAGAGTAAGGGAAGGAATTTAGGGCCTTTTATTACCATTCTTTTGAAGCGTGAAATCTTAAAACGTGGGAAAGTGCCGTATTACGGTACGGTAGAGAGCCATATCCAGTCCCAGAAAGTAGCTGTGAAATCCGGCTTTGTGCCTTATTGGGCGGAAATCAACAGTGCTCCGTTGCCTGCGGAGGTGGATGCGGATATTTAGTACCGGAATTTCATTGGAAAGCATTGGGGATACTTGTTTTAAAAGTACAAATCTGTTAGAATAGTTGTTTGAAGTCGAGAGTGTGTAGATGCTTATCAGGCAGAGTACAAGAGTTAATTCAAGTGTGATGTCGACTTCATTCTAAGTAAATTATTATAAAAGGAGGGCGTATTTTTTTACGCATATAAAGTTATGGCAGAATGTTCACATGACTGCGGAAGTTGCAGTGAAAATTGTTCAGAAAGAGACCCTAAGAGCTTTCTTGAGAAACCTCACGAGTCTGCAAATATTAAAAAAGTAATCGGTGTTGTCAGCGGTAAGGGTGGTGTTGGTAAATCCCTTGTGACATCTTTACTGGCAGTAGCGATGAAGCGTAAAGGTTTTAATACCGGTATTCTGGATGCGGATATTACAGGACCTTCCATTCCTAAGGTGTTCGGTCTTACCGAGAAGGCTTACGGCGATGAAAACGGTATTATTCCCGTAAAAACAACTACGGATATTGATATTATGTCCATTAATCTTTTATTACCGGATGAAACCGATCCTGTTATCTGGAGAGGACCTGTGATTGCAGGTACCGTAAAACAGTTCTGGACCGATGTACTTTGGGGCGATAAGGATTATCTCTTTGTAGATATGCCTCCCGGAACCGGCGACGTGCCCTTGACTGTATTCCAGTCACTTCCGGTAGACGGAATTATTATTGTGGCATCACCTCAGGAACTGGTATCTATGATTGTGGAAAAGGCAGTGAAAATGGCAACCTTAATGCGTATTCCCGTGTTAGGTATCGTAGAGAATATGTCATATTTCGTATGCCCTAACTGTAAGGAAAAGCACTATATTTATGGTGAAAGCCATATTGAAGAGATTGCCGAAGAATACGGCATTAAGAATGTTGCTAAGATTCCTATGGATGCAAATCTCGCAGCAGCTTGTGACGCAGGTATGATTGAAGTATTCAAGGGCGACTGGTTGGACGAAATGGCCGAAGTATTGAAGAATTTGTAAAAGATGACCCTGCTGCAGGTAAAAGCTTGCGGTAGGGTTGATGTATAATTTGGAAGGAATGATTTAATGAAAAAAACACTTAAAATTCTGTTTCGAATATTTTATATAACTGTATTTGTAGCTGTTCTGCTGGTAGTTGTTTATGCTTTATTGCCGAAGATGTGGGGAAAGGCAACTATACAAGTAGATGGAGCGACATATTTGACGGAATCTGTTACCGGCTATTATGAATTAGGCGAAGAATTGAATTTGAATTGTGCGCAGGGAAAAGAAGTGATTAAATTCAATCATGTGAAAGGCAACTATGGGATGTATGATTATGTCATTCCCATCAGAACTGAAAACATTGATACGGAGCTGGTGGTGCATTTTTTTAAAATAAATCAATGGAAGATAAAAAGTTTGGACATAGAGGTTATGGTTTATGAAGAAAACGGTACCTGGAATGCAGATGTAGTGGTTAAAACAGACGTGCGAACATATGAAGAAACTTTCTGTAATATTGTAGAAAATGGAATGGAGATAAGGGTAGAGTAATGACAAAGGAGGTAAACGTATGACTAAGATTATACCTAATATGCTGAAACAATTGTATACTATTTTGTTTGTTCCGGCCTTTTGCATCATAATGCTGGGTATATGTATGTTAATAGGCGGATACGATGTGATATCATTTGTAGGAATATTACTGTGCTTTGTCTTTGCTATCTTTTGGTCTGTGCGTGTTTATTATTTGACACAAAGCTTTTGCTTGGAATATGGTGATGGCAAGATTTCTGTGTGTCGCGTCAGTGGCGAGCATACGGGGGCATTCCGCAAACGCCATAAAGATCTTTTTTATATAAGTGAAATAAAAGAATATGGATTCTCCAAGGAACTATTTGGGGAAAGCAGAGAATATCATGGTTTGTTTAATCTCGCACCTTTGATTCGGAATGTACTAATCCATACAGATATGGAAGGAAGAGAAATTTCGTTCTGCTTAAAAAATGGTAAAGCGATTTGTTTTCCGTCCATATATTTTAAAAATGGACAATTATATGAGCTAAAGGAATATATAGAGAAGGAAAGAGGAATTAAGCCGAAAGGAGTCTTGGCATCTTCGCTTTTAGTCAC
>CAZQBM010000019.1:0-40057 GCA_964591945.1 uncultured Lachnospiraceae bacterium | reverse complement strand
TTATAGAATATGGTAATATATATAATATGATAATCAATCTATAAGGATGGATAACAGATGAATTATGTAAAGGTATATACAAAGACATACAGAGATAATTCGGCAAGGTACATAGAGCTGCCATCTCTTTTGATAGAACAAGATGGAGAGACGCAGATATTTGAACAGCTACTGCGATATCAGATCAAGTATAGCTATAAGAGCAGGACTTGGCATAACAAGCTCATACAGGCTGTAGGATTGCTATTTGATTACATGAATGCCAATCCCAACAATTATGTATCTGCTAAAGACTTCTTTGAGCTGTTTGCAGAAGCAATATATTCGGGCACTATCGATGAAGAAGGGAATGATCCTTCGGGATTATACTGGCTTCCTAAAAAAGCACAGACAGCTAATACACTGCTATCATCATTAAGTGACTTTTCGGACTGGCTGTATATCAATTACAAGACGGAGCAGCTTAATCCTTGGAGAGAAGCCACAAGGTATGAGGAACGTCTTAAATATATGTCTCAGATCAACAGAAGTGAGCGCTCATTCTTGGGACACCTTGATGATATCCATGACATTTCTGAAACGGCTAAAACAGTTAGAAATGTTACAACCCACAAAAACCCTTATGCGGTAAGAAATGGCACAAAGGCTTTTCCAGAGGACAAGATAGAGAAGCTACTTAGAGAAGGCTTCAAGAAAACACGCAAGGGCTATGAATTAGATTTAATAGATGGTTATAACTGGAGAGACATAGCAATCACTATACTTATGCATTACGGAGGGCTGCGTCATAGTGAGCCTTTTCATTTATGGGTGCAGGATGTTATCCCTGATCCAGAAGATCCGGACATGGCAATAGTAAGGATTTATCACCCATCAGAAGGGAAAGCTCCTCATGATTTCAAAAATCCAAGCACCGGTAAATATGTAACAGACAGAGCATCATACCTGAAACTAAAATATGGTCTTATACCACGCAATCAGTACGCTTCTTCCAACAAGAGGTTTGCAGGATGGAAGAATCCAAGACTTGATGATGAAGACAATATGTACATGAATGTATATTGGTTTCCAAGAGAAGCAGGCTATGTATTTATGTATGTATGGAAAAAGTATTTGCATCAACGAATCAGATATGGCATTAAGGACACCCATCCATTTGCGTTTGTGTCGTTCGATCCAAGATATCTAGGTGAAATGATGCCTGTTAGAACGCAAACAGAAGCACACAATAAAGCCTGTGAAACAATAGGGCTTGAAGTATCAAAGTTTAATGGAACAAGTAATCATGGTCACAGACATTCTTATGGTCAAAGAATGAAAAATGCAGGCATAGACAAGAAAGTGCGACAGGTTGCTATGCACCATAAGTCAGAAGAATCACAGAATGTTTATACTGAGCCTACGGTTACAGAAGTTACAAGTGCTCTTAGCCAAGCCACAAGCTCCTTGGAACAAGGTATGGCGCTTCCAATGAAGCCAGAGATAGATTCATGGTATGAGGAAGAAAAGAAAATAACTAAGAAATACATAATGAGGAAGAAATAGTATATGGCTAAATACGACAACAAGACTAAATATAGGGTTATCGAGGAGGTGTGTAATGGCAAAACATGCATGGATATCCACCGCGAATATGGCATAGGAGCTACGACAGTAATACTCTGGCTTCGTACTTTTGCTGAAAATGGGCCGTTTATAGGAGATAAACTCACACCAAAAGATTACGCTAGGCTTGAAAAACTACAGGAATCCGCAAAGAAGCGTGAACTTGAAATACGCCCACATGGAACAACCACGAATGAGAGTTTTGAATGGCTACTTGAATATGATCCAGCCCTTGCCGAATGGAAAGAGTATGCTGAGGAATGGATAAAAACAGTAGTTAGAGGAAAATCATCAGCATTAAAGGCTTTATCCAACTTCTTTAAAAGATACATAATAGCAATGAATCTGACACGTTCTGTTCAAGAATTTGTTTCAAAGACCTATGAAGTACCTGATTTCTACGAAATTCTTTATTCTAAACGAGAAAGCCAACCCCATGCCTTGAAAGAGGCTAAAAAGCTCGTTGCTTTTATCGACTGGATACTTGAAGAAAAGTTTTCTGTTGAAGATGATTATGGCAAAAAGTTAATACCTGCTGAGTTTTATAATCCGTTGGAACCGTATTTGCCAGACCATGTAGACCGTTCTAACAAAAGTGAATCCGACAAGAACGTACTGCCTTATCGCTACATAAAGGAGCTCCGCAATCTCCTAGTTCCTTCTGATGCAACTTGCTTTAGAGACTTGACACTCGCGCAGGAGCTTACGGATTCAAAAAGGCAAGGCGGTGACTGGTTCATCGTTGACAGACATCTGATTGATAAGAATGATCCTGACTGTGTATTCAGAAAAAGAAAAGCAACACCTTATGAGATCAAAACAAAGGGATTTAGCGAATATGTTTACGAAATGTGGTGCCCTGCAAGGACTATCTGCTTATTAACAAAGCTGATGCTTCCAATCCGCACATATCAGGCTAGAATGCTTGATAGCGGTGAAATGGATACTTTTAAATATGTTCAGAAAGATAAATATAAATATGGTGAGTGGGTTAAAAATGACTCTCCCTTATCACAGGGAACTGAAAGAAAGCCTTGTGAAAAAGGTGTTTTGAGAAAGTTTATTGATCCTACTACAAACCTCGAAATGACAGGTTTTTTCATTAACACCAATAAAACTGCGGATATCAACAAAGACGAAGCTGATAAAGGCTACAACATGCCTTGGCAGTATGAGGAAATGCAGTATTGGCTTGCAAAACTTAGAGACTGGCAGCAAAAATACAATTCTATCTCAAGACCTATTGCTTGGAGTGAATTAACAAGAAACCAATTAGGAGAAGCAAAAGACATAAAAATCCTAAAAGCCATGGGAACTGCTACTTTCCTGTTCAGAGACGCTACTAATGATAAGAATAGTTTGCCACTAGGAAGAAATGCCATAGAACCTTTTTGGTATAAACTACTACAATGTCTTGAACAAAAAGTAAATCAACATGCAACTACAGAAGCTGAACAAAACCTAAAATTTGTTCATGATGATTCAGACAGAACTACCTATTATCCTCTTCATTCGCTTCGTGTATCTCTAATAACAGCGTTTGCCCTTGAAGGTGGCGTGCCTATGCCTGTTCTTTCCAAGTGCATAGCAGGTCATGCAAGACTTGTAATGACTCTGTATTACACAAAAATGGGTATCTCCTACATCACCGATACCATGAAAAAAGCTGATACAGAGATACTAAAGCAAGATCAGGAATCGTTTGAAAGGTTTATCAGAGACGCAAAGTATAAGCAATTAGAAATAGGCTCTGCTGTTAATGATACGGCTGCGTATGACGCTGTTTTAAATGCCCAAAAGTCAAAGGCAAGCATTGTAATGTCCGACAAAGGAATATGCCCTAAAGGCTGCTTTGGATGCAATACAGGTGGCACTTATGTTAATGATGATACTGACAGGGTAACATACGGCCCAGTGCAGGGATATCCGGCTCATAACTGCGTCCGTTGCAGATGGTTTATCACAGGCCCCGCCTTCCTACCGGGACTTGTAAATCATTTCAATGTATTAAGTTATGAGATGTCTGAAACATCCAAAAGAGTTATCAGGTATCAGAACGAAACCGAGGAACTTGAAAACAGTAAATACGAAGCTGAACAGTATGGAGCAATCTTTGAACAGTACGAAGAACTCCTTAATTATGAACAGCTCTTACAACAGGAACTACAAAAGGGTGATGATATAGCCAACAATCTAAACGCTACACTAAGGCTTATCGATAAATGCCAAAAAATATCCAAAAGTGATAATAACAATGATTCAAGCTCCACACAGCTTGTATCTGTTGGAACAGTTCAAGATGTTGGTTTTATGCTTGAAGCAGAAGCTGACGAAATGTATCAGCTTCAGGCAATATGTAATGGAGCAGAATTATTCCCTGAGACGGATGCTAGTAAGGCTTTACTAAAAAGATCACAGATAATAGACATGACGCTTATGTTCAACAAAAAGCAACCAGTGATGTTCACCTTGTCTGAGGAAGAACAGCTCCTTGCAGGAAATCAGTTTATGAGGCTACTTATCAAAAGAGCCGGAAGTCTTAAAGAGGCAATTCCTTACGCTATCGGCAGAAAGAAGCTTGAAGAAATCGGCATTCACAATGAATTTGAAAAAGAACTGAAAATCATGAGATATGACGCACCTTTAAAGCTTCTATCTACTAATAATGATGCCTAATTTGGGAGGTAATAGAATGAGTAATATACATCCAGACGAATTATACGAACAGCTATGCGAGAACGCTACAAGCAGAAAGAAGAAAACACTCACTCTTGTGCATGAAGTATGCAAGAAGCAGAGTGAATCAGATGTGAAAGACTTTTCTCTTTGTACTATTGCAGGTCTTATGGCTGAGAAAGGAGGTTTAAGCGAACAGGCTTTGCGAAACAAAAACGCAGAGCCTTACAGACTCCTTATCAGCAGGTGGGCTGAGTATTCTAATACAACTACAAAAAAGCCTAAAAAGCAAACTTCAACTACAATCAATGATGAAATACTTTCTCAGATATCAGAACCGACTACAAAAGCCTTAGTTGGTATGATTATGGCAGAAAACAGAAAACTCAAAAATGAGAATAATATGCTAAAAAACCAAACTTGTATTACCATAGACATGCGAAATCCCCCCAACACCACATCTACTTCTACTGATGTAGTGGTTGTTTCAGCTTTAGATGATTTGACCGAAACGGAAATCGAAGCATTAAAGGAAGCTATCTCAGAAAAGTTTTTCAAAAAAAGAGGCTGGACAACTGACGATTATGGTAGAGTTAAAGAAGAAGGATATACAGTGTATAAAGCTGGATATGTTACTGCTATCAAAAAGATACTCGAAGAAATATAGAAATAACAAAAGAGCATTTATAAATTTGATAAAAATAAATGCAAAACAATTCGACAAACTTGAAGTTTCGTCAACGTATAAATTAAAAAATGGAGAATAAAGCAATATGAAAAATAGATTATATATTATTGAAGGTTTACCTTGTTCAGGAAAAAGCACCACATCATCATTTGTTGCGTCGCTCTTGGAGCAAAAAGGAAATGTTTGTTTTATTGATGAAGGTACAGGAAATCATCCTGCCGATTACGAATTTCATGCGCTTGCTCCTGCTGGCTTTTTTTCAGGTATGGAAGAGATTGTATCATTATCTCAATTTTCAGGGGAGATGTTTGATAAACTGTTACAATATAAAATATATGATTTTTTACCTTGGGAAAAAGAGATGCCACTTATGCTTGATAAATGGCGACAGTTTGTTAAAACTAGCAGTGAAGATACAGTTTATGTTTTCAATTGTGTGTTGTTGCAAAATCCTATGTGTGAAACTATGATGAGATTTGGTTTTTCGGAAGATGAGTCTGGAAGTTATATCAGCAAAGTTGCCGATATTATACAGCCAATGAATCCTATTGTTATCTATTTGAAAAATACAGATATTGCTGATTCTGTAGAGCAAACAGCAAAGGAACGTCCGGGATGGCTTGATGATGTCATCAATTACCATGTGAATGGAAGCTATGGAAAACAGATTGGCGCTGAAGGTTTCGAAGGATATATTCGTTGCTTAGAGGAAAGGCAAGAACGTGAATTGCGAATTCTTAATGGTTTGCCTGTGAGAAAACTCGTAGTAGATAATCCGCAGCGAGATTGGAAGTCAGCACAAGAAATAATAAAGACATATTTAATGACACTTTAATAAAAATAGGGAATGAAAAGAAACTTTCAGTCTTGCGGAGAGATTGAAAGCACGCATGAATTTGAATTTATCTCTCAATGTTATATATGAAAACGGTGTATTTCTTGCAGTATTTTATTATCAACTGGTAGTTGAGTGCATTATTGTATTGTTTTTTTGGAATATCAACTGTTGGTCTGTGGTATAATTTAGACCTATATTGTAGCATTAGTAGCGAAAGGAGGGTTCCCAAAAATGAATCAAGAAAAAATAGGAAGGTTTATTGCATCTTGCAGAAAAGAATGTGGGTATACTCAGGCATCACTTGGCGAAAAACTTGGGATAACTGATAGAGCAGTTTCAAAGTGGGAGACTGGAAAAAGTATACCCGATGCATCCATAATGCTTGAACTATGTAATCTATTAAAGATCAGTGTCAATGAGCTTCTAACAGGGGAACATATTGCTATGGAAAACTATAAAGAAAAGGCAGAAGAGAATTTACTCGAGTTACAAGAAAAAAAGCTTAAGGCACAGAAAAGCCTATTCCGAACAGAACTGGTATTTATTGCAATTGCACTTCTTCTTGCACCTATGCATTTGGCGATAAATTACTACTATCCTAATAATAGCGGAACGGGTGTTGGAGGATTGCTTGTAATTATCGGAATCATTATGCTTGTAATTCATTTTTTTCGCAATTACGAAATTAAACTCAAGTAAAAATTTCAGTTTGACGGAGTGCCAAATTCCAATTTGTCGAAGAGATGAACATTTGTTATTACTAATAGTAAACCATATAAAAATAGCCCATGCATTTTATCACTAAATATGCATGGGCTATTTGTTACTCTAGACTTTGTCTGCGATGAAAGAGTATTTATATTCTGAATAGTTATAAATGCCCTTTAAGTTTGATTATAAAGTTTGATTATATATAATCAAACTTATTGACTGTAAATATAAGGTTTAGAATAGATTGATTATACTATTTACCTTATATTCCCTACGGCACCCCAAATGAATAAATTTTATGAACTTGATTCCTCTTCCTTGCCGATATACTCTTCGTATGCCTTCAGAATCGTTGTCTGAATATACTCACGTGTATCCGGCTTAATCGGATGGGCAATATCACGAAATTCGTTCTCGGCAGTCTTTCTGCTGGGCATTGCAATAAACAAACCCTTCTCGCCTTCGATGATTTTGATATCATGAACTACAAATTCCTCATCCAAGGTAATGGAAGCGACTGCTTTCATCTTGCCTTCATTAGAAATCTTACGTACGCGAACATCTGTAATGGTCACGATAACCCTCCTTCCCCTCTAGGACAGTTGCTGTTAACACAAAACATTAGTTACTAAATATCGTATCTTTCATTCTTCTCGATTAATACTTTAATCTCGCCTTCACCTACATAGTAAGAATTAGCGCGGATGGTATCACGGCTTTCTACGATGCAGTTTTCGATATGCGTATTGTCACCGATATATACATCATTTAAAATGATGGAATTCTTAATGGTACAGTTGTTACCCACAAATACCTTCTTGAAGATAATGGAGTTCTCAACCTTACCGTTGATGATGCTACCGCTGGATACAAGACTGTTCTTAACATCAGAACCAACATTGTATTTAGCAGGTGCCAAATCATCTACCTTAGAATATACTGCAGGATATTCACGGAAGAAGTAATCTCTTACGTCCGGCTTTAAGAAGTCCATATTTGTCTCGTAGTAATCTTCTACAGACGCAATGTTCTTCCAGTAATCCCTCATCTTATAGCCGAAGATTCTCTTCATTCCCTTGTAACGAATTAAAATATCCGCTACCAAATCATGTCTTCCTTCTTCTGCAGACTTCTCAATTAATTCAATTAAAAGTCTTCTTCTGATTACGTAGATACCGCAGGAAACTGTGTTGGATTTAGCAACAACGGGTTTCTCTTCGAATTCTTCAATGCGGCTTTCTTCGTTCATCTTGATTACACCGTATCTGTCTACGTTCATACCTTCCGGCATGTCCTTGCAAACTACAGTGATATCAGCTTTTTTATCAATATGATATTCCAAAACCTTATTGTAATCCATCTTATATACGCAATCGCCGGAAGCAATTACTACGTACGGTTCGTGGCTGTTCTTTAAGAAGTCAAGGTTCTGGTAAATAGCATCTGCAGTACCGCGGTACCAGTTGCTGTTGTCCGCTGTAACAACGGGAGTAAATACATACAAACCGCCCTGCTTACGGCCGAAGTCCCACCACTTGGAAGAACTTAAGTGCTCATTTAAGCTACGTGCGTTGTACTGTGTTAAAACTGCCACACGCTGAATGTGAGAGTTTGACATATTACTCAATGCGAAGTCAATACTTCTGTAGCTACCTGCTACGGGCATAGCGGAAATTGCTCTCTTCTGAGATAATTCACGCATTCTATGGTTATGGCCGCCGGCCAAAATAATTCCAATCGCTCTCATTATTCGTCACCTGCCTTAATCAAAGTTTTTCCACTGCCAAGGTACATATCGGGATAGTCTGCTACAGTAGTGTTACCTGAAACTACTGAGTTCTTACCTACGGATACACCGTTGGGAACCACTGTCTTTTCGCCAATGGTTACAAGGCCGTGATTATAAATGTGAGGCGCTGTATCGTTCTCGATTTCTTCGCCGACACCAAGTTTAACATCGTTACCGATGATAACGTTTTCTGCAATAATACCCTTGTTGATTTCACAATTCTTTCCGATGGTGGTATCGTTCATAATAATGGAATCACGAACTACCGTACCTTCTTCAATGGTTACCCCACAACCAATGATGGAATTGTAAACTTTACCGCAAATTACGGAACCTTCTCCAATCAGACACTTCTCTACCACACTGTCAGCTGACATATACTGAGGCGGTAATTTATCACTCTTTGTATAAATCTTCCAATAATCTTCATAAAGGTTGAATACGGGAACGATATCAATAAGTTCCATATTCGCTTCCCAGTATGAATGTAATGTTCCAACATCTTTCCAGTATCCGTTGTATTCATAAGCATATAAAGGTGCTCCCTTTTCATGACAGTAGGGAATAATATGCTTACCAAAGTCAAGGTTGGGCTGGTCAGCCTTTGCAAGCAGTGCTTCTTTCAAAGTCTTCCAGTTAAAGATGTAGATACCCATAGAAGCAAGGTTACTTCTGGGATTAGCAGGCTTCTCTTCGAAGTCTACAATTTTACGGTTCTCGTCTGTAATAACGATACCGAATCTCTTCGCTTCCTCCAAAGGCACGGGCATAGCTGCCAAAGTAACTTCTGCACCGTTCTGCTTATGGAAATCAAGCATCACTTCATAATCCATCTTATAAATATGGTCACCTGATAAAATCAAAACATATTCCGGATTAAAGCTGTCCATGTAATCGATATTCTGGTAAATAGCGTTTGCAGTACCCGTGTACCATTCGCTGTTAGTACTCTTCTCATAGGGAGGTAATACGGTTACACCACCGATGTTACGATCCAAATCCCAAGGAATACCGATACCGATATGTGTGTTCAGGCGAAGCGGCTGATACTGTGTTAAAACACCTACCGTGTCAACGCCTGAGTTAATGCAGTTACTCAAAGGGAAATCGATAATACGATACTTTCCGCCAAAAGCCACTGCCGGTTTTGCTACTTTCGCTGTCAGAATACCGAGACGGCTACCCTGACCACCTGCAAGTAACATAGCAATCATTTCTTTCTTGATCATGTCTTCACCCCTTAGCTGTATTTGTGTCATTTCTGCACTGATTTTATAATAAGAAAGAAAACCCCCAATTGTTTTCTCACCTTATATGTAATCCCCGCATACATTTAAAACATAACGTTATTTCTTCCGTTATGTTTCGTGCACAATCGCACGGCGCACTTCGCACACGAATATTATAACACGCAAAAAAGTAAAAGTGAACTGTTTGCACGAAATAATTCGTCAAAAAAGTGATTTTTTCTGTGTATTTTTAATAAAATTGACAGAAAGCACGTGCATTTTTTGGTTATTATGTCAAACATTGGTATTTTTTAAGATATTTTCTTTTTTCACTTTTCACAAAAACCAACAAAACACTCTTGGTTTTTCTCTGTTGAGAGTGTATTATTAAGACAATAATAATTATAAAAGAGGAAAATCTTATGTATGAAATAGATTTTAACACTCCCATATATGTACATTTTATCGGCATCGGCGGAATCAGTATGAGCGGTTTGGCGCAGGTACTTTTGTCCAAAGGTTTTACCGTGTCCGGCTCCGATAATCTCAAATCATCCTTAACAGAAGAATTAGAAAAAGCAGGAGCCAAAATTTATATTGGCCAACGTGCTTCCAATATTTCCAAGGATATTGATTTGGTTGTATATACAGCAGCAATTCATGAAGACAATCCGGAATTTGCCCATTGCGTGGAACTGTCCCTTCCCATGCTCTCAAGAGCACAGTTTCTGGGCCAGCTGATGCGCAACTATAAGAATGCAATTGCCGTTAGCGGAACTCACGGTAAGACCACAACTTCGTCTATGGCATCCGAAATCCTTATGGCTGCGGATTTGGATCCCACCCTTTCCATCGGCGGTATTTTAAAAAGCATCAACGGCAATATCCGCGTAGGGTGCTCGGACGTCTTTTTAACGGAAGCCTGCGAATATACCAACAGTTTTTTAAACTTCTTCCCCAAAATCGGGATTATTTTAAATGTAGAAGAAGATCATATGGACTTTTTTAAAGATATTCACGAAATCCGTGAATCTTTCCATAAATTTGCAAAATTAATTCCTACCGACGGTATTTTATTAATTAATCACGAAATTGAAGGGCGCGAAATTATTACCGCAAATTTGGATTGTCCCGTGAAAACTTTCGGTTTTACAGCAGAATGCGACTATTATGCTTCCGACTTGGAAATTGATGACCACGGAAACTATCATTTTACTTTCCATACCCCTAACAACGAAACACAGGAAATTATGTTGGAAGTGGTTGGAAAACACAACGTATGCAATGCCTTGGCTGCACTTGCCATGGCAGACTTTTTGAACATTCCTTTGGGAACTGCCGCAAGAGGACTACAGGCATTTACCGGTACCGACAGACGCTTTGATTTCAAAGGAAGCATCGGTGGCGTTAATATTATTGACGATTACGCACACCATCCCACGGAAATCTCCGCGACGTTAGAGGCTGCAAAGAATTACCCCCATCAGCATTTATGGTGCGTATTCCAGCCCCATACATACACACGAACAAAAGCTTTCCTTAAAGAATTCGCGGAAGCTTTATCCAAAGCCGAACATGTGGTTCTGGCAGATATTTATGCAGCAAGAGAAACCAATACTTTGGGCATAAGCTCCAAAGATTTGCAAAAAGAAATCGTCAAATTGGGTGGTGATTGCAAATATTTTCCCTCTTTTGATGAAATCGAAAATTTTTTATTAGAAAATTGTATCCCCGGGGACTTGTTGATAACTATGGGAGCCGGAGACGTAGTAAAAATCGGGGAAAATCTCCTCGGCAACTAACTTATCCACAATATCCACAGATTTTTGGAAGATATTTCTTCCACAAGTCCTGTGGATATTTTATGTTTACATAATATTTTCCTCAACTCCGGTTTTTAGCGCATTTTAATCTTTTTTTGAGTTATGTGAACTATGTTCCGGTCAATTATCCACATTGTCCACAAAACCCGCAACCCCAGTAAAATCAAGGCTTTCCGGCAATTTTGCCTATTCCTTTTTTAAAAAGACTGTGTTATAATCACTCTTGCTTTAAAAATTATATTTGGACATCGATTTTCTTTGTCCGAATTCAAGGGGATTATATATGAATCGGATTATGCTCTATCAGGACGATGCATCGGGACTGACCGGTGTATCTAACGTGTTCATCGATTCTTTTATGAAAGATGCTAATGACGCACAACTAAAAGTTTACTTATATTTAATCAGAATGTTTTCGTCGAATATGCCGGTTAGCATTTCGGACATGGCAGACAAGTTCAATCATACAGAAAAAGAAGTGATCCGCTCTCTTCAGTATTGGGAACGTATGAAATTGCTTTCTTTGGAATATGATGATTGTCGCAACATTATCGGAATTCGTTTACAGGCACCTGTAACGGACAGTAACGGCGAACCGGTTGCAAAACCTCTGGCACCTATTGTTTCAATGGTCCCTGCTTCCGCAGAGAAAGCTACACCCTCCAAGGAAACTGTCACATCCCGCATTGCGCCTGAGAAGCCTTCTTATTCCGCAGAACAATTACGTACATATAGGGATAACGAAGAAATCGGCGAAATGCTTTGTGTCATTGAACAGTATTTAGGTAAAACCTTAAGCCCTACAGATCTTCGCAGCATTCTCTACATCCATTTGGAACTTGGATATTCTATGGATATGTTGGAAGCGTTACTGGAGTATTGTTTGGAACGCGGTAAGAAGGAAATGCGCTATATCGAGAAAACCGCTATGGGTTGGTACGAGCAGGGCATTAACACTGTGAAACAGGCCAAAGCAGGTGTCAGCAAATATGACAAGACCATCTACTCTGTTATGAAAGCATTGGGTAAGAATGGCACCCCTACTGCCAAGGAAGTAGATTATATTAATAAATGGACCGGAAGTTTCGGTTTTACCATGGATATTATTTTCGAATGCTGCGAACGTACGGTACTGGCTGTAGATACTCATCGCTTCGAGTATGCAGACCGCATTCTTTCCAATTGGAAAACCCAGAATGTAACCACCATTAAGGATATTAAGGAATTGGATAAGGCTTTTCGTAACAAACCCAAAAATGGCGGTAGTGGCAGCACAACCGGCGGTTCCGGCAGAGGCACAACCAAATTCCCGCAACAGGATTATGATTTTACGGCTTTAGAAAAAGAAATTCTCAGCAACTAGAGGAGATACGACGTGGCACTTACCAACGCACAATATGATACTATTATTCAGGGTTATAACCGTCGTCGGCTTGATTCCAGAAAGCTTCAGGAAGAACGTACCAAAGAAATTTACGAGAAGCTTCCTGAATACAAGGAACTTGATGACCTTACTGCTACTCTTGCCATTGAACAAGGCAAGAAACGCCTTATGGGCGATGGCGGTTCAGCCGATGAATTAAAAGATATCTTAGAAGATCTTAACCGCCAGAAGAAACTTTTATTAACAGCAGCAGGTTATTCCGTTAATTATTTGGATCCTGTTTATACTTGTTCTTATTGCAAAGATACCGGTTTTATCGACGGACAGAAATGTCATTGTTTTAAACAAGAAATGCTGGATATGTTGTACGAACAGTCCAACATTCGCGAAGTACTGGCAAACGAATCTTTTGATGATGTTTCTTTGGAATATCAGCAGGGCGAAGATCAGACAAGACTGCAGAATGCAGTGGTTCACGCAAAGAATTTTGTAAAAAACTTTGATTTGGACTATCAAAACCTTTTATTTTATGGTACAGTAGGTACCGGCAAAAGTTTTTTATCCAACTGTATTGCTTCTGAATTGATTAAAAAAGGACATTCCGTTATCTATTTCAGTTCAGGTGATTTATTTGCCAAAATATCCGAATACGCCTTCCGTAAAAACAGCAAAACCTCGGATACCAGTCCCTATGAAGAAATCTATAATTGTGATTTACTGGTACTGGACGATTTAGGCACCGAACTTACAAACAGCTTTGTAATTTCACAGCTTTTTACATGTTTGAACGAAAGACATCTTCGACGCAAATCAACCATTATATCCACAAATCTTGCAATGGAAGATTTACGAGACCGCTATGACGACAGAATATTTTCACGTATTATCAGTAATTATGACGTGTGCAAGTTGTCCGGTCAGGATGTCAGAATATACAAAAAAAGAATGATGAACAGAAAGTGAGGATTTCCCCATGTCTGAAAAAAGACAAGAAGTACGTAATCTGGAAACCATTCCCGTTGGTTCCTTAGGTTTAATTCCCTTAGAAAGTTGCCGTTCTCTCGGCGAAAAGGTAGATCAATACCTTGTAAAATGGAGAACAGAACGTGAAAGCGAGCACAAAGACAGTCTTGCTTTTGCAGGTTACCAGAGAGATACTTATATTCTTGATACCAAAGTTCCCCGTTTCGGTTCCGGCGAAGCGAAGGGTGTAATTAACGAGTCTGTTCGTGGTGATGACCTTTATCTTATGGTTGACGTTTGTAACCACAGTTTAACCTACTCTCTTTCCGGCAATAAGAACAGAATGTCACCGGACGATCACTACCAGGATTTGAAGAGAATTATTGCCGCGGTAGGCGGTAAGGCAAGAAGAATTACTGTTATTATGCCTTTCCTTTACGAAAGCAGACAGCACAAGAGAACTTCCCGTGAATCATTAGACTGTGCATTGGCACTTCAGGAATTGGTAGCTATGGGTGTAGACAACATCATTACCTTTGATGCCCATGACCCCCGTGTTCAAAACGCAATTCCCCTTCATGGTTTCGAAACCGTACAGCCTACTTACCAGTTTATCAAAGGCTTGATTAACAATGTGCCCGATATTCAATTGGATGCTGAGCACATGATGACCATCAGCCCGGACGAAGGCGGTATGTCACGTGCAATCTATATGTCTAACGTACTCGGACTTGATATGGGTATGTTCTACAAGAGACGTGATTACACACGTGTCGTTGACGGCAGAAACCCTATTGTTGCTCATGAATACCTCGGTACCAGCGTAGAAGGCAAAGATGTTATTATTCTTGATGATATGATTTCTTCCGGTGAAAGCGTAATTGAAGTTGCTACCGCATTGAAAGCACGTAAAGCAAACCGCATTTTTATCGCTACTACTTTTGGTCTCTTTACAAACGGTCTTGAGAAATTTGATAAAGCATATGAAGATGGTCTCATCCATAGAGTTCTTACTACAAACCTTGTATATCAAACTCCTGAACTTTTACAGAGAGAATGGTACATTAACTGTGATATGAGTAAGTACATTGCCTACATCATTGATACCTTAAATCATGACAGTTCTATCAGTGATTTGTTGAACCCCAGCGAAAGAATCCAGGCGCTTTTGAAAGAACGCCAGAAATAAAAATGCAACTAAAACCTTGTCCCCTAAGTTGTGGGACAAGGTTTTTCGTTAAATATATATCATTTCGTCACATTTTATTTGCATTTCGTGTAAATTATATTGCTAAACGTAAAAATAAGTGCTATCTTCTAGGTGTAAACATTTTGTTAAAAGATTCTTTCGGTAAATATTGTTTCTTGTCTATCTTTGATGAAAGGACATTTATTATGAAAAAAAACAATGCCGGTTTTTCGCTGGTAGAATTAATTATTGTTGTTGCCATTATGGCTATTGCTATCGGAGTAATGGCGCCCCAATTGATAAAATATATTGAAAAAACCAACGTATCTTCCGATATACAATTGGCTGATACTGTGCGAAGCGGTGTCTCTGTTTCTATTGTAGATGCGAAAGTGCAAGAAGATCCTGCAAGCCAACCTTTTCTCGATTTGATGGACACTCCTGCTGGAATGAATATTAACGACAACACACAATTCTTGAATTCTGATTGCGTTTTGAAAACAAGTTTAGAAGATGCTTTCGGGTTTCCTATTGAGCAGATTATGATTCAACTCAAGTCTGCCCATGGTGCCGACTGCGATTGTAATGTTACCACCAATAACAATATTGTTAAAGTAACCTTTACTTCTACCGATAACACAGGAAAGAAAGATACTGCAAATAACACCCCTGGAAATGATATTTTTGTTGAATAACAGAATATATTTACAAAAATTATGTGGTCAGTTCGAAACCATCCTGACCTTAAACAAAACTAAGGAGTCTTTTAAAATGAAAAATAAGAAATCTTTATTTCTCACACAGGCGGCTATGATTGCCGCCCTTTATGTTGTTCTTACCGAACTTTCAAACATCTTCGGTCTGGCATCTTTTGCCGTTCAAATTCGATTCTCAGAAGCATTAACCATTTTACCGTTTTTTACTCCGGCAGCAATTCCGGGGCTTTTTGCCGGTTGTATTATCAGCAATTTACTGGTAAGCGCAAATATCTTTGATATAATATTTGGCAGTCTTGCAACACTTTTAGGCGCACTGTTCACTTATTTAATTGGCAAATTCAGTAAGGGTAAAAAAACAGCAGCATGGTTCGCACCCATACCGCCGATTATGGCAAATACACTTATCATTCCCTTTGTACTAAAATATGCTTATGGCCTGGAACCGCTTTGGTTATTTTTTATAACTGTATTTGCCGGCGAATTTATATCCTGCGGCATTCTGGGCCTTCCCTTATTCTTTATGATTAGAAAATATGAGAAACATATTTTTTACAATAACAAATAGCCCAATCTCTAAATCAAATCGGTCATAACCAAAAGTTATGACCGATACTTTTTACATAATTAAATTTTTCATTCCTCATATCCATTCGGATTGTTGGATTGCCAGCGCCAAGAATCCTCACACATTTTACGGATATCACGCTCTGCCTTCCAATGTAATTCTTTCTCCGCCTTATTAGGACTCGCATAACACTGCGCAATATCTCCGGGACGGCGGTCTTTTATTTCGTATGGAATTGTAATACCGGAAGCCTTCTCAAAATTCTTCACTACATCTAATACACTGTATCCGGTTCCGGTTCCTAAATTATATACACACAATCCGGGATTCTCAGCTATTTTTTCGATTGCCCGAACATGTCCCAATGCCAGATCCACAACATGAATATAATCACGCACACCTGTGCCATCCGGCGTATCATAATCATCACCAAACACGCCAAGACATTTTAATTTACCTACCGCAACCTGTGTAATGTAAGGCATCAAGTTATTCGGAATACCATTGGGATTCTCACCGATCGTACCGCTCTCATGCGCACCAATCGGATTAAAATATCTTAACAAAATAACATTCCACGAAGGATCCGCCTTCTGGATATCAGTTAATACTTGCTCCAACATAGATTTGGTCTGTCCGTACGGATTTGTAATTTCACCCTTGGGGCACTCCTCTGTGATAGGCACAAATGCAGGGCTTCCGTACACGGTTGCCGAAGAAGAAAATACAATGTTTTTCACATTAAATTCTTCCATCACTTTTAAAAGGCATAAAGTTCCCGCTATATTATTCTGATAATATTTCCACGGTTCCTTTACCGACTCTCCAACAGCCTTCAAACCCGCAAAATGAATACAGGAATCAATCTGTTCCGCTTCGAAAACCTTTCTCAAACCTGCCTCATCTAAAATATCAACCTGATAAAAAGGTACTTTTTGACCAGTGATCTTTTCCACGCACTCCAATGACTTTGCGCTGGAATTACTAAGGTTATCAACTACAACCACTTCATATCCTGCATTTTGTAATTCAACTACTGTATGACTTCCGATATATCCGGCACCGCCGGTTACAAGTATTGCCATATCATCCCTCATTTCTGTATTCGTTATTAATCCCAGAGCACCTCAGGATATACTCCGGCATCTTTTAACTTCTGAATAGAATCCATCACATAAGGCTTATCTTCCTTATAAGTTACACCAAACCACTTATCTTTCGAAGAAAGCACCTGAACAGTAGCCTTATCCTCTTTTAAAAGACCATCCACTTCAATCGGCAAATAACACTCAGCCTTCAAAGGATTATTCTTTACACTATTAGCAAAGAAATTTTCTAATGTTTTTCCAAGCTCCGGAATAATGCTGGGGGTAAATCCCCACATATTCATAGAAACCGGCGAATCTACGCTAATTGGTGTATAAGTCACGCCATCATCTTCCGTATAAGCCGCACCCTCGGCTGTTTTTATAATTTTGGTTCTCTCGGTAATGGATACCAGATAACCCTCATCATTGGTTATGCAACAACCGCGAGCCACGGAACCGTTTTCAGTTAATGTATTACCAAGCTGATAACCTACCATTGCATAACGGTACTTCTCGTCATCTTCATGGGTGGTTAAAAAGTCATACAAAACCTTAAAAGCTTCCACACCATAGTAATCATCCGCATTGATAACCGCAAAAGGTCCTTTTACGGCATCACGGCAACTAAAGATAGCGTGGGCAGTTCCCCACGGTTTTACACGTTCTTCGGGAATCACAAATCCTTCCGGCACGTCATTGATATCCTGGAATACATATTCCACTTCCATATGTTTGCTTACCGCATTACCGATACATTCCCTAAAAAGAGTCTCGTTTTCTTTTTTTATGATAAAAACCGCCTTTTTAAAGCCTGCTCTTAACGCATCATAAATTGAAAAATCGAGAATTTTATTTCCTGCATTATCCACAGGATCAATCTGCTTCAAACCACCATATCTGCTGCCCATTCCCGCAGCCATAATTACCAATACCGGTTCTTTCATACTTTTCCCTCCTTACACCTCAAACAACAAATCGCCATATGTAGGAATCGGCCATACATCCTTATCCGTAAGCATTTCCAATGCATCGGCAGGTGCACGTAACGCCTCCATCGCCATCTTAACATAGTCACGATAATAAAATGCACATGTTTTATGTTCTTTAATTGCCTGCGCAGCCTTCAACTCTTCCTCAAGTATTACCAACGCAGCCTGCATTTTCTCAAGTTCGTCTGTCACTTTAGAAAGCAAGCCTCTCTGAACGCTTGCGCTAACCCCCGCATTTTCTGCTCTTAGAACCGCTTCTGAAAGCATACTCACATATCTGATTTCCGCCGGTATAATCTGCTTTGCAGACATTTCAATCATACATTTAGCTTCAATGTTGATTGTCTTAGAATATGTCTCATACAAAACGTCCTTACGAGACTCCAATTCCGCTCTCGTAAAAATATTAAACTTCTCAAACAATGCAAAAGATTTCTCAGTAGTAAGTGTTTCCACTGCATCCAACATTGTCGGAAGATTGGGAAGTCCTCTGCGCTCTGCCTCTTTAATCCATTCCGGTGCATATCCGTTACCGTTGAAGATAATTCTCTGATGTGCTGTCATATACTCCTTGATTAAATCATGTACAGCCAAATCAAAGTCTTCTGCCGCCTCCAAGCGGTCTGCTGCTTCGCAGAATGCCTCTGCCACAATGGTATTTAAAATAGTATTCGGGTCGCCGATTGAATCTGCGGATCCCACCATACGAAATTCAAACTTATTACCCGTAAAAGCAAAAGGTGATGTACGGTTACGGTCTGTCGCATCTTTTAAAAGATCCGGTAATGTAGAAACGCCGGTTTCCAAAACACCGCCTTCTACTAAGTGTGTTGCCTCACCGGTTTCCACCAGCTGTTTTACCACATCTTCCAGCTGCTCCCCAAGGAAGATGGATATAATTGCAGGCGGTGCCTCATCCGCACCAAGTCGATGGTCGTTTCCTACATCCGATGCACTTTGTCTTAACAAATCCGCATGCTTATCTACTGCCTTCATAATACATGCCAGTACCAAAAGGAACTGAATATTTTCATTCGGCGTATCGCCGGGATCTAAAAGATTCATTCCCGTATCCGTTGTCAACGACCAGTTATTATGCTTACCGGAACCGTTTACGCCCTGAAAAGGTTTCTCATGTAAAAGACAAGTCAATCCATGTCTTCCGGCAACCTTTTTTAAGGTTTCCATTACAATCTGGTTATGGTCCACAGCCACGTTAGAAGTCTCATAAATCGGTGCCAACTCATGCTGTGCCGGTGCAACTTCGTTATGCTGTGTTTTGGCTGTTACACCAAGCTTCCACAACTCAACATTCAAGTCCTTCATATATGCGCCGATACGCTCGCGGATGCAACCGTAATAATGATCATCCATTTCCTGTCCCTTCGGGGCAGGTGCGCCAAACAAGGTACGTCCGGCATAAATTAAATCTTCTCGCTTAAGATAATTCTGTCTGTCAATTAAGAAATATTCCTGCTCTGCGCCAACAGAAGGAATAACCTTCTTCGCTTCGTAGTTGCCAAACAATCTAACAATACGCATTGCCTGCTGGCCCACAATTTCCATAGAACGAAGCAAAGGAGTCTTTTTGTCCAAGGCCTCACCCTTGTATGAACAAAACGCTGTAGGAACACAGAGAATTTTACCGGTTGCATCCTCTTTGATAAAAGCCGGTGAAGTAATATCCCAAGTGGTATATCCGCGTGCCTCAAAAGTAGCACGAAGTCCGCCTGACGGGAAAGAAGATGCATCAGGTTCACCCTTAATCAACTCTTTGCCTTTGAACTCCAACAACATTTTACCGTTTTTATCAGGATGCGTTATAAAAGAGTCATGTTTCTCTGCCGTAAAACCGGTCAAAGGCTGGAACCAATGAGTGTAGTGAGTCGCACCGTTTTCCACAGCCCAATCCTTCATTCCTTTTGCAACCACATTCGCAGTTTTACCTGAAAGTTCGCCACCGTTTTCCATTACGTTGATTACTTCGTTGTAGGCCTCTTCCGATACCCATTTTCTCATGGTATCCAACGTAAAAACATTCTGGGCAAAAATCTCTTCAATGTTAATTCTGTCTGTCATATATATTCTCCATTCGGATTCTTTTACAGTCTATTTCTAGAATGAAATACACTGTTTTCTTCTGTTTTACAAGATATACTACATCTTCTTTACACGCAGTAAATCATACTTCTCGCATGCCTCACTTAACTGTAAGAACAAAACCTGCTGCGGGTGTGGCGCGCTTTCCACTGCCACGCCTTTTTCATCAAACATAGCTTCTACTTTCGTTTCCACATTGCGGCCGTCCGGCTTCATAATTTCGATTATATCGCCGACGCAGAATTTATTCTTCTGCTCGATTCGCACCTTACCGTCTTCGGTAATTTCTTCTGCAATGCCTAAGTATATATACTCATTGATGTAAGTATTGCTATCGTAAATCTGCGTTTCCTCGCTGGGTTTGCCAAAGTAAAATCCCGTAGTAAACTGTCGATAAGTACACTTGGAAATTTCACTGCGATACCAGTCCATATTGTTGCAATAATTCTCTTCCGAAACAAAGAAATCGTCAATTGCCTTGCGGTAGGTTCTCGCCACAGCAGCTACATAAAGAGCGGTTTTCATACGTCCTTCGATTTTTAAAGAATCAATTCCCGCCGCCACAATTTCCGGAATATATTCAATCATACACAAATCTTTGGAATTAAAAATATAAGTCCCGCGTTCATTCTCATACACCGGCATATATTCGCCGGGTCGGGTTTCTTCCACTACCGCATACTTCCAGCGGCAGGGGTGGGTACAAGCACCCTGGTTAGCATCTCTTCCCGTAAAATAGTTAGATAAAAGACATCTTCCAGAGTATGAAATACACATTGCCCCGTGAATAAAACTTTCAATCTCCATCTCCTCGGGAATATGGTCACGGATTTCTTTGATTTCCGCTAAGGACAACTCTCTTGCGCTTACCACACGCTTTGCACCCTGCTGCCACCAGAACAAATAGGTCTGGTAATTGGTGTTATTCGCCTGAGTGGAAATGTGAAGCTCCATATCGGGACAATGCTCTTTTGCAAGCATAAACATTCCGGGATCTGCAATAATCAAAGCATCCGGCTTCAATTCATTTAATTCCTTGAAATATGCTACTGCCCCTTCTAAATCCGAATTGTGGGCAAGAATATTAGCAGTCACATACACTTTTACGCCGTGAGCGTGTGCAAATTCAATACCGGCCCTCATATCCTCCGGACTGAAATTCTTTGCCTTGGCACGAAGTCCAAACGCCTCGCCACCAATATATACCGCATCTGCGCCAAACATTACCGCAGTTTTTAATACTTCAAGGCTGCTTGCCGGAATTAAAAGCTCCGGCTTTCTTTCTCTGCTCATCTATAGCCTCCGCCTGCGACCTTTTACCGTAGCACAAGCTTTTCGCTTCGCGCCGTCTCGTCGCATTCCTTACTGTTCATTCTCTGATACTTTTATACTGACCGTAACACCGTCCCCTACGGGTAAAATTACGGTTTCTAACATTGGATTGTTCTTTAATTCATATAAATAATCACGCATTCTGGAATGAATGGTCCTGTTTCTCCTGGTAACCGCATAACGGGACTCCATCAAGTCACCATCCTGCAGGACATTGTCCGAAACAAGCATTCCGTCCTCCGCAAGAAGTCTTAAAAGGTCCGGCAAAAAGTTTAAATACTGCCCCTTCGCAGCATCCATAAATATAAAATCAAAACTTCCATCCAACTCTTTTAAAATCTCCGTAGCATCTCCCTCTAAAAGAGTGATTCGGTGCTCCATATTATCCTTTTTAAAATTATCCTTGGCGATAGGAATACGCTTCTCATAATTCTCTATGGTCGTTATCTGACATTCTTCTGAAGTATTTTCAGCCATCAGCAGGGCAGAAAACCCTACCGCGGTCCCCACCTCCAGTATTTTTAACGGTCTTTTCAAACGCAACAAGAAACGAAGGAGGTTCTGCATATCCTTGCGGATAATCGGCACATAATCCCTCTTCGCTTCCTGCTCCAATTCATCTAAAAACTCCGAATTCCCTTTATCAAAAGAATTGATAAAAGTAAACAATCTTTCGTCAATAATCACTTCGCTACCTGCTTATTCCTCTTCTTCATCCGAAGCAGACATAATTTCCATCATTTCATAAGGTGTCATACCTGTAGAAAGCTCGTATACGCCGGGTTTCAACTCACCCTTATACTCAGAAAACATTTCCTGGAAATAAAAGAGTTTCGCATCTCTGATTAAACCCTTTTCTTCCAGAATATCTCCGATTTCAGACACGCTCTTTCCTTCTACAATGGATACGGATACCGTTCTTCCTGTTCCGAGTTCAATGGGTTCCTCCGCAAAAATGCGAAATCCGAAATCATAGGCCTTCAATCCTAAATTATAAATCAGTATGACAATTGCCAGGGTCACGGCTATTTTAAAAATAGTTTTTAGCACACCCCATATCATTTTTTTGTCCATATTTTTAGTCTCCTAATCTCTCCGCTTTTCCGGTTTGATTACTCAAAATCCATAGCGTCCATAATCTGCAGATTTGCCTCCTGCATCATACGACAAAATGCCAATTCCGCATCTAAAAATTCCGTCACAAGCGGATTCTTTTTCCATTCGCGATAGTCTCTTTCAAAGGCATCCACACGGTCAAATAATTCTTCCGTGCTTGTAAGATTTTGAAATTCATATCTCCGCCTGCGATAGTCGCACAACTGTTGCCAAAGGGATGCTTCTTCCTTCACCTTAGCTTTAATATCTGCATAATTACAATACTCGTCACTCTTTTGCAACGCTGCAATATATTTACTTGTAGCTTTTTCCATATCGGACTTTTGCATAAGTACACCTTTCTTTTATACTTCCATCAAAATCGGAAGAATCATAGGACGACGTTTAGTTGTTTTCCAGAAAAACTCATTCAAGGAATCTCTCAAATTCGCTTTCATTTTGCCCCAGTCTGTCACACCACGTTCCTGCATGCGTTCCATCACCTCATAGGCAATGGCACTGGCCTCTTCCATCAAATCTTCATTATCCTTGGTATAAGTAAATCCGCGGGAGACAATATCCGGACCGGACACCAACGTATTGTTATAGCCATCCATTACCGCAACCACAATTACAATACCATCTTCCGCCAATCGCTGACGATCACGCAATACCACATTGCCTACATCACCTACTCCAAGACCGTCTACCAAAATAGCACCAACGGGAACTTCACCCACCACTTCAGCACCATCATCACTAAGTTCAAGCACATCACCGGATTTTAAAATAAAGATATTCTCTTTATCCATTCCCAGCTGTTCCGCTAATTTAGCGTGTGCCTTCAAATGCTTGAATTCACCGTGTACGGGAATTGCATACTTCGGCTGGGTTAAGGTATAAATTAATTTAATCTCTTCCTGACAAGCATGACCGGATACATGTGCATCCTGGAAAATAACATCTGCCCCCTTGTGGAACAATTCGTTAATAACCTTAGTAACCGCCTTTTCATTTCCGGGAATCGGGCTGGATGAAAAGATAACGGTATCCATAGGCCCAATCTTTACTTTACGATGCTGTCCGATAGCCATACGGCTTAATGCCGCCATACTCTCGCCCTGGCTTCCGGTCGTAATAATAACCGTCTGCTCTTCAGGATAGTCTTTTAGATTCTCGATATCAATCAAGGTATTCTCAGGAACACTTAATCTTCCTAAATTGGTAGCTGTCTCAATGATATTTACCATGCTGCGGCCTTCTACCACAACCTTACGTCCAAAACGGTTTGCCGCATTGATGATCTGCTGTACGCGGTCTACATTAGAGGCAAAAGTTGCCACAATAATTCTGGTATTTTTATGCTCCGTAAAAATGGTATCAAAGGTTTTACTAAGACTGCGTTCCGACTGGGTAAAACCGGGACGCTCCGCATTGGTGGAATCGCACAACAACGCAAGAACACCTCTGGGACTGCTGCCCAATTCCGCAAAACGCTGCAAGTCAATGGCATCACCGAATACCGGCGTGTAATCCACCTTGAAATCACCGGTGTGAATAATAACACCTGCAGGTGAATAAATCGCCAAAGCCGCCGCATCCACAATACTGTGGTTTGTTTTGATAAACTCTACCTGAATTGGTCCGATGCGAACAACATCGCCAAACTGTACCGTCTGTCTTTTTACTACATCTAAAAGCTCGTGTTCTTTTAACTTGTGTTCAATAACACCCATTGTAAGGGTCGTCGCAAACACAGGAATATTCAATTGTTTTAAAATATAAGGCAGGGCACCAATATGATCCTCATGCCCGTGCGTAATCATAAAGGCTTTCACCTTGTCGCGTTTCTCCAGTAAATACGTAATATCCGGAATAACCAAATCGATTCCCAGCATATCATCTGCCGGGAAGCTTAAACCGCAGTCTACCACAATAATGGTATCCCCGTATTCGAAGGCTGTAATATTCATACCAATCTGCTCAAGACCACCCAAAGGAATGACCTTAATCTTCTCGGCAGAACCTGCGCCATTTTTGTTTATATTCAAATTTCTTTCCTCCAACTTTCATTACTTCTTGCTTTTGTCAAACTCTACGTCATCCAAAAGATTCTCAAAGATTTCAGCGATTGCATTTAATTCTTTATCTTCCGAAACAATGTCATAAACCGCTTCTTCATCCGCTGCGCCTGAGATATCCTTCAGAATCAAAGCTTCTCCGTCACCATCTTCCGTATCTGTAACAAGAATGTAATTTACACCTGCCACTGTTGTCTGTTCCAATACATAAAATTCAACAGGTTCTTCATCCATTGCCTGAAATAAAATCTTTTCCATAATCTGTCCTTTCGCTTCTACGCCTCTGTTTCGTTCTTTTTATCTCCTGCGTAGTCCAAATATCCCTGCAAAATAAATGCTGCAGCGATTTTATCCACATATTTCTTGCGGTCTTCCCTGCGGATTCCCGCTTCCATCATTACTTCATCGGCTTCCACCGTGGTCAGTCTTTCATCCCAGAGTACCACTTCCAAACCGGTTCTTCTCTCCAGCATTTCCTTAAAATCAAGCGTTTTCTTAACTCTTTCGCCCAAAGTATCGTTCATATTCTTGGGATATCCCAAGACAATTTTACTTACTTCGTATTCTACAATCAACGCTTCGATTCTGGCCAAAGTCTGACGCAGCTTATCTTCCCTTTCGCGTCTGACAATTTCCAGTCCCGCAGCAATCAGGCCGGTAGGGTCGCTCACTGCCACACCAACAGTCTTGGAACCGAAATCCAATCCCATAATTCGCATATTGCTTCCCTCACTATTCCCACTGATTTGCCCTAATGTACTCTATAAACATTTCTTCCACCAACTCATCACGCTCAACCTTCATAATCAGGCTGCGGGCATTGTTGTGGCTTGTAATATATGTGGGATCTCCGGACATAATGTATCCTACAATCTGGTTTACCGGATTGTATCCCTTCTCTTGCAGAGCATCATAAACCTGTGCAAGGATATTTTTAACCCTGTCCTTAGAGTCCTGTTCAACTTCAAAAAACTGTGTATTCTCTGACTGCATATTTCACACCCTCTGTTGTAATGTATCTTTTTACTTGTCCGTTATATGTATATAGTCTGTTTTATTATACTCTAATTACGTCCAAAACTCAAGCAATGCCTACTATCATATCTTCATTATTGACACATTTTAGCCGGTTATTCACGTCCAAGCATAATATCTTCCTGTAAAAAATCTTCCACGAAAACTTCAACAAACATATTTTTCATAAAATCTCCTGCAGGAACCGCCACTTTGACATACTCTCCCGTATGTCCAAGCCAGTACTTTCTGCTGTCAACTTCTTTTTCTTCTTCCAAGAGCACTCTTACCTTTCGCCCGATAAAAGTTGCGCGGAATGCCTTGGACTGTTGCTGCTCCAATGCAAGTAAAACATTACTGCGCTCCGTCTTGATTTCTTCCGGAATCTGGTCCGGCATGGCATCCGCCTTGGTTCCCTTTCTTCTGGAATACTTAAAAATATGCATTTCAAAGAAATTGACCTTTTCAAGAAATGCCTTGGTCTGCATAAACTCTTCTTCCGTTTCCCCCGGAAAACCTACGATCACATCCGTCGTTATTGCACAATCCGGAAAATATTTGCGTAAAAGCTTAGCCTTCTCGAAATATTCCTCTGCTGTATATCTGCGATTCATACGCTTTAACGTTGTATCACAACCGCTCTGTAAGGAAATGTGGAAATGGGGGCACATTTTATCACAGGATGCAATCTCAGCCACGAAATCTTCCGTCAAAATCATAGGTTCAAAAGAACCGATACGAATACGCTCCACCCCTTCGATTTCATTGATATCGCGAATCAATTCCGACAAATATTTCTTAGGATTCTTCTCTTCAAAATCCAATCCGTAGGAGCTGATATGAATACCGGTTAAAACAAACTCACGGTACCCTTCTTTTACCAGACCGCAAATTTCCTGCAAAACACTCTCCGGCTGACGGCTTCTCACACGCCCCCTTGTGTAGGGAATAATGCAGTAACTGCAGAAACGGTTACATCCGTCCTGGATTTTGATATAGGCTCTCGCATGCTCAGCAGTCTGCTCCATCTGTGCATCTTCGAAATCCGCCTTTTTCACATCTACAATTGTTGTGTTATTTAAAGTCTTCTTTAGAAAATTACGTTCTTCGGTGCTGTACCCTTCAGCACCCGCCCGGTCTTCTTTCAAACCGGCGGTTTTCTCATTCATAAAACGGTCTAAAATCTCCGAAATATTCTTCTTTAAGTTATTGCCCACCAACAAATCAATAGCATCATCCTGGGCAATACCAAACGCATCCGCCTGAACATAACATCCTACCGCCACTACAATTGCATCAGGATTTTGTTTTTTTGCGCGATGTAACATTTGACGGCTTTTACGATCCGCCATATTGGTTACAGAACAGGTATTTATGATATAAACGTCTGATTTTTGGTTAAAATCAACAATTTTATAACCACTTTTTTGTAAGTTTTGTTGCATTACTTCTATTTCATAAGAATTCACTTTGCAACCCAGGTTATGTAATGCTACACTTTTCATCGAAAACTCCTTATTTTTTGGCAACTTTATCAGTTGACTTTTTTTCATAAATCAACTACTATAAAGTCGGAAGTTGGAAATGATTTCATACTTCCCTCAAATAGCTAACAATTTATTTTTATTATAGGAGGAAACAAATATGAAGACAGTATCTATTTCTTTAAACTCAATTGACAAGGTAAAATCATTCGTTAATGATATTACAAAGTTTGATTACGATTTCGACTTAGTTTCCGGCAGATATGTAATCGACGCAAAGTCTATCATGGGTATCTTCTCCCTTGATTTATCTAAGCCTATCGATTTAAATATCCACGCTGAAGACAATGCAGAAGATGTATTAAAGGTTTTAGCTCCTTACATCGTTTAATCTGAATCGGTTTTGAGTTTAAAGCAAGACTTTCCGTCTTGCTTTTTCTTTTGCTTTTTATCCGCAATACGACTTCTTTTACATCAAAAAGCACCGTCACATCGGCGGTGCTTTCTGAATATACAAACACATTCTCTGTGCTATGATTACTTAATCTCTATGATTTCTCTTTCTTCCACCGCTTTTTTCAGCATCTCGTCAATGCAATCTGCTAGATTCTCTTCATGTTTTGCAATCACTTTTACCACGGGCTTGGTAACCGGATGTTCTGCAACCCATATTGTACAGCAGTCTTCAAACGGTAAGATGGAAGTTTCATACGTATTGATTTTCTCGGCAATATCTACGATATCCTGCTTATCAAAAGCAATCAACGGACGATATACAGGAATGGTGCATACATCGTTGGTGCAGGCGAGACTCTGCATTGTCTGGGAAGCAACCTGTCCGATACTTTCACCTGTAACCAAACCGATGCAATCGTTCTCCAAACCGATCTGCTCCGCAATACGCATCATATATCTTCGCATAATAATGGTTAACTCGTCAGGCGGACACTTCTCATAAATCGCCATCTGAATTTCCGTAAAATTAATAACATTCAGTCGGATAGGGCCTGTATATCTCGAAATCAAGGTACCCAAATCCACAACCTTCTGCTTTGCTCTTTCAGAAGTATAGGGCGGTGCGTGGAAATAAATTGCATCCAGCTTCACGCCACGCTTAGCAATCATATATCCTGCCACCGGCGAATCCAATCCGCCTGATAAAAGCAACATTGCCTTACCTGCGGAACCTACAGGCATACCACCGGGTCCGGGAATAATAATTGAATAAACATAAATTCTTTCTCTTACTTCCACATAAAGGCTCACATCCGGCTTATGCACGTCGACTCTCACTTCGGGATACGCATTCAGAATCGCCTCACCGATTAAGCAATTCATCTCCATGGAATTCACGGGATAATTCTTGCGCGCACGCTTCGAAAATACCTTAAAAGTAAATTTTTTATCCTCATAGGTTTCGTCAATATATTTGACAACCTGTTCTTTTAAATCATCAAAACCATTGTCCTCAAGCACCAATACGGGGCAAATTGCAATGATACCAAAGACACATTTTAATGTGTCAATTAACTCATCATAGTCGTAGTCTGACAACGCCTCTACATAAATACGTGACAAACTTTTGTGTACTTTGAATTCGCCATCGCACTTGGCTACAGCCCGGCGCACCTGGTCTACCAAAATATCTTCAAAGACATAACGATTTTTGCCCTTCAAGAAAATTTCTCCGTATTTTAATAAAAATGTACGAGTTTGAAACATGAATACCTCTATCCTCCCGCACACTTCGCACGGGGCTTTCTATTGGAATTTAATAAACTTTCGCTTCGTTTCATTGTACTGCAATTGGCTGACGGGAATCTCCACGCCACTCTTAGTTAAGAAACGATATCTTGCCAAATCCTTTGCCTGGGCAAGATTGATAATATAAGAACGATGGCATCTTAAAAACATATCAGCCGGCAGTTTCTTCTCCATGTCGGAAAATTTCATATGTACGCTGATGGTTTCTTCTGATGTAATAATATCCGTATCACGTCCCTGACTCTCAAGATATTCAATCTCAGAGAATGGAATTCTGTAGAAACGGTCTGCCACCTGAAACTTCAATACGTCCGTAGGTTGCGAAAGCTGGTAACCTTCTTTCAGTGCTTCGCGCAACTTCTCGATATTAATCGGTTTCTGCAAATAGCGCAATGCATTAACACTATATCCGTCCAATGCATATTCTGCTGTAGATGAAATAAAGACAATCGGCAATTTCTCGCCCAAACGACGTAATTCTTTCGCAGCTTCAATACCGGTCATTCCCACTGCAAGGATATCGCAAAGCAAGATATCATACTCTGCATGCTCATCAGACAATGCCTCCGTCATCACACGCATATCTTCAAACGTGGTAATCTCGAACTCAATGCCTTCCTCTTCCAGTACCTGTTCCGTAAGAATCTGATTAATCTGTAAAGATGTAGCTTCATCATCACAAATCACTACCCGATACATAATAATACCCCCACACTTTTTGTATCCAACTAATAATTATACACATTTTTATCTTTTTTTGCAAGAAAACTGCCTATGTATTTTAACTTTGATGTTCGATTAATGCCTTGGTAATTAATCGTAAGGTATCTCCGTACATGCGCGCAAACTCTTCATGATTCTCTTTAATGTACCCGATATCCTTATTTTGTCCTGCAAGTTCCATATCGTAGGCAATATCGCCCACCTCTAAAGCACCGATATTTCGACACGCCCCTTTGATGGAATGGGCGATAATACCATAGTTTTCCGCGTCCTCTTTTTGCAGGTATTCTTCCAAGCCTGCCAACAAATTAGATGCCGCAAACGTGTTTAATACACGAACATACGCATTTTTATTACCGCCACAATTGCGCAAACCGTCTTCGATGGAAATACCTTTCAGCAAATCCAGAATATCCTTCTTCTCCTCTGCCTCTTTCTTCAGCATAGGATTGGTAAAATAAGACCTTGGCGCTGCAATTTCCTTACCGTCCATAATACGAACCTGTTTGGCAATGGGAATCCATTTCTCAAGGATATCGCTTAATTGCTTCATATGGATCGGCTTGGAAATATAATCATTCATACCGGCTTCTTTAAACTGTCGCTCTACACCCTTAATTGCATTAGCCGTAAGGGCCACAATCGGCAGCTCCTGGGCATACTCTGTTTGAATGGCACGAATTTTCTGCGTTGCCTCCACACCATCCATAAAAGGCATCATGTGGTCCATAAAAATCATATCATAGGCAATCAGATTCTCTTCAATACGGTTCACCGCTTCCAAACCACTGTCTACCAACACCGGTTCAAAACCAAACTTCTTCATAAGTTCACTGGCAACCTGGAGATTTACCTTATTATCATCTACAACCATAACCTTCGCAGACGGCGCGCGGAAGGTGATTTTAAACTCATCATTAGATGCAAATACTTTATCATGATTTGCCTCGTAGTTAGACGGGCGACCATCTTTTACCTTTTGCGGAAGTCGGAAAGAGAATACACTTCCTTCGTTTAAAGTACTCTCTACCCAAATATCTCCGCCCATCTGGTTCAAAAGACTTTTGGAAATAACAAGGCCAAGTCCCGTACCTTCTACATTACGGTTTTTACGCGTATCAATCTGACCGAAAGCGCGGAAAAGTTTCTTCATATTCTCTTCCGAAATACCGATACCGGTATCTTCTACTTCCACCTCAAGACAGCCGTCTTTCTCACTGTTCTTCTGCCAAATAATATGTAAGCGAATATGTCCTCTGTGAGTAAAGTTTACCGCATTATTTAAGATATTAATCAACACCTGACGAATGCGGAGCTGGTCACCGATTAAGACCCTGGGAATACGCGGGTCAATATCAATAATCAGGCGCACACTTTTATTTCGCATACGGAACTCGATAATACTTAATACGTCATGAATCAATGAATTAAAATGATATTCATCTTCCAGAATCTCCATATTACCGGAATCAATTTTGGAGAAGTCCAGAATCTCATTGATAATGGACAACAAACTTTCGGATGACTTCTGTATTGTAGCAATATATTCCTTCTCGTCCTTCTGGAAATTCTTCTGTGATAAAAGCTGTGCCATACCGCTGATTGCATTCATAGGTGTACGGATTTCGTGGGACATATTAGCAAGAAAGTTAGACTTCGCTTCCAAAGCCTCCTGGGCTTCCTTATTCTTTTCCTCCATCTTGGCCTTAAAGGATTCTACACCGGTAATCAACATTAAAAGCGTAATCATGGCAAAGCAATAGAACAGCAGGTAAATAATATAAATAAACGTAGAGAAGAAAAGATTAATTTCATCCGTTTGAAAAATACCTACCATAATCAATCCCAAGAAGGAAAAAATAAAATACTCCACAAAAATTTGTTTCTTGACAAATAACGCAATAATTAATGCTTCTGCCATATAAATCATAATCAGCATACCCAGGGTATCCAGCTGTGCCGAAATGATATAACTTGTCAATGTCATTGTAACGTAAAAGCAACGCACAATAATATTCTCATTACTGACGGTTCGGTACAGAAGCAACGTAAGTAACACCGGCAAAAAACCGATGGATATAAAAAGTGCCTGTTCCCAGCCAAACTGATTAAACGCATATACCACATGAAGCAGGACCACACTAAAGAACTCAATAATACTTACGATAATACTTGTCCGAAACGGTAACATTTTATCTCCTTATCGCGAGAGGGTTTAAATCCCCCTCCCGCTTATCAAAACACTCACTTATCAGTTACATCTTTTTAATTTCAAATCACATTTAACGTCTTTGGAATTTACGAAGCATAGGGATCAACTCCCTTAATGCATTCAATGCACAATCAATTTCTTCCTTGGTTGTAAAAACCGAAAAGCTGAATCGCACGGTAGAACCCAATAATTCTTTGGGTAATCCGATTGCCTGCAGTGTAGCCGACGGTACAGGCTTGTGGGAAGAACAGGCACTTCCGGCTGAAATATAAATATTTTTATCTTCCAACGCGTGCAATAATACTTCTGCCCTGACGCCTTCCACCGAAACACTGACCACATGTGGGGCAGCCTTACGGCCTTGGGCTCCGTTTACCGAGACGCCTTCCAGTTTACTTACCTGACCGATGAAATAATCTCTCAAGCAGTACATTTTATTAATGTCACATTCCATATTGGCATACACCATCTCCGCAGCCTTGGCAAGACCTACAACACCGGGCACATTTTCTGTTCCGGAACGCATACCTTTCTGCTGTCCGCCACCGAGAAGAATGGGTTTTATCTTAACCTTTTCATTAACATAAAGGAAACCAACCCCCTTCGGTCCGTGAATTTTATGACCGCTGACAGAAAGCATATCAATCTTCCATCTGCGGGGATAGATTTCCATCTTGCCATATCCCTGCACAGCGTCCACATGGAACAACGTATCAGCATTCTTTCGCTTAATAATATCACCGGCCTGTTCAATGGGCTGAATGGTTCCGATTTCATTGTTCACCGCCATGACAGACACAAGAATGGTGTCCGGACGAATGCTGTTCTCCAAATCTTCCAAACGAATACAACCGCTTGCGTCGGGCTGTAAATAAGTGATTTCAAAGCCTTCTTTCTCAAGGTACTTCATACACTGTCCAACCGCCGGATGTTCCATCGGCGTTGTCACAATGTGTTTTCCACTACGGCAATTCGCCATCGCCGCTCCGATAATCGCCATATTGTCAGACTCGGTTCCGCCCGAGGTATAAAAAATTTCTTTCTCATTAACTTTCAATGTTTTGGCAATTACTTCCGTTGCCTGCTTCACGTACTGTTCAGCCTTAATGCCTTTCATATGCATACTGGATGGATTTCCGTAATCTTCAGTCATCATCTGCGCAACCGCCTGCGCCACTTCATCAAAGCATTTGGTTGTCGCAGAATTGTCTAAATAAATCTCCATAACATTTCCTGCCTTTATCGTTTCATTTCCGCATAAAAAGTTCTCATTTATGCAGAAAGAATTTTCTGATATATTATATGCAAACTACGAAAACATCGTACACAATATATTACGCCAAATGCATAATTTCCAAGAGTTCAGCATATAATATTTTTTCTTTTATTCGCCCTGTCTTACTTCTAACTCGTACATAATCCAGGAAAGCACGGTAAAACCTGCAGTCTCCGTACGAAGAATTCTTTTGCCCAGGGAGATTGGTTCCACACCTGCTGCCGCTGCCGCCTCTACTTCTTTCTCCTCAAAGCCGCCTTCGGGCCCGATAAAAACCGCAACGGAATTTCCGGGTGTAAAAGATGCAAAAATTTCCTTTGTTTTATTCATACCCTCAGCAAGCTCGTAAGGGATGATACGGTGCTCCATCACACTCGCGGCCCGTATCGCTTCGCCCATGGTCATTACGGGGCAAATACGGGGCACTACAGCCCTTTTACTCTGCTTGGCTGCCGCCTCTGCAATAGCCTGCCAACGGGCAATTTTGGATGCTTCTTTCTTAGCGTCCAATTTGACCACACAACGCTTGGTTGCCACCGGTACAATTTCATACACCCCAAGTTCCACGGCCTTCTGGATGATTAACTCCATTTTATCAGCCTTTGGCAAGCCCTGGAAAAGAGTGACTTTTACCGGCAATTCCACACCGTCTTCTTTGACAAAAAGAAGCTTACAGACTACGCAATCCTCTTCAAAGGCATCAATAGCACAACGATACTCCTTGCCATCCGTGCCGTTGCCAACGGACACTTCTTCACCGATGCGCATACGAAGTACATTCTTAATATGATTCACGTCTTTACCCGTTATTAAAATTTGTGTCCCCTGGATTTGTCCGGGGTCTACAAAGAAGTGATACATAATATTTGCTCCTTTATTCCGGCTTCTTGGCAGTTACGCTGACCCACTCGCCCTGACGGGTTACTTCCACAAGTTTGAGTCCGGCCTTCTTCACCACATCCACAACAAAATCTTCCTTCTCCGCAATGATGCCGGAAGTAATATAAATTGCGCCGGGTTTCATCTGTGCCGTAACAACAGGAGTAAGCACTTCAAGTACATTGTGTAAAATATTTGCCACAACAATATCATAGCACTCATAACCCGCCCAATCCTGTACGGACCTTTCACTAATGATATTTCCGATGATAACTTCGAAGTCCTTCGGGTCGATGCCGTTGGCTTCCATATTCTCCAAAGTTGCATCCAATGCACAGGGGTCAAGGTCTGTACCTTTTGCATGCTTTGCGCCGTACATCAATGCAAGAATCGCAAGAATACCGCTACCGCAACCCACATCTAAAATATTGGTTTCCAGCGTTACATACTTCTTAATCTGACGGATGCAAAGCTGTGTGGTTTCATGCATACCGGTTCCGAATGCAGTACCGGGATCGATATGAAGAATCTTCTTTTCTGCATCCTCAGGCTTAACTTCTTCCCAAGAGGGAATCACCAACAATTCATCAATATAAAACTGATGGAAGTACTTCTTCCAGTTGTTAATCCAGTCTAAATCCTCCGTTTCGGACAAGGTAATCGTTCCTTCACCGATATCCATAAACATACGGAGACCTTCCAACTCCTCTTCCACAGAAGCCACAAGTTCACCCATATCCAAATCATCGCTTTCTTCTACGAAGAAGTTAAGATATGCCACTCCGTCATCTTCTTCTGTCTGGGGTAAAATATCCACAAACATCTGCTCCTTCTCCAATGGTGTCAAAGGAATTTTATCTTCAATCTGCGCACCCTCAAGTCCTACGTCAGCCAAGGTACAGATGATAATGTCTTCTGCTTCTGTTGTTGTTTTTACTGTGATTTTATGCCACTTCATTTTGTGCCTCCTTAATATTTATATGCTAATTATTTCCATATACCAAACAGCAGTCTGCTCTATATTTCAAACAATCTTTTACACATCCAGCTCCATCGCCATATGTATAATGCCTTCTTCCAGGAACTCTCCGGACGTCGTTACGAATCCAAACTTCTCATAAAAGCCGATGGCGTGTTTCTGTGCTTCTATGTAGATTTGATTGCACTGCATTTTCTCCTTGATTGCCTTGATGCTTTCTTCCAAAAGCACCCTGCCTACGCCCTTGCCGTGCTCTAAAGTCAGCACGCGGCCTATTTTCACTACAGACTTGTCTTCACTTTTATAAAAGGCCCGCAGATAGGCGATTACTTTATCGCCCTCCTTGATAAAACAGTGCATGCTTTTATAATCAATATCGTCCATATCCTGGTAATTGATATTCTGTTCCATAATAAAAATTTCCGCCCGGGCTTTCAGAATTTCATAAAGCTCTGTAGTAGTTAATTCGTCGAAATTTTTGGTAATTACAATCATCTAAAATACCTTCCCGTATTTGCTTTTTACATGTACTATTCCCTGTCTTCCAAATCCTGCTTCAATGCCTCAAGGTAAGGCACCAAAACCCCGCTGTGTTTCGGCAAAACATACGCCGGATTCAACTCCTCATGGCGGAAACTTTTACGTCCGCCGTTCTGCGCCCTGTCCCAGAAAAGTTTCAGATACTCAAAGGGGAGATAATACAACTCATCAATGGACGTATAGTAAATCAGGAAAAAGGCGATACCTCCCTGTTTCTCAAACTCCTCCATAAACTGCACCTGGTGTGCGTGAATGTTCTGCAAAGAGAAGGTCAGGTTGGCACTTTCTTTGGCATCAAAACACACAGGGATGCCCTGCACCGCACCAATATAGTCTACGGTACTTTTTTGGTCAAAATACGCAAGCGTAATGTGTCGGCTCTTCTGGTCAATCTGCACCGGTGTAATGGGAGTAGGAACCTTCTGAATCAGGGCCAGCCCGTTTTCGCGATATTTTTCATTTGTACGGTTTATCATATCTTCCAGTGTAGATCCGCGAAGACCTCTTGATGACCAAGTCGCCATAATTTACTCCTGCTATCATTTTCAATGCTTGCTACATACGTCACACAAGCATACTCATACATAGTAAATTATACACCACCCTTTTAGGCGATACAAGTAAAACCGCCTTTTTTATGCAAAGCCGGCTGTGTTTTCAAATCCTTATTCATAATGCTAATAATTGAAATCTGCGACTTGCTGTGCTAAACTACAGATGAGAGTATTTTATACATTTGAAATTTAGCTCTTTTATCCATAAATTTCACACAAAGGGGGATATACATATGTCAAAAAACGATAAAGTATTGATGATGGCATGTTTTACCGCAGCATTGGGTGTCGGCGCATTTCTGATACCTCAAATGCAGAAGAAATGCTCCAACAAAATATACAAATCTTATAACCGTAAAGTCCTTCGCGACCAATACGGAATCAAAATTGATAAAAAATAATGGGGGATTATAAAAATGGAAGTCAGTCTTGATAAAATTGCACAGGATTGTATCACTGCCATCAGTGACCGAATCAAAAACTTAAACACTTTAAATATTATCGTTGCGGGCAAAACCGGCGTTGGTAAGAGTACCTTAATCAACAGTATGTTCCGCGACAATCTGGCAGAGACAGGTATCGGTAAGCCTATCACCCAGCACATGCGTAAAATCAGCAAAAAGGGCGTTCCTTTGAACATTTACGATACCAAAGGATTTGAATTAGGCAAAGATGCCCAGAAGGAAGTAAAAAAGGAAATTCTTGACACCATCAAATCCGGTATGTCAGGTACCGATGTTAACAAGGCAATTCACTGCATCTGGTACTGCATTAACACTGCTTCAAATCGTATCGAACCGGAAGAAATCGAGTGGTTGCGTGACCTTGCCAAAGAGAATTCCGTAACGGAAGTTCCTGTTATCATCGTGTTAACACAAGCCTTCTCTAAACCGAATGCCGAGAAGATGAAGAACTTGATTATGGATGAAAACCTTGACGTTATCCAGGTTGTACCCGTACTTGCACAGGATTTCGTGTTTGACGAATCCCTGCCACCTATCAAAGCCTACGGATTGGACGCTTTACTTGCCGTTATGACGGAAGTTTTGCCGGAAGAACTGCAGGACACGCTACAGAGTGTTCAAATCGCTTCACTCAAGGCCAAAAAAAAGCGCGCACAGGTCGCCGTAGCAACCGCAACAGCGACAGCATTCGGTGAGGGTTTTGCACCGATTCCTTTTGCAGACAGTGCTCTTTTAATTCCGACACAGGTAGCAATGATTGCAAGCATTACTGCCATTTATGGTTTGGATATCAACAAGAGTATCATTACCGCTTTCGTATCTTCCGCATTAGGTACAGGCGGTGCAACCATTGCCGGTAAGACCATCGCTGCCAACCTCTTAAAACTGGTTCCCGGCGCAGGTACAGTGCTTGGCGGTACCATTTCCGGTGCAACCGCAGGCGTGATTACCACTGCTCTCGGCGAAGCTTATATTGTTCTTATGGAAGCCATTTATAAGGGCGATTTGAAAGCCTCTGAACTCGGCACACCGGAAGGCAAGAAGAAACTAAAAGATCTCTTCAAAAAGAAAGTAAAAGAAACTACCCAGGAAGATGTTCAGAAAAATATTGAACTGGCAAACGAAGCGGAATCGACTGCAATTGAAGAAAACAAAGTTAAAGATGCTACTTTAACCGAAGATCTAAATGATGATAACTAAAAGGTGCGTTGTTAATCCTTTTGTTTGAGAGGCTTTTGTGCTCGAAAACAAATGATTAACAACGCACCTATTCTGTTTAACCAAAAAATCCTTTTTTCTTCTTACCCTTTTTATCTTTGTCCTTCGGGTCTTTATCCTTGCTTTCCGTTACCTTTTCTACCGCACGCAGACTGTCTCCCGTCGCCGCATCAAACTGACGCAACAACTCCTTCGCTTCGCTTGAAAGCTTCTCGGGAACAGACACAACCAAAGTCACATAATGATCACCACGCACTTCTTTATTGCGCAATGTGGGTACACCCTTACCACGCAAACGCACACGCAAACCGGTCTGTGTTCCGGGTTTTACTTCATATATTACCTTACCGTCAACGGTATCCACATAAATCTCGCCACCCAAAGCAGCTACCGCAAAAGATACCGGCGCAGTCGAATAGATATCATACTCCTGTCTCTGGAAAATAGGATGTCTTGAGACGATGGGTTCTACCAGAATATCACCGCGGGGACCGCCGTTTACACCGGGTTCACCCTTACCCTGCAATCTTCTGACAATACCGTTATCGATACCTGCCGGGAAGCTTACCGCATAACGCTTTCTGATTGTGGTATAACCGGTTCCACGACAATCGGTACATTTATCTTTCACTACCTTACCGCTACCGTTACATTCGCGACAGGTCTGAACACTACGCATGGTTCCAAAGAAGGAATTCTGTGTAACCACAACCTGACCTTTACCTTTACAGTTCTGACAGGTTTCAGGACTGGTTCCCGGTTTCGCACCGCTTCCGTGACAGGTCTGACATTCTTCTTTAGAATCCACTTCAATTTCTTTTTCGGTACCGAATACCGCTTCTTCAAAAGTCAAACGTACAGACTTACGAATATCCGCACCCTTTCTGGGTCCGTTTCCTCTGCCGCTGCTACGTCTTCCGCCACCGAAGAAATCGCCGAATAAATCACCGAAAATATCCGTGAAATCCATTGTGGAATAATCAAATCCGCCATAACCGCCGCCGGCACCCTGGTCAAAAGCCGCATGACCGAACTGATCGTATTGCTTTCTTTTATCAGCATCACTTAAAACAGCATAGGCTTCCGATGCTTCCTTAAACTTAGCTTCTGCATTGGGATCATCCGGATTCATATCCGGGTGATATTTTTTGGCAAGAGCACGATATGCTTTTTTAATTGCGGCATCATCTGCCCCTTTTTCAACACCAAGGACCTCATAATAGTCCCTTTTCTGTTCTGCCATAATAATCTCCATTCCGTTGTTTTACAAACAACACCTGTAAAATACGCCATTCCTCATAGCGCCATAAATTCCACGAAAGAAAAGCTTTCCCCGTGGATTTTATAGTATGTAGCGGGGAACTCTTGCGAATTCCCCAACTACCATTTTCTTTTATAAAAGTGGCAACCCTCAATTATACTTCTCTGAAGTCACCATCGATGATATCATCTGCAGCACCTGCTGAAGCGCCATCATCATCGGAAGCACCTGCACCTGTAAACTGGCTCATATCAGGGCCTGCACCGCCGGCACCCTGCATGCTTTCATACATCTTGCTGAAGAGGGACTGTGCCTTTTCCATCATCTTTTCCTGAGCAGCCTTTAATTCAGAAACTTCATCTTCTGTCATTTCCTTATCTTTGGTTCTCTCTAAGATGTCTTTTACGTTGTTTAATTCTACTTCCAAGTCAGCCTTGTCGGATTCAGAAATCTTATCGCCTACTTCATTCAATGCCTTCTCTGTCTGGAATACCATAGAGTCTGCATCGTTTCTTGCATCGATAGCTTCCTTACGTTTCTTATCCTGAGCTTCATATTCAGCAGCTTCTTTTACTGCTCTTTCAATATCAGCATCTGACATATTAGAACCTGCTGTAATTGTGATGTGCTGTTCCTTACCGGTTCCTAAATCCTTAGCAGATACGTTTACGATACCGTTTGCATCGATGTCAAAAGTAACTTCGATCTGAGGTACACCACGTCTTGCGGGAGGGATACCGTCGAGACGGAACTGGCCGAGAGACTTGTTGTCTCTTGCGAACTGTCTTTCACCCTGAACTACGTTGATATCTACTGCTGTCTGGT